>JALOTF010000109.1 GCA_025458025.1 Beijerinckiaceae bacterium | reverse complement strand
GGCGAACGCGTGATGGAGGCGGGCGCGCAGTTCCTCGTGAAGCTCGGCACGGCCATGGCCACGGCGAATGTGGTTTCCATCCACGAGCGCACGAATATCGAGAGCTTCGCGGGCGAGGCGGCAGAGAGCCTTGCGCTCAACGCCATCGGCCGCGTGCGGCTCGCCTTCGACAAGCCGCTGGTGCTGACGGATTATACGCAATCGCAAGTGCTTGGCGGGTTTATCCTTATCGACCGGCGCTACGGAAATCGACCGCGCCATTGCCCGCGTGCTTGGTCCGCAGGGATCCGCGCAGCGCAAGGCGCGGCTGAACCTCCTGACGCGGCGTCTGGCCTCCGCTTTGGGTGTCGCGGGGATCGTCTTCGCGCTCTCGGGGCAGGGGGGAATCGCGGCACTCGCGGGGCTCGCGGATCTCACGCTGCGGCCCATCGCGCGCACCTTTCATGATGCCCTGTGGCGCAAGATCCAGGAGCGGCGCGAGGCTGCGCTGTCGCTCGATGGGGGCGGGATATGAACCCGGACCCACGCGAACGACGGCTGGATTTCCTCTTTCGCGTGGCGCTTGTGGCGCTGGCCCTGCTCTGGGTGTTCTACCCGCCCTCGGCAAAGCCGGGCAGGGCGGCTGTGGCCACCATCGAGGCCGCGCGATGAGCCGTCGCGAACCCACCCTCTCGCGCCCCCAGCGCATTGCGCCGCTTGCGACCCTGCCGGTCTTCTTTAAGCTCGCGGGCAAGCATGTCGTGCTCGCGGGTGCGACCGACGGCGCGCTGTGGAAGGCGGAGCTTCTCGCAGCGGCCGGGGCTGATCTCCATGTTTTCGCAGTGGAATTCTCCGAGGCCTTCGAAGCTTTGGCGGCTGATCCGCCCGCAGGCTCCATCACGCTCCATGCGCGAGAATGGTCGCCTGACGACCTCCGGGACGCGGTGATCGCCATCGCCGATCTGGAGGAAACCAACGAGGCCGAGGCCTTCGTTGCAGCCGCGCGTGCGGCGGGCGCGGCCTTTAACGTGATCGACAAGCCAGATTTCTGCGCCTTCCAGTTCGGGGCCATCGTGAACCGTTCGCCGCTCGTCATCGGCATTTCCACGGATGGCGCGGCGCCGGTTTTCGGGCAGGCGATCCGCCAGAAAATCGAGGCTTTGCTGCCGCAGGGCCTGAAGGCCTGGGCTGAGGCCGCGCGCGACTGGCGGCCCGCCGTGCAGGCGCGTGCGCTGGGCTATGCCGCGCGGCGGCTCTTCTGGGAGAGCTTCACGCGGCGCGCGCTGGCCACGCCGGAGAAAGCGCCGACGGATGCTGACTGGCACGCGCTTCTCGCGAGCCTCGAGGGCATCGAGGAGCGCGTGAAAATCGGGCGCATCAGCCTTGTCGGCGCGGGGCCGGGCGATCCGGATCTCCTCACGGTGAAAGCGATCCGCACGCTTCAGGCGGCAGATATCATCTTGCATGATGATCTGGTTTCAGCCGAGGTGCTGGAACTTGCGCGGCGCGAGGCCAAGCGCATGCTTGTGGGCAAGAAAGGGCATAGTCTATCCTGCAAGCAGAGCGATATCAATGCCTTGATGGTGAAGCTCGCGCGCGAGGGCCGGCATGTTGTGCGGCTCAAATCCGGCGATCCCGGCATTTTCGGTCGCGCGACCGAGGAACTCGATACCGCGCGGCGCGCGGGCATTCCCGTCGCCATCGTGCCGGGAATCACGGCGGCGCAGGGGGCGGCAGCCTCGCTCGCGGTGTCGCTCACGGAGCGCAAGCGCGCGCGGCGGCTGCAATTCCTCACCGGGCACGGGATGGATGGCAAGCTGCCGGCGGATATTGCGTGGGAGGCCATCGCGGACGAGACCGCGACGACCGTGCTCTACATGCCTCGGAAAACATTGGGCGAATTCCGCGCGCGAGCGTTAGATGCAGGCCTCCCGGCCGACATTTCCGCCATCGCCATGATGAACGCCACGCGCGGGGATGAGCGCCATCTCGCGGGCACTTTGGCGACCCTGCCAGAAGAACTCGCGTTCTGGCCGGATGACGGGCCGGTTCTGGTGATGATCGGCCACACATTCGAGTGTCTGGCCGACGCAGATACGCCGCTTCAGGCGGCGACGGGTTCCGGCGGGATGCGATAGACTGTGGTGGATTTCACCCGTTCCATCGCGAAGCGCGAAGAGACATTCTTCAGCGGGAAAGCCTCGATCAAACGCTTGTAGAAGGTGTCATAGGCCGCCATGTCCTCGACCACGACGCGCAGCATGTAATCCACGTCGCCGGCCATGCGATAAAGCTCCATCACCTCGGGCATGGCGGTGACGCCATCGGCGAAGCGCTTGAGCCATGCTGCGGAATGATCAGCGGTTTCGATCGAGACGAAAACGGTCAATCCGAGGCCGATTTTCTCCGGCGAGAGCAGGGCCACGCGGCGCAGGATGGTGCCGTTGGCTTCGAGCTTCTGGATGCGCTTCCAGCAGGGCGTTTGCGAAAGCCCAACTTTTTCCGAGAGTTCAGCAAGCGACATATCTGCCCGCTCCTGAAGGTGGGCGAGAATCTTGCGGTCAATGCGGTCCATATGGGTATCCCTGAAAATCCGTGCAGAAAGAAGATTATTCTACCTTGTCCGGAGGCCTCTCGCCAAAGCTTGGCCTTCCGAATTGCAGGCATCCGGGGAAAAACCCTGCTGAGCTTCGCCCTTGCAGGAGAGAAGTGTTTCCCGGTGGGGCTGACGAGCCCGCCATGGGTTTGGCCTATGCCGTGACGCTCCAATGTCATCATCAGCGAATTTGATTGGTCAGCGGCTGCGATATGGGGAAGATTTGGCGCTAGCAATCCTCGAGACAGAAGGCCTTCCCCTCGCATGGTTACGATCTACGGCGTCACGCGCAGCCGCGCTTCCCGCAACATCTGGCTGATGAACGAGCTGGGCCAGCCCTACGAGCAGGTGCCGGTGACGCAGGCCTATCGTCTGCCGAACCCCGAGGCACCGGATGCGCCGATCAACACGCGCTCGCCCGCCTTCCTTGCGGTGAACCCGAACGGGCATATCCCCTCGATGAAGGATGGCGATCTGGTCCTGCACGAATCGCTCGCCATCAACCTCTACCTCGCGAAGAAGTTCGGTGGGCCGCTGGCTCCGGCCAATCTCGCCGAGGATGGCGAATGCGCGATGTGGACGCTCTGGGCCGCGACCGAGGCCGAGCCGCACACGATCATGATCCTCTATCACCGCCTGATGAAGCAGGGCGACGAGCGCAAGCCCGAACTGGCGGATGCCGCCGTGGTGGCCCTGCGCGCGCCCTTCAAGGTGCTCGATGCCGCGCTCGCGAAGACGGGTTATCTCGTCGGCGGGCGCTTCACGGTGGCGGATATCAACGTCGCGGAGGTGATCCGTTACGCCCAGCCTGCGCCGGAATTGTTCGAGGATGTGCCGCATCTCAAGGCCTGGCTCGCCGCCTGCCAAGCGCGCCCGGCCTTCAAGGCCATGGTGGAAAAGCGCAACGCGGAGCCGGCCTGAGGCATGAACCGCGCGCCGGCGCTTTCCGCGCTCATCGCGGCGCATCACGGGCGCGTGCCGCCGCGCACGGGGTCGCTGATCGTCTCGGTTTTCGGGGCGCTGGTGCTGCCGGCGGGGGAGGCCTTGCGCCTCTCCGAGTTGCAGGACTGGCTTTACGCGCTGGAGATCGAGCCGGGCCTCGTGCGCACGGCTCTGTCGCGCCTCGTGAATGATGGCACCTTGCTGCGCGAGCGCGACGGCAAGGCGGCGCTCTATCGCCTCTCGGCGCGCGCACTCGCGGATTTCGAGGCGGCGGGGGATCTGATCTTCGGGCGCCGCCTGCCGCAGCCCAATGGCGATCTCGATGGCCTTGTCATCGAGGATACGGGGCGGCGCGCGACCCTGCGCAGCGAACTCGGCGCCATGGGCTTCGTGCCGCTCGCCGCGAACCTGATGGTCCGCCCGGCATGGCAGGACCGTGTTGCGCCGGAGATCGGCGGCTGCCTCGCGCTTTCGCTCCACGCCAATGCTGATCTCGCGATGCGCGCGCGGGAAATCTGGCCGCTGGAGCCGCTCGCGAGCGGCTATCGCGCGGTGATCGCCCATGCGGACGCGGTGCGCGCCGGCACCTTCACGCCCGAGGAAGCGCGGCTCGCCCGGCTGATGCTCGTGCATGAGTTCCGCCGCATCGTGCTGCGCGATCCGTTCCTGCCGGAAATGCTGCTGCCGAAAGACTGGCCGGGCGGTCGCGCTCGCGCCGCGTTCGATGTCGCATTGCAGCATCTGCGGGGGTGAAAATAGCGTTTGCACCGCGATATCCCGCCGCAGGCGATATTTGTAACGAAAATAATTGACTTTCAAAAAATCTGTAACATACTTCCCCGAAATAGCATCAGGGGAGGATTGCCGCGATGTATGCGCAGGCGCTCAACACGGTGACGGAAGTCTCAAAGGACGATCCCGCCAAGCTCGCGGCCTTCCAGGCCCGGATCGATGCCGAGGAAAAGATCGAGCCGAATGACTGGATGCCCGAGGGCTACCGGAAGACGCTGGTGCGGCAGATCTCCCAGCACGCGCATTCGGAAATCGTGGGCATGCTGCCAGAGGGGAACTGGATCACCCGCGCGCCGTCGCTGAAGCGCAAGGCCGCACTGCTCGCCAAGGTGCAGGATGAGGGCGGCCACGGGCTCTACCTCTATTCCGCCGCCGAAACGCTCGGGGTCTCCCGCGAGGAACTGGTCGATGCGCTGCATTCGGGCCGCGCGAAATATTCCAGCATTTTCAATTATCCCACGCCCTCCTGGGCCGATATGGGCATGATCGGCTGGCTGGTGGATGGCGCGGCCATCATGAACCAGATCCCGCTCTGCCGGACCTCGTTCGGGCCCTATGCCCGCGCGATGATCCGCATCTGCAAGGAAGAGAGCTTCCACCAGCGGCAGGGCTACGAGATCGTGATGACGCTCGCGCGCGGCACGCCCGCGCAGAAAAAGATGGCGCAGGATAGCCTGAACCGCTGGTGGTGGCCCGCTTTGATGATGTTCGGGCCGTCGGATTCGGCTTCCCAGCATTCCGACCAGAACATGAAGTGGAAGATCAAGCGCTTCTCCAACGATGCACTTCGCCAAAAATTCATCGATGCCACCGTGCCGCAGGGGCATTTCCTCGGCCTGACCTTCCCGGACCCGGACCTGAAATTCAACGAGGCCACGGGGCATTGGGAGCATGGCGAGATCGACTGGGCCGAGTTCAACCGCGTGGTGAAGGGCGAGGGGCCCTGCAATCGCGAGCGCATCAAGGCCCGCATCAAGGCGCATGACGAAGGCGCCTGGGTGCGCGAGGCGGCGCTGGCCCATGCCGAGAAGCGCGCGGCTCGCAAGGCCGCCGCCAGAATTGCTGCGGAGTAAAGCCAATGACCGAAAAGAACATGCCGCTCTGGGAAGTGTTCATCCGCTCCCGCACGGGCCTCAGCCATCGCCATGCCGGTTCGCTGCACGCGCCGGATGCCGAGATGGCGTTGCAGAACGCCCGCGACGTTTACACCCGCCGGGGCGAGGGGCTGTCGATCTGGGTGGTGCCGTCGAGCGCGATCACGGCGTCGGACCCCACCGACAAGGACGTGATGTTCGAGCCGACGGCCTCGAAAATCTATCGCCATCCCACCTTCTACGAGGTGCCGGATGAAGTGGGGCATATGTGATGCAGACCCCGCTTCTCACCTACACCCTGCGCCTTGCGGATAACGCGCTGGTTCTCGGCCATCGCCTCAGCGAGTGGTGCGGCCACGGGCCGATGCTTGAGGAAGACCTCGCGCTCGCGAATATGGCGCTGGATTGCATTGGGCAGGCGCGGAATTTCTACACCTATGCCGGCGAGATCGAGGGCAAGGGTCGCAGCGAGGATGACCTCGCTTACTTGCGCGATTGCGACGCATTCCGGAACATCCTGCTGGTGGAGCGCCCGCGCGGCGATTTCGCCTTCACCATCCTCCGGCAGTTTCTCTATGCGGCCTTCATGCACCCCTATTTCGAGCGCCTCAGCGCCTCGAAAGATGAGCGTTTGGCCGCGATTGCAGCCAAGACCGTGAAGGAGATGGCCTATCACCTTCGCCATTCCGCCGAATGGGTCATCCGCCTCGGCGATGGCACGGAGGAGAGCGCCGCGCGCCTGCAGGAGGCTTTGGCCGATCTCTGGCCCTTCACCGGCGAGATGTTCGAGGTGGACGAGACCGAGCGCGCGCTGATCGAGGCGGGCGTGGCGTTTGATCCCGCCGGTATCCGGCCGCTCTGGCTCGATACGGTGGATCGCGTTTTCGCCGATGCCCTGATCAGCCGTCCCGGCGATGGCTGGATGCAGACCGGCGGTCGGCGTGGCGAACATTCCGAGCATCTCGGGCATCTGCTGGCCGATCTGCAATTCATGCAGCGCGCCTATCCCGGCTCGACCTGGTGAGCTATGGCCGGGATCGTCTATCTGCGCGAGCCGGTCGATGAACGCCTGACACGTGCGCGCATTGCCGCGGCGAGCGTGTGCGATCCGGAAGTTCCGGTGCTGACGATCGAGGATCTCGGCGTGCTGCGCGACGTGCGCCTTGCGGGCGAGGCCGTGGAGGTCGTCATCACGCCGACCTATTCCGGCTGCCCGGCGATGGACATGATCTCGCTTCAGGTCGACCTCGCGCTGGAGAAGGCGGGTTTTGCGGCTCGCAAGGTCACGCTGTCGCTCTCGCCCGCCTGGACGACAGACTGGATGACCGAGGCAGGCAAGGAGAAACTCCGCGCCTATGGCATCGCGCCGCCCGTGGGACGCGCGAAAGGCCGGGGCGCGTTGTTCGGGGTGGATGAGATACCCTGTCCGCATTGCGGTTCGGCTGAAACCGAGCGCGTCTCTGAATTTGGCTCTACCGCCTGCAAGGCCCTGTGGCGCTGCCGCGCCTGCCGCGAACCCTTCGATTATTTCAAGTGCATCTGAGGTCAGCCCGATGTCCACGCCCCGTTTTCACACGCTGAAAATCCGCGAAATCCGCCGCGAGACGCCCGATGCGGTCTCCATCGCCTTCGAGGTGCCGCAGGATTTGCGCCCGGCCTATGCTTTCGAGCAGGGGCAATATCTCACGCTCCGCACGGAGATCGACGGCGAGGATATTCGCCGCTCCTACTCTATTTGCGCTGGCGAGGAGGATGGCGAATTGCGCGTGGCCGTGAAGGAAGTGGCGGGCGGGGCCTTCTCCACCTTCGCCAATCGCGCGTTGCAGGTCGGTGTGGCGCTCGATGTGATGACGCCAATGGGCCGCTTCGGTGCCACGACGCGCGCGGCGAATGGCGGGCATGCCGTGTTCTTCGCCTGCGGATCGGGCATCACGCCGATCCTCTCGATCATCCGCACGCGCCTTGCGCGCGACCCGGATGCCAAGCTGACGCTTTTCTACGGCAACCGGAATTCCGGTTCGATCCTCTTCCGCGAGACGCTGGAGGGCTCGTGCGCACGCTTGGCGGTGTGAAGGCCATCGACGACATCTATCTCTGCGGTCCGGAGGACATGACCGGCGCTGCCCGCACGGTGCTGGAGGAGATAGGGGCCGAGCCCTCGCGCATTCATGTCGAACTGTTCTCGACCGGCTCTGCCCCGCCGCGTGCGGGCGCTCGCAAGGTGGCACCCGAGGCGGACAAGGGCGTGCCGCTGACCATCACCCATGACGGCCAGAGCCATGCGCTGACGCTGCATGACGGCGAGACCGTGCTCGAAGCCGCCGAGCGCGCGGGGCTCGACGTGCCCTATTCCTGCCGGGGCGGCATGTGCTGCACTTGCCGTGCGAAGGTGACCGAGGGCACCGCGAGCATGGACCTGAATTTCAGCCTCGAACCCTGGGAGGTCGAGGCCGGCTATGTTCTCACCTGCCAGTGCCGGCCCACCAGCGGCGCTCTCGCGGTGGATTACGATCAGGTCTGAAACGCAGCGATTTCAGGAGCTTGCGACGAAATGGCGAGGGATTGATTCCGGTCCCTCGCATTCTGATTCCGCGTGTTGAGAAAGTGATTCACACGCTCTCGAGTGCCAGCGCGATGCCCTGGCCCACGCCGATGCACATGGTGGCGCAGGCGCGCTTGCCTCCGCGATCCTTCATCTCGATCGCTGCGGTCAGGGCGAGGCGTGCGCCAGACATGCCGAGCGGATGGCCCAGCGCAATCGCGCCGCCATTGGGATTGATGTGGTCGGCGCTGTCCGGCAGGCCGAGCAGGCGCAGGCTCGCAAGGCCCTGCGCGGCGAAAGCTTCGTTGAGCTCGATCACGTCGAAATCGCTCGCTTTGATGCCGAGGCGCGTGCAGAGTTTCTGCGTGGCCGGAGCCGGGCCGATGCCCATGATGCGCGGCGGCACGCCGGCGGTCGCGAGGCCCGTGACGCGCGCGAGCGGGGTGAGTCCGAAGCGCTTCACAGCCGCCTCGCTCGCGATGAGCAGGGCA
>JALOTF010000043.1 GCA_025458025.1 Beijerinckiaceae bacterium | reverse complement strand
CTCCGAGATCCGAAATCGCCTGCCCGAGATTACCCTGCACGCGGGAGAGGTTTCCGCGCGCGAGATAGGCAGGGTAATAGCGACCATCGGCCTGGATCGCGCGGTTGAAGTCGCCCAGCGCCTCGGCATTGCGCCCGGCCTGGCGATGCGCGAGCCCGCGATTGGTGTAGGCTGCGGCATAATCAGGGTTGAGCTGGATGGCGCGGGTGAAATCGGTGACAGCTTCGCCGAAGCGGCCCGAGCGCGCGAAGGCCACACCGCGCGTGTTATAGGCCTGCGGATCGTTGGGATTGCGGCGGATCACATCCGTTAGCGAGCCGATATTGGCCTGCTGCGCCGGTGCGTTGCTCGGATCATCAATCTCGGCCACAGAGGGCATGCTGAGCGATGTGACGGATTCGCACGCGCCAAGCCCCAGCACGAACATCAGCGGAACGGCCAATCGCCATGCCCGCATTCCGCCTTGCGGCAGAGCTTCCGCCATCGTCCCGTTCATGCCGGTCTCCAACAACAAAAAAGCGTCCGTTCGGTATCGGACGCCTTCCTTCACGATCAATCGCATTCTGGCGCATTTCCATTCCATTGGGAAGGAAACACAGCTCGCGCTCGAAAGGACCGCCCTCGAAAGACGATCCTGACGGATCACTTCGCCTTTTTCGGGGCGGCGGCGATCAGGCCTTCGCGCTGCATGCGCTTACGGGCCAGCTTGCGGGCGCGGCGAACGGCTTCGGCCTTCTCGCGGGCGCGCTTCTCGGACGGCTTCTCGTAATGGCCGCGGAGCTTCATCTCGCGGAAAATGCCCTCACGCTGCATCTTTTTCTTCAGCGCGCGAAGAGCCTGGTCGACATTGTTGTCACGAACGAGAACCTGCACGTTTGCTCCGTCCAGTCTGGGAATTGCGTTTTTGCTCCGGTCAAACCGGAACATCCTCAAGAGGTCGGGCGGATAACACAGCTGCCCGCGCTTGTCCACGCCGCAAATCGGGAAAATTCAGCCCTTCTGGCCCGTTTCAGGTCGGAAAGCGCAGCCGGGTGGCATGTCCCATCTTGCGGCCGGCACGGATCTCCGCCTTGCCGTAGAGGTGGATTTTCGTCGAAGGCTCTGCGGCGAGCGCCTCCCAACGGGCCGTGCCCTCCCCCACGAGATTGAGCATTTCGACATGAGCGATCCGCGCGGGATTCCCCAAGGGCCAGCCGGCAATCGCCCGGATATGCTGCTCAAACTGGCAGGTGATGGCACCATCGAGCGTCCAGTGCCCGGAATTGTGCACGCGCGGCGCGATCTCGTTCACGATCACCTCGTCGCCCACCACGAAGAACTCCACCGCGAAGGTGCCGACATAGCCGAGGCCATCGCCAATCGCACGGGCCGCCGCAATCGCCTTGTCACGCGTGGCCTGCGAGACCTGCGCGGGGGCAACGGAGCGATCGAGAATATGATTCCGATGCTCGTTCTCTGTCACATCGAAAGGTTCAAACGCGCCATCCGCCTTGCGGGCGGCCACCACAGACACCTCGCGCGAGAACCGCACGAACCCTTCGAGAATGGCCGGCGCACCCCTGAGATCGGCCAGGGCCTGCGAAGCCTCGCCCGACGCCATGATCTTCACCTGGCCCTTGCCATCATAACCGAAGCGACGGGTCTTCAGGATCGCCGGCGTGCCGATGCGCGCGATGCCCGCTTCGAGCGCCACAGCATCCGGCACATCCGCGAAAGGTGCGGTGCCGAGGCCCAGCTTCGTGGCGAAGGTCTTCTCGGCGAGACGATCCTGCGCGATTTCGAGGGCATCCGCCGAAGGGGCGACAGGCACACGGCTCGCGACAAAACGCAGGGCCGCGACCGGGACATTCTCGAATTCGAGCGTCACCACATCCACCTGGCTTGCGAACTCTGCCAGAGCGGCCTCATCCTCATAGGCCGCGACCGTGTGCGCACGCGCCACCTCAAAAGCGGGCGAGCCCGCCTCGGGGCAATAGATGTGGCAATGGAAGCCAAGCCGCGCAGCGGCGATGGCGAGCATGCGGCCCAACTGGCCTCCGCCGAGAATTCCGATGGTCGCGCCGGGTTTCAGCATCATTCGTCTTTGGGGGTCTCGGCGATGGACGCCGTCTGCTTTTCGCGGAATTCCTCAAGCCGCATCGCAAGCGCGGGATCGTTGAGGGCGAGGATCTGCGCCGCGAGCAAGCCGGCATTGATGGCACCGGCCTTGCCGATGGCGAGCGTGCCGACGGGAACGCCCCCCGGCATCTGCACGATGGAGAGCAGCGAATCCTGCCCCGACAGCGCCTTCGATTCCACCGGCACGCCCAGCACAGGCAGCGTCGTCATAGCGGCAGCCATGCCGGGGAGATGCGCGGCCCCACCCGCACCGGCGATGATGATCCTGTAGCCCCGCGCTTTCGCCGTACGGGCAAAATTGAAAAGCCGCTCCGGCGTGCGATGCGCCGAGATGATCTTCGCTTCGAACGGAACGCCCAGCTTTTCGAGATGCTCGGCCGCGTGCTTCATCGTCGGCCAATCGGATTGGCTGCCCATGATGATGGCGACGGGGGGAACGGGTTTGGCCACGGCCTGGGCCTCCTCAAGGGGCGGTGTCAAGCAACGATTGCCCGGAGAAAGCACAGCCGGTTAGGCGAAAGCCCACAATTTTGCAAGAGAATTGCCCATTCCTGCCAAGATCAGGCGATGATATCCGGCGTAAGCCGATCCTGAAGAACGATCAGCCGGTCTTTCAGTTGCAGTTTCCGCTTCTTGAGGCGCTGCACCTGAAGCTGATCCACCGCGCCAAGCTGTTCCAGTGCGGCGATGGCGGCATCGAGATCGCGGTGTTCGATCTGCAGGCGGTGAAGCTCGCTGTGGAGGAGTGCGCGTTCCTCGTCGCTCGGCGTCTCACGCATGACAGAACCCCAGTCCGGACTATCGCATCAGCATGGCGGCATATCGGCCAAAACTCGACTTGGTTAATCGCCCGCCGATCGGTTGTCCACATGCGTTAAGCGCGTTTGGGAGGCCCCGCGAATTCCACTTGCAGCAAATCGCCGATGTGCCACACTCTCCTTCGTCGGCATAACAAACGGAGGTGTCGACTATGTCGCAAAGTTCGCATCTTGCTCAGTTGGAGCGGAAGCATCGTGCCCTCGACGACGAGCTCAGGAACGAGCTCGCCCACGCCGCCCGGAATGAAACGCGCATCGCGTCAATCAAGCGGCAAAAACTGGTCCTGAAGGACGAAATCACGCGTCTTCGAACGGGCAAGCCGCCCGAAAAGCGTCATCTGCACTAAGCGTTTTCTGGCATCGGAATTCCTTTTCACGCCGTGAGCGATCACGGTGATCGGATTCCATTGCCTTTATTACAATTAACCCGCTCCGGGCTTTCACCTGGAGCGGGCGTTTTCGCGTTTGCGATCAGATGATGAGGAGCGCCTGGGCCGAAGCTCCTGCCTCCCCTTTCAGCTGCAAACCACCGGCCTTAGTTGCCGGCCTGCGCACCGCGGGCCGCATCTGCCGAAAGGTCAACACCCGAGCGGGTCATGAAGGCGCTCTGGGTCGTGGCGCTGAAGCCCGTCTGCACATCGCCAGCGCGGATCGCCTCGACCGAGGGGGTTGCGACCGGCAGGCCATTGTGGGTCGCCTCATTGGCGAAAGCCGGGGTCGCAAGGGCGGCACCAAGGGCGAGGATGGAAACAGCGATCTTGTTCATCATGGATCTCCTTCAAGGGACGATCGGGCAGCCCGGAATGGGGCCGCTCTTCAGGTCGGGCGCAGCTTCTCGCCGCCGCCACGACCCGAGAGATAGGCCCGCCGGCCCATCACCTTCCAATCAACCCGCAGCGCGCAAAAGCGTGAGCTGGATCGCCGAGATGTGTGCAAACACCATGCATCCAACCGCGACTTTGCCACAATCCGGGGTAGCGGCCACGGTTTCCGCCCGACAAGTGCCCAAATTCGTTGACAGGCAGGGTCAGGCTGATAACAACCGCGCCGCGGGTTGAAGACGTGATAGAAAGCAGGAATTCGATGATTGCTCGTCGTGAGCACGACGCGATGGCCAATGCCATTCGCGCTTTGGCCATGGATGCTGTCGCGGCAGCGAAATCCGGTCATTCCGGCCTCCCCATGGGCGCTGCGGATATCGCGACCGTTCTGTTTCGCGATCACCTGAAATTCGATGCCGCCGACCCGAAATGGCCCGACCGTGACCGGTTCGTGCTCTCGGCCGGCCATGGCTCGATGCTGATTTATGCGCTGATGCACCTGATGGGTGTGCCGGGCGCGACCATCGACGAAATCAGGAATTTCCGCCAGCTCGGCTTCAAAACCGCGGGACACCCGGAATATGGTCATTTCCCGGGCGTGGAGACCACCACCGGCCCGCTGGGCCAGGGCCTCGCCAATGCGGTGGGCATGGCAATCGCCGAGCGCCATCTTGCAGCCCGGTTCAAGGGCCTCGTCGATCATTACACCTATGTGCTCGCCGGCGATGGCTGCCTGATGGAAGGCATCAGCCAGGAAGCGATCACGCTCGCCGGGCACCTGAAGCTCAACCGCCTCATCGTCTTCTTCGACGATAACGGCATCTCGATCGATGGCCCGGTCTCGATCACCGACGGAACCGACCAGCTCAAGCGTTTCGAGGCTTCGGGCTGGCGCGTGGAAGCCATTGACGGGCACGACCCGGAGGCGATTTCTGCCGCAATCCTGCGCGCAAAAAAATCCGACCGTCCGAGCCTCATCGCGGCCAAGACCGTGATCGGCTTCGGTGCGCCGACCAAGGCCGGCACCTCGACCGCGCATGGCGCGCTCACCGATGCCTCGGAAATCGCAGGCGCGCGCGAAAAGCTCGGCTGGCCGCATGCGCCCTTCGTCATCCCGGCGGATGTCCAGAAGCTCTGGCATGAAGCAGGCAAGCGGTCGTCGGCCGAGCACAAGGCCTGGGCCGCAAAGCTCGCCGCCGCAAAGCCCAAGACCCGCGACGAATTCGAGCGCGTCATGGCGGGCGATCTCACCAAAGGCTTCGCCAAGGCGATCCGCGCGGTGAAGGCCGAGGCGATCGAGAAGAAGGCGGAGCTCGCGACCCGCAGCGCCAGCCAGCGCGTGCTGGAAGCCCTGCAGCCGGTCATGCCGGAACTGGTCTCGGGTTCGGCCGATCTCACCGGATCGAACAACACCAAGACCAAGGGCATGGGGGTTTTCGCCGCCGGAAACCATGGCGGCAGCTTCATCCATTACGGCATTCGCGAGCATGCGATGGCGGCGGCCATGAACGGGCTCGCCCTGCATGGCGGTGTCATCCCGGCGGGCGGCACCTTCCTCGTCTTCTCGGACTATTGCCGCCCCTCGATCCGCCTTTCGGCGCTGATGGGAATTCGCGTCGCCTATGTGATGACGCATGATTCGATCGGCGTGGGCGAGGATGGCCCGACCCATCAGCCTGTGGAGCATGTCGCCTCGCTCCGCGCGATCCCCAATCTCGATGTCTATCGCCCCTGCGATCTCACCGAGACGGCGGAGGCCTGGGAGCTGACGCTTTCCACGAAGGATCGCCCCTCGGTGCTGGCGCTGACCCGCCAAAACCTGCCGCAGATCCGCTCCGATGCCGGTGCGAAGAACCTCGTGGCCCTCGGCGCCTATGAGATCGCGAAGGCGGATGGCAAGGCGGAAGTCACGCTCTTCGCCTCAGGCTCCGAAGTCTCTCTGGCCATGAAGGCGCGTTCGCTGCTGCTCGCCGAGGGCATTCTGGCCCGCGTCGTCTCCGTGCCGAGCTTCGAGCGGTTCGCGGCCCAGCCGGAAAGCTATCGACGGAAGGTCATTGGCCGCACAAAGGTCAAGATCGGCATCGAGGCGGGCATTCGCCAGGGCTGGGACCAGATCATTGGTTCCGACGGCCTTTTCGTGGGCATGGACAGCTTCGGCGCCTCCGGTCCGGCGAACAAGGTCTTCGCGCATTTCGGGATTACGGCCGACGCCGTGGCGGCGAAGGCCAAGGCAGCGCTCAAGCGTTGATCGAACACTCTGCAAGGCGGGCCGCCAGATGGTCCGCCGATCCATTAGCATTGAAGGAGATGATGGGATGACCACGAAGGTTTTCATCAACGGATTTGGCCGCATCGGCCGTAATGTGCTGCGCGCGATCGTGGAATCGAAGCGCAAGGATATCGAAGTCGTGGGCATCAACGATCTCGGCCCGGTGGCCACCAACGCCCACCTGCTCCGCTTTGATTCCGTGCACGGCCGCTTCCCGGCCACGGTCGAGGTCGATGGCGATTTCATCGTCGTCGCCGGCAAGCGTATCCGCGTCACCGCGATCAAGGACCCGGCCCAGCTTCCGCACAAGGAACTCGGCGTGGATATCGCCATGGAATGCACCGGCATCTTCACCACCAAGGAGAAGGCCTCGGCGCATCTCACGGCCGGCGCCAAGCGCGTGCTCGTTTCGGCTCCCTGCGACGGCGCCGACAAGACCATCGTTTACGGCGTGAACCATGACACGCTGACCGCGAAGGATCTGGTGGTCTCGAACGCTTCCTGCACCACCAACTGCCTCGCGCCGGTTGCGGCCGTGCTGCACAATGCGGTGGGCATCACCCAGGGCTTCATGACCACCATCCACGCCTATACCGGCGACCAGCCGACGCTGGATACGATGCACAAAGATCTCTACCGGGCCCGCGCAGCAGCGCTCTCGATGATCCCGACCTCGACCGGTGCGGCGAAGGCCATCGGCTTGGTGATCCCGGAACTCAAGGGCAAGCTCGACGGCACCTCGATCCGCGTGCCGACGCCGAATGTCTCGGTGGTGGATTTCAAGTTCATCGCCAAGCGCAAGACGACCGTCGAGAAGATCAACGAGGCGATCATCAAGGCCGCGAAGCGCGGGCCCCTGAAGGGCATCCTCGGCTATACCGACCAGCCGAATGTCTCCATGGACTTCAACCACGACCCGGCCTCCTCCACCTTTGCGCTCGACCAGACCAAAGTGATGGATGACAAGTTCGTGCGCGTTCTCTCGTGGTATGACAACGAGTGGGGCTTCTCGAATCGCATGTCGGACACCGCCGTCGCCATGGCGAAGCTCATCTGAGCGTAAGACGGCAGGGGCCATCCGCTTCGTATCATTCCTCAGGAAGGGCGCATCATGAGCGACCGTATCGAACCGAACCTTGGAATCGACCCGACGGCGGAGCCGGCCCCCGCCCCCAAGCCCACTCCACCAGCCTCCACCAATTCCCGCGGCGCGCTCGATCAGCTCGCGCGGATCGAGGACAAAATGGCGCGGATGGAAGAGAAGTTCGCGCGCACGGAAGCCCTCGTGGCCCGTGCGCAGGACGGCCTTGATCGCGCCGCAACGCGCGTTGAGGGCGCCGCCCGCTCCGTGGATGCGGCGGAGCTTGCAACCACCGTCAACCAGCTCCGCGCGCAGGTAGCGAAAGTGCCCCGCCTCGGCGGCCTCGTGCTGACGGGCGTCGTGACCTCGCTCGCCACCGCCATCCTCTTCGTTCTTCTGCTGAAATTTTTCCCCGGCCTGCTGAAATGAGCTTCAAGACCCTCGACGACCTCGCCGCCTCTGGCAAGCGTGTGCTGGTGCGCGTGGACCTCAACGTGCCCATGGAAAATGGCCGCGTGACCGATGGCACCCGCCTCGACCGCATCCTGCCCACCCTGCGCGATATCGCGGACAAGGGCGGCAAGGTGATCCTGCTGGCGCATTTCGGCCGTCCCAAGGGCGAGACCTTCGAGGAGCGCGCGAACGCGAGCGAGAGCCTGAAGCCGGTGGCGGATGAACTCGCCAAGCGCCTGGGCAAGCTGATCGCATTTGCCCCGAATTGCATCGGCGAGGCGGCTGAAAAGGCCGTCGCGGCCATGCAGAATGGCGATGTGCTCTGCCTCGAGAATACCCGCTTCCACAAGGCGGAAGAGAAGAACGGCGAAGCTTTCATCGCGGCCCTCGCGAAGCTTGGCGATGCCTATGTGAACGACGCCTTCTCGGCCGCGCATCGCGCGCATGCCTCCACCGAAGGCCTCGCGCGCGCCCTTCCGGCCTATGCCGGCCGCACGATGGAAGCCGAACTCAACGCGCTGAACGCGGCGCTCGGCCAGCCGAAGCGCCCGGTCATGGCGATTGTCGGCGGCGCGAAGGTTTCCACCAAGCTCGACCTTCTCGGCAACCTCGTCAGCAAGGTGGATTGCCTCGTCATCGGCGGCGGCATGGCCAACACCTTCCTCGCCGCGCGCGGCGTGAATGTGGGCAAGAGCCTCTGCGAGCATGACCTCGCCGAAACCGCTCGCGAGATCGAGAAGAAGGCGAAGGCTGCTGGCTGCGAGATCCTGCTTCCGACCGACGGCCTCCTATCCAAGGAATTCAAGGCGAATCCGCCCCATCGCGCCGCTTCGGTGAATGAAGTCGCGGGCGACGAGATGATCCTCGATGCCGGCCCCGCTTCTGCAAAGGTCATCGCCGAAAAGCTCGCGAGCATGAAGACGCTGGTGTGGAACGGCCCGCTCGGTGCGTTCGAGCTCGCACCCTTTGATACCGCGACCGTCGCGGTTGCAAAGGAAGCCGCACGCCTCACCAAGGCGGGCAGCCTCGTCTCGGTGGCGGGCGGCGGCGATACGGTCGCGGCGCTGAACCATGCCGATGTGGCGGATGACATGAGCTATATCTCCACCGCCGGCGGCGCTTTCCTCGAATGGATGGAAGGCAAGGAATTGCCGGGCGTGAAGGCGCTTGGCTGAGCCCTAACCACCACGAAGCAATCAGCCGTCCTCCGGGACGGCTTTTTTGTTTAAACTACAGAATATTGTAGTAATACTACCGACTAAACCAAGAATTTTCAGCCTCTCCTATCGTCATGCTGGCGCGTTTTGCTGCATTGCGCTATGCCCCCGCGCAGTCACGTCACCATCCGGGAGTCAGGATAACCATGCCTCGCATCACGATGCGCCAGCTGCTCGATCACGCCGCCGAAAATGATTACGGCGTGCCCGCGTTCAACATCAACAACATGGAACAGGCTCTGGCCATCATGGCCGCCTGCGATGCGGTCGATGCGCCGGTGATCATCCAGGCCTCGCGCGGCGCCCGCTCCTACGCCAACGACATCATGCTGAAGCACATGATGGACGCGGTGACCGAGATTTACCCGCATATCCCCGTCTGCGTGCATCTCGACCACGGCAACGAGCCCGCGACCTGCATGACCGCGATTCAAGCCGGTTTCACCTCGGTGATGATGGATGGCTCGCTGAAGGCCGACGGCAAGACGCCCGGCGACTGGGATTACAATGTCGGCGTGACGAAGAAGGTGACCGAGATGGCCCATCTCGGCGGCATCTCGGTGGAAGGCGAGCTCGGCGTGCTGGGCAGCCTCGAATCCGGCGAGGGCGAGAAGGAAGACGGCCATGGCTTCGAGGGCAAGCTTTCCCACGACCAGCTCCTCACCAACCCGGATGAGGCCGTGAAGTTCGTGAAGGAAACCAAGGTCGATGCGCTCGCCATCGCCATGGGCACCAGCCACGGCGCCTACAAGTTCTCGCGCAAGCCCGATGGCGCGATCCTCGCGATGCATGTCATCGAGGAAATCCATCGCAAGCTGCCGAACACGCATCTCGTGATGCATGGTTCGTCGAGCGTGCCGCAGGATCTGCAGGACATCATCAACAAGTTCGGCGGCAAGATGAAGCCGACTTGGGGCGTGCCGGTGGAAGAGATCCAGCGCGGCATCAAGAATGGCGTCCGCAAGATCAACATCGACACCGACAACCGCATGGCGATGACCGGCCAGATCCGCCGCATCCTCGCAGAGGAGCCGGGCGAGTTCGATCCGCGCAAGTATCTGAAGCCTGCCATGGAAGCGATGACGAAGCTCTGCCGCCAGCGGCTGGAAGAGTTCAATACCGCCGGCCAAGCCTCGAAGATCAAGAAGGTGCTGCCGCTCTCGGAAATGGCGAAGCTCTACGCCAAGGGCGCGCTTGATCCGAAGATCGCGTAATCGCGCAACGACACCATCCGGCGCGGGCGGCCCACGGGCTTGCCCGCGCTTTCGTTTTCAAGTGCCGGCTTTCGTGCCATAGGTTTGCGCATGGTTCCGCAATTCATGCTCATCGCGCCGGCGATCGACGATCCCGCGCCCTTCCTCCTCCGCTTTCAGGCCCTCGCCTCCACCGGCGCGCTGGCCGTGGCATGGCTTAATTTCACCGCCGAGAGCGATGCCGCGCTGAAGCGCAAGCTCGAAATCCTCGCAAAGCCCCTGCAGGAGGCGAATGTCGCCTGCCTGATGGCCGCGCCGAAGGATCCACGCCTCATCGCGCGCCTTGGGCTCGATGGCGCACATGCGCAGGCCTCGGATGATCTCGGCGCGCTGGTCGAGGCGCTGAAGCCGCAGCGCATCCTCGGCGTGGGCGGCCTTCGCTCGCGCCACGAGGCGATGGAAGCGGGCGAGCGCGACATCGATTACGTGATGTTCGGCGAGCCGCGCCCGGATGGTTTCGTGCCGCCTTTGGCACAAACCATCGAGCGCGCAGATTGGTGGGCCACCATCTTCAACGTGCCCTGCGTGGCCTATGCGCCCGATCTCGATTCCGTCGCGCCGCTCACTGCCACAGGCGCTGAATTCATCGCGGTGGGGCCGTGGCTCTTCGAGGCGGAAGACCCGGCAGCGATGCTCGCCGAGGCGCGCCGCATCGCGAAATCCAACGTGCTGGAGCGCGCGGAGTGATCCTCCGGGGTTGAAAATCCCGGCCATCCGGGGCATTGCCTGCGCTCTCTTCCGATATTTCCGCGCGCCCTTGCCGCGCGCCCCTGTGAGACCTTCTCCATGATCCGCTCGCCGCTGATGAACGTGATGACTGCCGCCGCTATCAAGGCCGGCAAGTCCCTGAAACGCGATTTCGCGGAGATCCCGAGCCTTCAGGTCTCGAAGAAGGGGCCTGGCGATTTCGTCTCCGAGGCGGACAAGCGCGCCGAGAATATCCTGTTTCAGGAACTCTCCCGCGCGCGGCCGGGCTATAACTTCCTCATGGAAGAGCGCGGCGTCGTCGATGGTCCGGATAAATCCCACCGCTTCATCATCGATCCGCTAGACGGCACCACGAATTTCCTGCGCGGCATTCCGCAATTCTCGATCTCCATCGGCCTTGAGCGCGACAACGAGATCGTCGCGGGCCTCGTGTATAATCCCGTCACCGAGGAGATGTTCCTGGCCGAAAAGGGCGCGGGCGCATTCGCAACCGGCCCCACGAGCCGCGACAATTACCGCCTGCGCGTGTCGCAGACGCGCGAGATTTCCGAAAGCGTCATCGGCTGCGGCGTCCCGCATGCGATGCGCGGCGATCATGGCCTGTTCCTGCGCGAACTCGCGGGCATCATGCCGCGTGTGGCGGGCGTGCGGCGTCTCGGTTCAGCGGCGCTGGATCTGGCCTTCGTCGCCTGCGGCCGTTTTGACGCCTTCTGGGAGCACAATCTCTCGCCGTGGGACATTGCGGCGGGCATACTCATCGTGCGGGAGGCCGGTGGCCTCGTGAGTGCGGTGGATGGTTCGCCGGATATCTTTGCGAAGCGCTCGGTCTTCGCGGCCAATGCGAATCTGGCGGAACCCGTGCGAGAGCTGCTCGCGGTGGCGCGCGGCTGATCCTCCAGCGCCTTCCCGGGTTGCCAACGCGCCGCGAACACGGTTGACTGCGCGCCATTGCGAGGTCACCGGAGGATCCATGGCGAGCGGACGCGAGAGCCAAGCCCTTTCGACACCGGGGCTTTTCCTGTTTCGGATGGTGGTGTTCCTGGCGCTGGCGGGCGTGCTGGCTTTCGTTCTCCAGAAGCGCATCCTCGAAGCCTTCTGGTTCAACCCCCTGCTGAATGGCCTGATCGGCCTTGTTCTGCTGCTCGGTATCGTCTTCGCCTTCGCTCAGGTCTTCCGCCTCTACCGCGAAATCCGCTGGGTGAATGCGCGCCGCGCCGGCGAGGACGCGCGGCCGGTGGCCGATCCCATTCTGCTGGCCCCCATGGCGGCCCTGCTGGGCGACAAGGCGGGTCGCGCCGGCATTTCCACGCTCACCTTGCGTTCCGTGCTCGACTCACTCGGCGGACGTCTCGATGAAAGCCGGGATATCAGCCGCTACCTCACCGGATTGCTGATTTTCCTGGGGCTGCTCGGCACCTTCTGGGGCCTCATTGAAACCGTGGCCTCCATTGGCGGGGTCATCGAGAAACTGCCGAGCGGTGGCGAGAACAACGCGCTTTTCGATGAATTGAAGCGCAATCTCGCTGCCCCGCTCGGGGGCATGGGCATCGCGTTCTCGTCCTCGCTATTCGGCCTTGCAGGCTCGCTCATCCTTGGCTTCCTCGATCTGCAAGCCGGGCAGGCGCAGAGCCGCTTCTTCTACGATCTCGAGGAATGGCTTTCCTCCTCCGTGCAGGATGGCGGCGCTCAGGGCGGCCCGCCCGGCGATATCCGGCAGGCGCTGGATGGCATTTCCCGCGCAGTGAACGAGGCGGGCGCGGGCCGCAATGCCACACAGGCGCTCGCGGCTCTCGCGGAAGGCGTGCAGGGCCTCGTGCAACACATGCGCAACGAGCAGCAGATGATCCGCTCCTGGGTGGAAGCGCAGGCCGTGCAGCAGGCGGATGTGAAGAAGCTTCTGGAGAAACTGTCGCGCGATCAGGATGCGCAGAACGATAAACGAGGCCCGTGATGGCCCTTTCCCGCCGCGCGCGTGATCGCCAGATCGATTATTGGCCGGGCTTCGTCGATGCCCTCTCAACGCTGCTGCTCGTTTTCACCTTCCTCATCGCGGTCTTCATGCTCGGCCAGTTCTTCATTGGCCGGGAAATGGCTGGGAAGGAGGACGTGGTGCAGCGCCTGACGCGGCAACTCTCGGAACTCTCCGATCTGCTCGCGCTCGAACGCTCCACGAAAACGGAAAGCGAGCAGCGCATCCTCAGCCTATCCGCGACGCTCCAGCGCGCAGAAGCGGAACGCGAGCGGCTCGCGGGCCTCGCGGCAGGTGTGGGGCAGAGCCAGCAGCAGCTCGGCAGCCTGACGCAACAACTGGCGGACGAGAAAACCGCAGCACAGCGCGCGCTGGAACAGGTGAGCCTTCTCAACCAGCAGATCAACGCCCTGCGCCAGCAATTGCAGGCGCTGGAAGGCGCGCTGGAACAGGCGGAAAGCCGCGAGAAGGATTCGCAGACGCGCATCGCCGAACTCGGTTCGCGGCTGAATGTCGCCCTCGCGCAGCGCGTGCAAGAACTGAACCGCTATCGCTCGGATTTCTTCGGCCGCCTGCGCAATGTGCTGGGCTCGCGACCCGATATGCGGATCGTGGGCGACCGTTTCGTGTTCCAATCGGAAATCTTTTTTGGCTCGGGCGAGGCGGTGCTCGCGGGCACGGGCCTCGGCGAGCTCGACAAGCTCGCGGACCTGCTCAAGAACCTTGAACGCGAGATCCCGCCGGATCTCGCCTGGGTCGCGCGCATCGATGGCCATACGGACAAGCGCCCACTCTCCGGCGCGGGACAATTCAAGGATAACTGGGATCTCTCCGCCGCCCGCGCCATCGCGGTGGTGCGCTACCTCGTGGAGAAAGGCGTCTCGCCCCATCGCGTGGTCGCGGCAGGCTTCGGCGAATTCGCGCCCATCGATTTCGGCGACACGCCTGAAGCGCTTGCGCGCAACCGTCGCCTCGAACTGAAGATCACCGAACGATGAGCATCCATATCCGCCCCGGCTCGCCCTCCGATCACGCCATGATGGCCGAGATCTGGCAGGCCGCATGGTCGGAGACCTATCCCGGCGTGAATTTCACGAAGCGCCGCGCGCTGATCGAGGAGCAATTGCGCGAGGCAGAAACCGGGCGCTATCGGCTGCGCGTGGCCGAAATGTCCGGCGCGCGCGTGGGCTTCACTCTGGTGGAGAAGCATAGCGGCCTGCTGGAGATCATCGCGGTCATCCCAGCGCGCTGGGGCGACGGCGTCTCGAAGACGCTGATCGAGGATGCGAAAACGCAATCCAGCGGGCACCTTACCCTGTTCGTGGGGCAGGGTAATCCACGCGCAGTACGCTTCTACCACAAGGAAGGCTTCGAGATCGTGGGCCAGGGCACGAGCCCGCATTCCGGCCAGCCCACCTTCCGGATGGATTGGAACGGCTCGCCGTCTATGCGGTGAATTGCAGGTTCGCGAGCCGCGCATAGGCGCCGTTGCGGGTGAGCAGCGCCTCGTGGCTCCCCTCTTCCGCGATTCGTCCTGCTTCAAGCACGAGAATGCGATCCGCGTCGCGAATGGTTGCGAGGCGATGTGCGATCACCAGAGCTGTGCGGCCCTGCATGGCGCGCGCCAGGGCTTCCTGCACCATGCGCTCATTCTCAGCATCGAGCGCGGACGTGGCCTCATCCAGAAGCAGGATCGGCGCATCACGCAGGATCGCGCGGGCAATCGCGATGCGCTGGCGCTCGCCGCCCGAAAGCGTGATGCCACGCTCGCCGATGCGCGTTTCGAGACCATGCTCCAGCTTTTCCGCGAAGGGGAGCACGGCAGCCTGCGCCGCCGCCTGCCGGATCGCCTCATCCGAAGCCTCGGGTCGCGCGAGGCGAATATTCTCGGCAATCGTGCCCGCAAATATCACCGGATCCTGCGGAACCACGGCGATCAGCGCGCGCAGATCAGCAAGGCGCATGGCATGGATCGGCACGCCATCGATGGAAATCGCGCCGCTGCTGACATCATAGAAGCGCATGAGGATCTGGAAGATCGACGTCTTGCCGGCCCCGGAGGGCCCAACAATCGCAAGGCGCTCGCCCGCACGGATCGACACCGAAAGCGGGCCCAGCACGCGCCGGTCGGGCGCGGTGGGGTAAGCGAAGGTCACATCGTCGAAGCGGATCTCCCCGCGCGGCGGGCGGACGGTCTCGACCGGCTTCTCCGGATCGTTGACATCGGGCACGGTCGCGAGAAGATCGCCGAGGCGTTGCGCGGCACCGGCGGCCTGCGCGAGTTCGCCATAGACCTCCGAAAGCTGACTGAGACCACTGGCGGCGAACACCGCGTAGAGCACGAATTGCGAGAGGCGACCGGGGGTCATCTCATCGGCCATCACGGCCTTCGCCCCAGTCCAGAGCACGAATGTGATGCTCGCGAAAACAAGGAAGATCACGATGGAGGTCAGGATCGCCCGGCTCACGGTGGCCGCGCGCGCCGCGTCATAGGCGCTGGTCACGGCAGCGCCGAAGCGGCTGATCGCGGCATGCTCGCCGCCGAAACCCTGCACCACGCGCACGGCACCGATGCGCTCGGTGGCGAAGGACGCGGCTTCCGCGAGGGTATCCTGCGCGGCCTGCGAGCGCTTGCGCACACCGCGCCCCGCCGCAACCAGCGGCAACACGATGGCGGGAATGGCCAGCAGCACCATGGCCGCCAGCTTCGGCGAGGTGACGACCATCATCACCATAGCGCCGATGAGCAGGATGACATTGCGCAGGGCAATGGAGGCGGAAGCCCCGAAGGTGGATTTCAGCTGGGTCGTATCGGCGGTGAGGCGCGAGACGATCTCGCCCGAACGCGCGGTATCGAAAAAGGCGCCATCGAGCGTCATCACGCGCTCGAACACGGCGCGGCGAATGCGGGCCACCACACGCTCGCCGATGGTCATCACGAAATAATAGCGCAGCGACGAGGAGACCGCGAGCAGAGCCGTGAGCACCACGATCATGCCGAAATAGGCATCCACCAGCCCGCGCGTTTCGGGCGTAAAGCCGAAATCGACCACGCGCCGCACGGCCTGCGGAATAGCGAGCGTGACCAAAGCCGCGACCACGAGGGCGCCGAGGCCAAGGCCGATATAGAGCCGCTCGGCCACGAGAAAGGGGAGCATGCGCCGCAGGGCCGAGAAATCGGCACGCGGCTTCTTCGGGCTCGCCGGAGCGGCAGGATGTGCAGGTTCGCTCATGGCGTGGGAGTGGCCTCGGCGGCGGGCGGGAGGAATGCGACGATCATCGAAGGAGGATGTCCCTCAACACGGCTTGTTCCGTCAAGCACTCTCATGTATAGCCTCGCCGCACTGAGCTTCACGGGCGCGGGTCCGGGCGGGGAACGCCGGGCCGCGTCACTTTTTTTGAGGGGTCTCCCATGAAGGCCGATATCCATCCGGACTACCATTTCATCAAGGTCGTGATGACCGACGGGACCGAGTTCCTGACGCGTTCGACCTACGGCAAGGCCGGCGACACGATGAACCTCGACATCGATCCGAAGACGCATCCGGCCTGGACCGGCGGCACGCAGACCCTGCAGGATCGTGGCGGTCGCGTTTCGAAGTTCAACCAGAAATTCGCCGGCATCTCCTTCGGCAAGAAGTAAACAGCTTTGCCCCCTCGGGGGCTATCGCCAGAATGAAAAAGGCCCGCGCCAAACGCGGGCCTTTTTCATTCTGGCACAAGCCGGGGCGGCAAGGGATTCCCACCCCGGCAAAAGAATCCGCTCTCAGCGGCGCTTGAAAGCCGCCGCGAGCATGCCCAGCTGGTTCGCGACAGGGTTATCCGCTGCCACCGGCTCCGGCTCGGATTTCAGATCCTGATCGAGGCGCTGGATGCGCGCATGCAGGCTGATGGAGCGCTCGATGAGGCTCTTCAGCGTCTCGGGCAGAGAGGCAAAGACCGCGCTGTCGGTCTTGGCTTCCGGCGGGGCGATAACCACGCGGCGATGCTCGCGCTCGGCCTCATCGCGGGAAAGTTCACCTTCGTTAACGGCACGCTGCAGCAGAAGCCAGGATGTCAATTGCATCAGGCGCGTGGTGAGCCGCATGCTCTCGCTGGCATAGGCAAGCGCGACAGGGCGCTCCAGAAAGCGGCTGTCCACGCGCCCCTCGCCATCGAGATAAGCGGCAGTGGCCTCAACGAGGGACATGCCCTCGCGGAAGAGCAGCATGAAGTTCTCGCTCGCCAGCAGGCGATGCGTGAAAGACACCGTATCCGTCCGGCCTGCATCGCCACTAGAAGAAAGCTCGATCATCGCCTGGTCCCGTTCGTTGGCCATCTGTCTCACTCCGTCACATCATCTGCGCCGCTTTGGAACAGGGCGCGTGGGATGCGGGAACAGGAGCAAATACAGCACCAAATCCGGGAAATCGGAATTTAACGATTCGTTCATGGTTAACCCCCGGCATTCCCGATATCGGAATTCTGGGGGATGCGCGGGGCGGAAAGATGGCAGCGCGCGCGGATTCACCGAGCCAGCCAGCAGCGATGGAAGCCGAGGCATCCGGAAACAAAAAAAAGGACCGCAGCAGGGCGATCCTTGAGAAAGTCCAACAGGGAGGCGTCAAACAGAGCGGCGGGAGCCACTCGGGATCCGGCGAACCGGAACATGTCTCACATTAGAATGAAAGATTTAATACCCCGTTAATTTGACGGGATTTTCATCAATTGCAGCGGGATTTTCGTAACCTAAACGGGCGCAGTGATTCGCAGCCGCTCAACCCGGCTTCCGGAACAGCGCATCGGCCGCCGATTGCGAGGCCGATTTCTGCTGATGCACGGCTTTCAGCCGCACGATCTCGGCCTCGAGCTGCCGCATGGTTTCCGCAAGATCCGCCAGCGAAAACGCGCTGACATCCTGCCCCACGATGTAGGCGGTCTTCTTTCGGGTGGGTTCGAGATCGTCGAGCATGGCGCCCTTCCTGTCGCAATCGAGGTTGCAAGCGAATCCGCTCGCCAGTATAAGGGCGCTCTTCCCAAAATGGCATCGCGTATGGAACGCGCTGCGCGCCTCCCCGGGAAGGGGGCGCGGGCGAAGCCTCGCGACCATTCTGCAACTGGATTGCGACCCGATTGGAGGCCCGAGATGGCGACCCTGCTGATGTCCAAGGCGACGGCCGTGTGGCTCGTCGAGAACACCACGCTCACCTTCGACCAGATCGCCGAGTTCTGCGCGCTGCATCCGCTCGAGGTGCAGGGCATTGCCGATGGCGATGTGGCAGCGGGCATGCGCGGGCTTGATCCCATCCAGGCCGGCCAGCTCTCGCGCGAGGAACTCGAAAAGGCCGAGAAGGACCAGAATTACCGCATGCGCGTGCTGGAATCGAAGGTGCGCCTGCCGGATCTCAAGCGTTCCAAGGGCCCGCGCTACACCCCGGTTTCCAAGCGCCAGGATCGCCCGAACGCCATCCAGTGGCTCATCAAGAACCACCCGGAACTGAAGGATGCCCAGATCATCCGCCTCGTCGGCACCACCAAGTCGACGATCCAGTCCGTGCGCGAGCGCTCGCACTGGAATGCCGGCAACCTCCAGCCGCTCGACCCGGTGACCCTCGGCCTCTGCACGCAGATCGACCTCGATTTCGAGGTGAACCGCGCGTCGAAGGATCGCCCGGCCCCGCCGCCGGATATGGGCGCCACCCTGCTGCCGGCTGAAGTGACCACCAGCGCCGAGGCGCCCGAGCGCAAGCCGAACCTCGACATCGAGACCGTGTTCGCCAAGCTGAAGAACACGCGCCGCGACGAAGAAGAAGACAGCTTCTGATTGCCGGATAGCGATCATACACCTTTAGGTAGAGTTTATCGCATAATCTCCCGCCTCAGTTGTGATGCGGGAGATTTTTTATGGCAGGCGGAACCCTGATCGACACCTGCGTGTTGCGGGAACTGCACATGCCCCGCCCCTTCTGGCGCGTGCGACGGGCCGTGGATGACCTCTGGTTCGAGGATATCCGCCTCTCTATGGTCACTTTCGCCATTCTCGAAGGGGGCGTGACCGAGCTTCCGCAGGAATTCAAGCAACGGCGCGTGCGCACCTGGATGCGCGAAGTTCGCCGGAAACTCGGCGAGAACCTGCTCGGCATCGATTACGAAACCAGCATCATCTGGGGGCAGATCATCACCTCGGCGCGTCGCCGACGGTTGAAGCTGCCCTATCATGACAGCCTGATCGCTGCGACCGCCAAGCGTCACGAACTCGTGGTGATGACACGCAATGTCGGCTTCTTCGCGCCCTTCAACATCGAGGTCTTCAACCCCTGGGCCGAGAAGCAGGACACGACTTACGATTTCGGCGAGGAACCGACCGAGGCCTTCTCGCAGGCCGGCTCCACCAGCGCGGAACTGAGTTTGCCCCGTGGTGCGGGCGATGGCGGAGGCGAAAGCTGGGGCAAGGAGGCCGAGGCGGCGTGAGCCCCGGCCTGGCCTACATCAGCCGGCGGAGTGTCGCCCTTCCAGCGCGCGGGCGATTTCCTCGAGGATCGCGGGATCGTCGATCGTCGCCGGCATGGTCCAGGGATCGCCATCGGCGATCTTCTTCATGGTGCCGCGCAGGATCTTGCCGGAGCGCGTCTTCGGCAGGCGGTTGACGGTGATCGCGGTCTTGAAGGCCGCGACAGGGCCGATCTGATCGCGCACGAGGCCCACACATTCCCGCTCGATCATGCCGGGCAGCGCATTCACGCCCGCCTTCAGCACCACGAAACCGAGCGGCACCTCGCCTTTCAGCGCATCCTTCGCGCCGATCACTGCGCATTCCGCCACGGCCGGATGCGAGGCGAGAACCTCCTCCATGCCGCCAGTGGAGAGGCGATGCCCCGCGACGTTGATGATGTCGTCGGTGCGGCCCATGATGTAGAGGTAGCCCTCGGCGTCGCGATAACCGGCATCTGATGTGTTGTAGTAGCCGGGATATTCCGCGAGATAGCTCGACCGGAAGCGGTCATCCGCATTCCAGAGGGTCGGCAGGCAGCCCGGCGGCAGCGGCAGCTTCACGGCGATGGAACCCATCTTGCCCGCTTCCACCGGCTTTCCGGCTTCATCCAGCACCTGCACATCGTAGCCAGGCATCGGCACGGTGGGCGAACCATGCTTCACCGGCAGCATGCCGAGGCCGAGGGGGTTGCCGCAGATCGGCCAGCCGGTCTCGGTCTGCCACCAATGGTCGATGACCGGCACCTTCAGGATATCCTCAGCCCATTTCACGGTGTCCGGGTCCGCCCGCTCGCCCGCAAGGAACAGGGCGCGGAAGCCGCCGAGATTGTACTTCGCAAGATACTCCGCCTTGGGGTCCTCCTTGCGGATCGCACGGAAAGCGGTCGGCGCGGTGAAGAGCACCTTCACCTTGTGCTCGGCGATGACACGCCAGAAGGCACCGGGATCAGGCGTGCCCACCGGCTTGCCCTCATAGAGCAGCGTGGTGCAGCCCTTCAGCAGCGGCGCATAAACGATGTAGCTGTGGCCCACGACCCACCCCACATCCGAGGCCGCCCAGAACACCTCGCCGGCTTCCATGCCGTAGATCGCACCCATCGACCAATGGAGCGACACCATATGCCCGGCATGGTCGCGCACCACACCTTTGGGCTTGCCGGTGGTGCCGGAGGTATAGAGCACATAAAGCGGATCATCCGCGCTCATCGGCACCGCTTCCACGGGGCCAGCGCCTTGCGCGATGAGGCGATCCCGCCCCTCGGCCCAATCATGATCGCGCCCCGCGATCATCTCGGCTTTGGCTTGCGGCCGCTGGAACAGCAGCACATGGCTGACCTTGTGATGAGCCTCGTCAATCGCGCGATCGAGCAGCGGCTTGTAGGCGACAACACGCCCCGGCTCGATGCCGCAGGAGGCGGTGAGGATCAGCTTCGGCTTCGCATCATCAATGCGCGTCGCGAGTTCATGCGCCGCGAAGCCGCCGAACACCACGGAATGGATGATTCCCAGCCGCGCGCAGGCGAGCATAGCCACTACCGCCTCGGGGATCATCGGCATGTAGATGATCGCGCGGTCGCCCTTCTCGAGGCCGAAACCGCGGATCATGTGCGCGGCGAGATCCACTTCGCGCTTCAGGTCTGAATAGGTGAGCGAGGAGCCGGAATTGGTGATCGGGCTGTCATAGATCAGCGCGAGCTGGTCGCCGCGCCCGGCCGCGATATGCCGGTCGAGGCAGTTCGCAGCCGTGTTGCACACTGCATCCGGAAACCAGCGGCCATAGGCACCCGCGGATGGATTGAGAATGGCGCGCGGCGGCTCGATCCAGTCGAGCGCACTGGCAGCTTCCCGCCAGAACCCCTCGGGGTCGTTCTTCCAGCCGTCATAGACCGCGTGATAGCGCGAGGCCTGAGCCACCATGAGATCCTCCCGTTTTTCTTCGCTTTGCGTCTGGCAAGGCCCTCGAATGAGCCCTCCCATGCCAGCCGCACCTTGTTCTGAGGCGGATTGTCATTTCCGCCTTGCTTTGCGCAAGGGGTCAAGGCTCATCATTTCGAGGGGGATCGCGCGCCAAAACCGTTGCCGAGGCCCGATTCGCCGCCTAGTTTTGATCCAGATCAGACGAAAGGATGCCGCGGGGATTCGCTAAGAACCCGGTCGGCGCGGAGAGAAAGCATGCCGGATCCCGTCGCCGAAGCGCTGAGCCGCCTCAGCTCGGCCCTCGATCGGCTCGACGCGGCAGCCATCCGCCATGTCGAGGCGGATCGCGTGCGTGCGACCCTCGAAACCGAACTCGCGGTGATGCGCGAGGATCGCCATCGCCTTGCGGAAATGCTCGACCTCGAAACGGGCGCGCGGCGTGAGGCGGACCAGACCCTCCGCGACGTCATGCCTCGCCTCGACCGCGCCATCGCGCAGGTCAAATCCTCGCTGTCGGGAGGTTGAGGCGTGGCGCAGATCAGCGTGACGATTGACGGCAAGCAGTTTCGCATGGCCTGCGAGGATGGGCAGGAAGCGCATCTGCTGGCGCTCGCGGCCGATCTCGATGGCCGCATCAAGGGCGCACGCCAGAGCTTCGGCGATATCGGTGATCTGCGTCTCGCGGTCATGGCCGGGCTAATGCTTGCCGACGAGGTGAACGAGGAGCGCCGCAAAGCCGCTGCCGCCGCCGAGGTGGTGGCCGCCAGCCGCGCCGCCGTCCAGAATGCGAGCCAGCTCGGCAACCAGCGCGAAATGGAGATCGCCACGGCGATTTCAAACCTCTCGGATCGCGTGGAGCGCATCGCGCGGGCGCTTTCGGGGGAAGATCGGGACAACGCATAAGCCGGCACTGGCATTTCCCCCGGCATGCGCCTACATTGTGCTTGCGGGGCTGTGGGATGCGGCAGGTTATACGTATTCCCCGGGGCCTTATCGATCCTTAGGGAGCTGTCCCTGGGGAGGTCCGTGGATCTCTTCATAACGGCGCCCACCTACTCTTGTAGGTTCCCGGGATCGACAAACCACCGATCGCTGCGGCTCCGCACTTCCTTCCGGCCATCGGATTTTTCATGCGCATTCTGTTTCTGGGCGATGTGGTCGCCAAACCCGGCCGCGAGGCGATTCAGCGTCATCTCCCCTCGCTGCGTGAGCGATGGAAGCTCGATTGCGTGGTGATCAACGGCGAGAATTCCGCCGGAACCATCGGCATCACCGAGGCGATCTGCAACGAATTGCTGGATGCGGGGGCCGATTGCGTCACCCTCGGCAACCATGCCTGGGACCAGCGCGAGGCGCTCGTCTTCATCGAGCGCGAGCATCGGCTCATCCGCCCGGCGAATTTCATGCGCGGCACGCCGGGGCGCGGTGCGGCACTTATCGAAGCGAAGAACGGCGCGCGCGTGCTGGTGGTGAACCTCATCGGACGCGTTTTCATGCAGGTCTCGGACGATCCCTTCGCCGAGATCGACCGGCAGATGGATGCCTGCCCGCTGGGACAGGGCTGCGATGCCATGCTAATCGACATGCATGCCGAAGCCACATCCGAAAAGCAGGCCATGGCGCATTATGTCGATGGCCGCTGCTCGGTCGTCGTGGGCACGCATACGCATGTGCCGACGGCGGATCATCACATCCTGCCCGGCGGCACGGCCTACATGTCCGATGCCGGGATGTGCGGCGATTACGATTCCATCCTCGGGGTGGACAAGGCCGCGCCCATGCACCGGCTGATGTATTCCACCCCCTCAGGACGCTTCGAGGCCACGGAAGGCATTGCGACGGTCTGTGGCTTCGCCGTGGAAACCGATGATCGCACCGGCCTCGCGAAAGCCTGCTGGGCCGTGCGCCTCGGCCCGATCCTTGAGGAAAGCCGCCCGAAAGGCTGGGAATAGGCTTGCAAGAGCCGCTTTTCTTTTCGCGCGTGCTTTTCTAAAAGCCGAGCCATTCACGCATCCATCGAAGACGGGGCTCCGCCATGGCCGGCCATTCACAATTCAAGAACATCATGCATCGCAAGGGCAAGCAGGATGCCGTGCGCTCGAAGATGTTCGGCAAGCTTGCGAAGGAAATCACCGTCGCGGCGAAAATGGGCCTGCCCGATCCCAACATGAACCCGCGCCTGCGTATGGCGATCCTCGCCGCGCGCGCCGAGAACATGCCGAAGGACAACATCGAACGCGCGATCAAGAAGGCGACCGGCGGCGAGGCCGATGCCTATGAGGAGATCCGCTACGAAGGTCGCGGCCCCGGCGGCGTGATGCTGATCGTCGACGCCCTGACCGACAACCGCAACCGCACGAGTGCGGCCGTGCGCTCTTACTTCACCAAGGCGGGCGGCGAGCTCGGCGCCTCCGGTTCGGCCACCTTCCTGTTCGACCATATCGGCGAAATCACCTACCCCGCCGCTGCCGGCGACGCCGATACCGTGATGGAAGCGGCCATCGAGGCCGGCGCCGAGGATGTCACCTCCGACGAGAACGGCCATACCATCTTCTGTGCCTTTGCCGATCTTTCCGATGTCTCGAAGGGTCTGGAAGCCAAGCTCGGCGCACCCGCTTCGGCGAAGATCATCTGGAAGCCGCAGAACCTTGTGATGCTCGACGAGGAAAAGGCGCAGAGCGTGATGAAGCTCCTCGACAACCTCGACAATGATGACGACGTGCAGAACGTCTTCTCGAATTTCGAGGTTTCCGACGAGGTGATGGCAAAACTCACGGCCTGAGCCGCATTTTGCCTGATCTTCACCTTTCGTTCTCGGCTTGCCCGGCATAGAAGCGGATATGGCAAGCGCGACGCGAATCATCGGAATCGATCCCGGCCTCCGGCATACCGGCTGGGGCATCGTCGCCATCGAGGGCACGCGCCTCTCCTATATCGCCTGCGGTGCGGTGGAACCTTCCCCCAAGGCCGACCTCGCAGACCGGCTCGCGGCCATCCATGAGGGCCTGCGGCAGGTCATCCATGATCACCAGCCGCATGAGGCGGCGGTGGAAGAGACCTTCCTGAACAAGGATCCGCGCTCCACGCTGAAACTCGGCGCGGCGCGCGGCGTGGCCATGCTCGTGCCCGCGCAAGCCGGCATGAGGGTGGCGGAATACGCTCCCAACCAGGTCAAGAAGAGCGTCGTCGGCGCAGGCCATGCCGAGAAAGAACAGATCCGCATGATGGTGAAGGTACTGCTTCCCAAGGCGGAATTCCGCACGGATGACATGGCCGATGCTTTGGCCATCGCGATCTGCCACGCGCATCACAGGGGAACGAAATGAGGAACTTTGCGAGCCTTGCGGCGAGCCTTCTCCTGCTTGCACCGGCACTCGCCGCGCCGCAGAAGCCGGTGCCCGGCCGCTATGCTGTGGATCCGCAGAGCTGCGCCACGAAGGATTACTTCCTCACGGTGAAGGCCAACGGTTTTGAATCGAGCGTGTTCTCCTGCGATGGCCTGACGCTCTACCTCCGCGGCGAGGCGGGCGATCGCACGCTCTGGCAAGTGGATGGCAAGGCCTGCCGGGGGCTTCATGCCGGCTCGGGCGGCCCCAAGCGCTTCCAGATGGAAGTGATGCCGAACCGCTTGCGCCTGGCCTGGCCGGATGGCACCCCGGCCTCCACCTTTTTGCGCTGCCCGTGAGGACACCATGATCGGCAAGCTGAACGGCGTGATCGACTCCTACGGCGACGAGCACGTCATTCTCGATTGCCACGGCGTGGGTTATCTCGTGCATTGCTCCTCGCGCACCTTGCAGGCGCTGCCGCAGGCGGGCGAGGCCACGACGCTTTTCATCGAAACCATTGTGCGCGAAGACATGATCCGCCTCTTCGGTTTCGCGAGCGCGCTGGAGAAAGACTGGTTCAACATCCTGCTCGGTGTGCAGGGCGTGGGGCAGAAGGTGGCTTTGGCCATCCTCTCTACCCTGAAGCCAGGCGAACTCGCCAACGCCATCGCCATGAAGGACAAGGCGGCCATCGCCCGCACCTCCGGCGTGGGCCCGAAGCTCGCCGAACGCATCTGCGTGGAACTGAAGGACAAGGCACCCGCTTTCGGCTCCATCGACCCGGCTGTCGC
>JALOTF010000042.1 GCA_025458025.1 Beijerinckiaceae bacterium | reverse complement strand
ATGTTGCCCACGCCCATGGCGGCGAGGCCCATGCCAAGCGCCGCGAGACCAGCGCCGATATACTTGCCAACGATCGGATCCATCGAGATTACTCCGTTTGAGAAGATAGGTGGTGGTGGATTTCGTGCCCGGCGATCTCGTCAGTGCCCCGGATGGAGCGCATCATTGAGATAGACGCAGGTCAGAATGGTGAAGACATAGGCCTGGAGGAACGCCACCAGGAATTCGAGCGCGGTCACCGCCACGGCCATCAGCAGCGGCAGCGGCGCAATGACAGCCCAGGCGCCGGCGCCCAGCAGCATCACCGCGAGGCCACCGAAGGCCTTCAGCACGATGTGGCCGGCAAGCATGTTGCCGAACAGACGCAGCGAGAGCGAAACCGGACGCGACAGGAACGAGATGATCTCGATCGGCACCATCAGGAGCAGGATCGGAACCGGCACGCCCGACGGCACGAAGAGGCCGAAGAAATGCGAGCCGTGCTTCATGACGCCCGCAACCACCACGATGCCCATCACCAGCAGCGCGAAGGCAGCCGTCACGATGATCTGGCTCGTGACCGTGAACGATCCGGGGATCATGCCCAGAAGGTTCGCGGCGAAAACAAACATGAAAAGCGAGAAGACGAAGGGGAAGAACTGCATCCCTTCCCTGCCCGTCACGCCAGTGAGCGTGTTGGCGACGAATTCGTAGCTCACTTCGGCAAGGCTTTGCAGCCGGCCGGGAACCATGGCGCGCTGGCGGCTGCCATACACCGTGATGAGGCTGATGACCGCCAGCGCAATCAGCATCCACAGGGATGCATTGGTGAACGAAATATCGGTCCCGAACAGCTTGAGCTCGACGATCTTGTTGATCTCGAACTGGTGCATCGGCTCGATTGCTTTTCCGCTCGCCACGGTCGCTGTCCCTTCGCCTCAATGGCCCTGCTGCGGGCCGCCCCTGTCGTTCGATGGCGGGGCGGTCGGTCGCATGCCCAGCCGATACATATTCCGGAACCCCGCAGCCATGCCGAGCATCATAAAGATGATCAGCAGCCAAGGCTTGGTTCCGAAGAACCGGTCCAGCAGGAAGCCGAGACCTGTTCCAACCAGAACGCCCGCGACCATTTCCGAGGCCGCCCGCATTCCGGCACCGAGTGCCGAGGCATTGCTGCCCGAACCCGACTTGCCCCGATTTTCGGCCTCGTCGCGCGCGGTCGCGTCGCCGAGTTCCGATTTCAGGGCTTCAAGCCGCGCTCGCAGTGCATCCGCATCGCCAGAATGCCCCGCTTCCGCCTTGTTTGCGTCCCGCGAGGGAAATTCCGGCTCTGGCATGGTTGCATCCGAACCCGGTTGGACGGTGCTCCGTGACGTGGAAGTTGCCCGCGTCATCACAACACGAGGGGCGGTCGCCCGCCCCGTTCGTCGCGCGCTGTTAAACAGGGGGAAACGTTTGTGTCAAGGACAGAGGGCCCGATCTTTTGGCTCTTCAACGATCGGATAGGGCCATTTCTGAGGATGTTGCCGCAATGCAGCAGAAAATGCGCCTCAGCCCGCTTCCGCGAGGCGCTCGGCCTCGGCGAGATCGACCGAGACCAGCTGGCTCACGCCACGCTCGGCCATGGTGACGCCGAAGAGCCGATCCATCTCGGCCATGCTGATCGGATTATGCGTGATGACGAGGAAGCGCGTGCCCGTTTCGCCTGCAATATCATGCAGCAGGGCGCAGAGGCGCTCCACGTTGGAATCATCGAGTGGCGCATCCACTTCGTCGAGCACGCAGATCGGGGCGGGATTGGTGAGGAACACCGCGAAGATCAGCGCGGTTGCGGTCAGCGCCTGTTCGCCGCCGGAAAGCAGCGAAAGAAGCTGCGGCTTCTTGCCCGGGGGGCGCGCGATGATCTCTAGGCCGGCCTCCAGAGGGTCATCTGCCTCCACAAGGTGAAGTTCGGCCGTGCCACCGCCGAAAAGCCGCGCGAAAAGCCGCGTGAAATGCCCCTGCACCGCCTCGAAGGCTTCGCGCAGGCGTGCACGCCCCTCGCTGTTGAGCGATTCGATCGCCCGCCGGAACTTGCGGATCGCCTCTTCAATTTCGGCGCGCTCGCGCGTGAGGTCCGAATAGCGGGTCTCGATCTCGGCGAGTTCCGTATCAGCGCGGAGGTTCACCGCGCCGAGCCGGTCGCGGTCCTGCTTCAGATCGCGCAAGCGCGCCTCAATCGCCTCGGGCGAGAGGGCTTCCATGCGCGGGTCAGCCGCAATGCGGTTCGCAAGGCCTTCGATGGGTCCCTCGATCTCGCCCTCGATGGTCTGGATGACATGGATCAGCCGGGAATCGGCGTTTTCGCGTGCGACTTCCAGCCTCGCCGACAATTCGCGGGCCTGCGATAGCGCATGAGCGGCCTGCCGCGCGGCATCCTCGGCGGCGCGCGCCGCGCTTTCTCGCTGCGCAAGGGTGTCGTCCGCGGTCTTGCGCGCTGCCTCCGCAGCTTCGATCTCGCCGGCGATGCCGCGACGGCGCGCGGAAAGCTCGGCCGGCTCGCCTTCGAGGCGTTCGAATTCCTCCTCCAGCCGGGTGCGGCGCCCTTCATGTTCGCCGAGCGATTCGCGCGCCCGCGCCGCGCGCTGATCCCAGGCGGCCCGCTCGCGCCCGATGCCCGCGAGGCGCTGCTCGGCGGCATTACGGGCGGCGAAAAGCCGCGCCAGAGCATCGCGTGCCGCGTTTTCCGCCTGCCGCATCTCGGAAAGCAGCGCCTCCTGCGCCTGAAGCGCGGGGTCTTCGGCTAGAGCGGGCAGGGCGGCACGCGCTGCGCGCGCCTCCTCTTCCTCGCGACGTGATTCGATGAGGTCATTCGCCAGCGTCTCGCGGCGCAGGCGCGCCCCTTCGAGCCGGAGACGAACATCCTCCGTGCGGCGCATTTCGCGCTGGAGCGCGGCATTGGCATCCTCGCGCTGCCGGGTGATGCGCCGCACAGCCTCACGCGCGGCCGATTCCGTCTCCTGTGCCTCGCACATCGCCCGGAGAATGCGATCCAGCGTCTCGCGGGCGGCATCGCGCCGGGTCTTCGCTTCGCGCGCCTCGCGTTCGAGTTCATCGAGCCGGTTGCGCTCGGCGAGGCGACGCGCGGCCGCACTGGGCGCATCGCCACGCGCCGCGAAGCCATCCCAGCGCCACAGGTCGCCCTCGCGGCTCACGAGGCGCTGCCCCGGCTGAAGCAGGGCCTGAAGCCTTTTGCCATCTGCCCGCGCACATACCCCGATCTGCCGCAGGCGCAAATGCAGCGGTGCAGGAGCTTTCACCACGGAAATCAGCGGCTTCACATCCGCCGGCAGGCTCGGCTCGCCCTCCATCGCCCGCTCGCCCCAATGGCGCGGTGCTCCCCATTCGATGGCGGCATCGAGATCTTCGCCGAGGGCTGCTGCGAGCGCGGTCTCGTAGCCCGGCTCGACCACGATCTGGTCAATCGCGGGCGTCCAGAGACCGGGTTCGGTGGTATCCACAAGTTTGCGGATGGTGCGCGCCTCGGTTTCAAGGCGCTGGAGCAGACGCTCTGCTTCCGCGAGTTTCGGGCGCGCGCCCTGCTCCGCATCCCGTGCGGCGCGGGCCTTTGCCTCGGCCTCATCCGAGCGGGTGGTCGCGGCCGCGAGATCTGTCGCGAGGCGATCGAGTTCGGCCTGCATGCGCGTGTAATCCGCCAGTGCGGCGGAATCAGCGGTGAGGGCCGCCAGTGCCCGCTCCGCTTCATCAGCCTGCGCCGCAAGGCGGGCGGTGCGGCTGGCTGCGACCTGAAGGCGCTGATCGGCCGCGCGCTCGGCGGCCTCGGCCTCGGCCCGCGCGATGGTAAGCGCCCGAAGCTTCTGCTCCTCCGCGTTGCGTGCGGCCTCCGCCTGCTCGCGCGCCGCGAGGAGCGATTGTTCGTCTCTCGCAAGCTTTTCGATTTCGGCCGCAAGAGCCTGAGCTTCGGCCGTGAGCCCGGCCTGTGCGCTCTCGGCATCACCCAGCAGGCGCGCGGCCGCCTCGCGATCCCGGTCGAGTTCGGCCCTGCGGCTGATGATGTCTTTCAGCCGCTGCTCGATCCGCGTGATCTCGCCATCAAGTGTCTCGCGTGTCACGAGAAGCGCTTGCAAGGCCTGAAGCCGCTCGGTCGCTTTGGCGCGCGCCTGTTCGAGTTCATGCGCCTTCACGGCACGATCTCGCTCGGTCTCGCCCTGCTGCACGGTGGTTGTTGCCACGGTGCGGATGGCTTCGTCATGCGCCTGTCGCGCGGCATCGGCCTCCTGCCGCGCCCGCTCCAGCGAGGAGGCCAGCAGGCGCAGATCGAGCGCGCGGATTTCCGCTTGCAACGCCTTGTAGCGCTCGGCTTGCCGGGCCTGCTTTTTCAGATCACCCGCCTGCCGATCGAGTTCGCCGAGCACATCCTCCGCGCGGATCAGGTTTTCCTCGGCCTGACGCAGGCGAAGCTCGGCCTCATGGCGACGTGCATGCAGGCCGGCCGTGCCGGCGGCATCTTCCAGAATGCGCCGCCGATGCTGCGGTTTCGCGTTGATGATCTCGCTGATCTGGCCCTGCCGCACCAGCGACGGCGAACGCGCGCCGGAGGCCGCATCGGCAAAGAGGATCTGCACATCGCGCGCGCGCACTTCCCGCCCGTTGATGCGGAAGGTCGAGCCCTGCTCGCGCACGATTTTCCGGGTGACTTCCAGCACTTCGGCCTTGTGGAGATGGCCGGGGAGATCCTGCGGTGGGTCAGCAAGCCGGATCGAGACTTCCGCGTGGTTGCGCCCGGGCCGGGTGCCCGCACCCGCGAAGATCACGTCATCCATTTCGCCGCCGCGCAAGGATTTCGATGAGGTTTCCCCCATCGCCCAGCGCAACGCTTCCACGAGATTGGATTTGCCACAGCCATTGGGACCGACAATGCCCGTAAGGCCGGGTGCGATCACGAGCTCGGTCGGATCGACAAAGGTCTTGAACCCCTGAAGGCGCAGCCGCTCGAACTTCACGCCTCTCCGCTCCAGTCCTGGGCCACGTTGAGTGGCTCTTTCCAGTGGGTGCGGGTGGCCCGGCCCCGATGGCCCCGGAAGGCCTTATTTCGGGAGCAGGGGCTCGAGCAGCTGATCCATTTCCGCGATGGAACGCGCGCCGCTCACCCGTTTGCCGTTGATGAAGAAGGTGGGGGTGGAATTGACGCCGAGCTTTTCCGCACCATGCTTCTTCACCGCATTCACGCCGTCATAGATCGACTGGTTTTTCAAGCAGGCCTCGAAGCTTTCCTGTGAGAAACCGGCAAGGCGGGCGGCGCCCAGCAGGTCATCCAGCGGCTTCTGCGAGGACAGAATGGCCTCCTGCCGGCGGAAGAACAGCTCTACCAGCGGATAATAGCGCTCGGCCGGGGCGCAGCGCGTCAGCATGGACATCGCCGTCGCCATGGCATCGAAGGGGAATTCGCGGAAGACGAAGCGCACCTTGCCGCTGTCAATGTACTTTTCCTTCAGCGCCGGCAGCGTGTTCACATGGAAGCTCGCGCAATGGGGGCAGGTGAAGGAGGCATATTCGACGATCGTGACCGGCGCGTCCTCTTTGCCGAGGCTGCGGTCGCCCAAGGGGCCAGCCTGCATCACGTCCACCAGCGGCATCTGGTCTTGCGCCTGCGCGAAAGCCGGAGCGCCGAGCGCAAGTGGCAAAGCAATGCCTGCGACTGCGGCGAGAACCTGCCGGCGGCCGACGGAAAGGGCGGTGAAAACGGGGCTCAGCGGCATGGAAAGAATGGTCTCCGGCTTCGGTTCGGGCAAACTTTGCCCAAGATCATAGCGGAACTCGAGATAAGAGGAAGCGCGAGGGCCTGCAAGCTGCGCGGCATCACAATCGCGTTTTGCCAGCCTTCATGGCGACCCCCGCTCCCATGCGCGCGAGCGCCTCGCGCAGGCCCTCATCGGCGATGTTCGTGAGCGTGGCCTTCTGCGCCTGCACGAGATCGGCCGGTATCTCCCGCTCCATGAAAGCCGTGCGCGGCTTTGGCGTTGCGCCCTGGCGGATTTCGAGCCGCGTGACCGCCCGGAAGCCGAGGCGGCGGTTCACCGCATCGAGAATACGTGCGGAAGCCATCTGCACTTCAAGGGCGAAGGCGCTGGCGCAGGTGACGACGAGCACTGCGCCTTCCGCCTTGTCCTGCATGCGACCCGTGCGGCGCGGGGCCGCCTCGGCCTCCATCCGCTTTCGTGGCCACCGAATTTCCAGCGGAACTGTGAATTCCGCGAGGCCTGCGCCAACAATCTCCGCCCATTCCGCGAGCAATGTCGCGGAAGCGAAGCCACGCTCGCGCAAGGTGGGCTCCAGCAGGTCGGGCATCAGCAAGGCGAGCCGGTTCGTCCGGGGCCGCTTAAGCAGTTCGGGGCGAGGGGCAGGCTGTTCGGCGGTCGCGCGGTTCATCTGGGCGCCTTTACGTTGGTTAAGGGCACTATAACCACAATCGTGGCGAGAACAAGAAGGGAACGAAATTTCCCCGGCCTTGTGCACAAAAATGCTTGGTGAGCCCTTGGCCCGTCGCATCGGCCCCGCCATAAAACGGTAATGCCCGTCACTTCCTCTCCGGTCGATCATCCCGCTGCCGCCCTTCTCGCCTGGTATGATCGCGCGGGTCGCGACCTGCCCTGGCGCGTGAAAAGTGGCCGGGCCGAGCCCTATCGCATCTGGCTGTCGGAGATCATGCTCCAGCAGACGACCGTGGAAGCGGTGAAGCCTTATTTCGCGAAGTTCCTCGCGACCTGGCCCGATGTGACGGCCCTCGCGTTGGCGGAGGATCAGGCCGTGATGACCGCCTGGGCAGGTCTCGGCTATTATGCTCGCGCCCGCAACCTGCTCGCCTGCGCCCGTGCTGTGGCGCGCGATTTCGGCGGACGATTTCCCGAGACGGAAGAAGGCCTTCGCGCGCTGCCGGGCATCGGCGCCTACACGGCGGCTGCCATCGCTGCGATTGCCTTTGGCGAGCGTGCGATTGTCATTGATGGGAATATCGAGCGGGTGATCACGCGGATCGCCGCGATTGATACACCCCTGCCCAAGGCCAAACCGGAGATCCGCGCCGTGCTGGAAGGCATGGTTCCGGCGGATCGCCCGGGCGATTTTGCGCAGAGCCTGATGGATCTCGGCGCGACGATCTGCACGCCGAAATCCCCCTCCTGCCTCATCTGCCCACTGGCGGAGGCATGCGTCGCCCGCGCGCGAGGGCAGGCCACGGCTTTTCCCGTGAAGCCCGCGAAAAAGGGCAAGAAGGCGCTGCAAAGCCTCGCCTTCGTGGTGCTTGATCCGCAATCGCGCATCCTCTTGAGCACAAGGCCGGCGAAGGGCTTGCTTGCGGGCATGGCGGAGGTGCCGAACACCGCGTGGTCAGCCGGGCCTTCCGGGCTTCAGGCCGCGCCTCTGGCTGCGGACTGGCAACGCCTCAACCAGCCGGTGATCCACATCTTCACGCATATCGACTTGCGGATGGAGATTGCCGTTGCGCGACTGTCAGCGGTGACGCCTGCGCTGGAAGGCATGCGGTGGGTTGATGTCGGGAAGCTCGATTCCGAGCCCGTCCCGACGCTGTTCCGGAAGGTGATCGAGGCCGGATTGCGCGCGCTGGGCTAGGCCTCAGGCCGCTTCTTTCGCCCTGAATGCCGCGCGGAGCGTGTCGATCGGCTCCAGCGCCTTGCCCTTCTCGATGTGCCAGAATGTCCAGCCATTGCAGGCCGGAAGGCCCTGCACCAGCGCGCCGATCTTGTGGATTGAACCGACAATGCCATTCGCAACGATCTGCCCATCGGGCCGAACGGTGCCGACATGCCGCCTTTTGGCGTCCATGAGGATCGTGCCGGCCGTGATGTATCCGCCCTCGATCAGGCTTGCGAAGGCCACGCGCGGCTCCTCGCGCTTGGCGGTGGGCTGCATGAGGAGTTCGGGCGAAACCGGTTCCACCGCCGCAATGCGGGCGAGTGCGGCAGAGGCATAGGCCTGCTCGCGCTCCAGCCCGATGAAGTGGCGGCCGAGTTTCTTCGCGACAGCACCCGTCGTGCCCGTGCCGAAGAAGGGGTCAAGCACCACATCACCGGGATTGCTGGCGGAGAGCAGCACGCGGGCGAGCAGGCTTTCGGGCTTCTGCGTGGGGTGGAGTTTGTCCCCAGCCTCGTCTTTCAAGCGCTCGGCACCGGTGCAGAGCGGCAGATACCAATCGGATCGCGCCTGCAAATCCTCGTTACCGGCCTTCAGCGCCTCGTAATGGAAAGTGTATTTCTTCGCGTTCTGGTCGCGGGCGGCCCAGATCAGCGTCTCATGCGCATTCGTGAACCGCCGGCCGCGGAAATTCGGCATCGGATTGGCTTTCCGCCAGACGATATCATTGAGGATCCAGAATCCAAGATCCTGCAAGGCCGTGCCGACGCGGAAAATGTTGTGATAGCTGCCGATGACGAAGAGCGTGCCATTCGGCTTCAGCACGCGGCGGCATTCGCCGAGCCAGGCGCGAGTGAAGCGATCATAGGCCTCGAAGCTCTCGAACTGGTCCCAGGCATCGTCCACCGCATCCACAAGGCTATGGTCGGGCCGCGTCAGGCTGCCCGCGAGCTGCAGGTTGTAGGGCGGATCGGCGAAAACGAGGTCGATCGACTGGTCGGGCAGGCGCGCCAATTCCGCGAGGCAATCGCCCACGAGCACGGAATCAATGAGGGAATTCAGGCCGGTGCGATCAGCCAAGCCCCCGGTACGCGAGACATGAACCCGGGGCCTGTGGCTGCTCGCTGCCGAGCGGACAATACGCATGACAACCGCACCGGAGAAACGACAGACAGGCAGGATACTGGCCGAGGACGGTGAAGGCCGGGTTTATGGATCGTATTTTATGGTGTCCCGTTTTCGCACGGCTCAGCCTGCATCGGCACCGTCAGCAGCGCGCGACAGGGCGCGAAGGAAAGCCGATGCAGCGGGGTGAGACCCCTCGCGCGCAACGCCGCAAGATGGGCCGGCGCGCCATAGCCCATATGCTGATCGAAGCCATAGCCGGGAAATTCTTCCGCAGCCTTCGTCATCATCGCATCTCGCGCGACCTTCGCGATGATCGAGGCGGCGGCGATGGCGGCAATCATTGCATCGCCCTTGATGATGGCCTGCGCCGGGCAGGGCAGGCCGGGCGGAATGTCACGCCCGTCAATGAGCGCGAAATCCGGCTGCACTGGCAGGGCGAGAGCCGCGCGGCGCATGGCTTCGAGGCTCGCAGCACGGATGTTCAGCCGGTCAATCTCCGGTGCGGGCAGGCTCGCGATCGCCACGGCGCAATGGTTGCGGATGCGGTTCGCCAGTTCGCGCCGCCGCGCCGGGCGCAGCGTTTTCGAATCGGCGAGGTCATCGCGCGGAAAATCATCGGGCAGGATCACCGCCGCCGCAACCACAGGCCCGGCGAGCGGGCCACGGCCAACCTCATCGATTCCCGCTAGAAAACGGGCCTTCGATGCAGCCGGGGGCAGGTCTGGCCAAAAAGCAGGCATGGCATGATATCCGCGAGGGAGTTGATCCGCTTGGGTTTCGCCCCACAATGCGGCACAGAAGCTCGAATCGGGAAGGGGAAACAGCGATGGCCGAGGAGAAGATAGGTCCGCTGGCTGCGTCTCTGGGCCGTGAGCGCGAGCTTCTCGCCGCCCTCGTGAAGGATGAGGAGGATGCCGAGGGGCTCGTGGCCTTTGCGTTGCATCGCCGCGCGTTTCTCGATTGGTGCGCGGCTTTCGAGGCCTCCGAGAAGCGCGAACCGGATTCCGGTGAAATCCGCCTGTTCCTGATGGGAGAAACCGCGGAGCGTCGCATCGCGGCCTATCGCGAGCGTGCGGCGATGATGATCGATGCTCCGAAAATCGATGCATCCGCCCCGCCCGCCATGCCCATGCCGGCAAAACGGCAACCCCTGCGCACCTGGTTCTGGCCCTGGGGCTTTTCCAGCGGTTTCGTGGTGGCCGACCCCGATGCGCCGATGAACTGGCGTGGCCTTTTCCTGCGCCTCCTGATGCTGGGTGCTGCGGTGGTGGTTACCGCTTTGGCATTGCGCGTCTTTGTCGTTCGCGCCTGAACTTTACAGCAGGGAAAGCTGCTGCCCCGGCAATTGCGGCGGCACGAAAAGATCCGTTCTCAGCCGCTGGTGGCGTCGCACGAGGCCCAGCCTTTCGCAGGCGAGCTTGTGCCGCTTGGCGATGAGATCGGCATAAAAACCGGTGCCGGTCTGCCGTGTCTCGAAATCCGCGACGTAATCCTTGCCGCCGCGCGTGGACTGGATGAGGCTGAGGACATGCCGCAACTTGCCGGGATAATGCGCGAGAAGCCATTCGCGGAAGAGATCACGCAATTCCAGTGGCAGGCGCAGCAGCACATAGCCGGCCTCGCGCGCGCCGGCCTCATGGGCGGCTTCGAGCAGCGCCTCGATTTCCGGATCGTTGATCGCCGGGATGATCGGCGCGGTGATCACCGCCGTGGGAATGTCCGCCTGCGAGAGCTGGCGGATGGCATCGAGCCTTTTCTGCGGGGTCGGTGCACGCGGCTCCATGGCCCGCGCGAGCTTGCGGTCGAGCGTGGTGACAGACAACGCCACTTTCGCGAGGCCACGCGCGGCCATCGGCGCGAGAATATCGATATCGCGCGTCACGGCGGCGGATTTCGTCACAATCGTCACCGGATGTCCCACGCGTGCGAGCACCTGGAGAATGCTGCGCGTGATGCGATGCTCCCGCTCGATCGGCTGGTAGGGATCGGTATTCGTGCCGAGCGCGATGGGCTTCGGCTGGTAGCCGGGCCGGGCCAGTTCGCGCTCCAACAGCTCTGCCGCATTGGGTTTCGCCGTGAGTCGGGTTTCGAAATCGAGGCCGGGCGAGAGGCCGAGATAGGCATGGCTGGGCCGCGCGAAACAATAGGAGCACCCATGCTCGCAGCCGCGATAAGGGTTGATCGAACGGTCGAACGGGATATCCGGCGACTGGTTGCGTGTGATGATCGTGCGGGCCTGCTCGAAGCTCGTTTCTGTGCGCAGGGGTGGTGCTGCTTCCTCCTCGCTCCAGCCATCGTCGAAGGCCTCGCGCACATGCGCCTCATATCGCCCCGCGAGGTTGGAGATGGTGCCCCGGCCATGGCGATTGGCATCGGCCAGCCGTGTGGCATTCCGGGTTTCCACGGGTTCTTCGGATAGGCGGGCGACGGGCTTGCGCATGACAAGAACAAAAAACGAACACGCAGGATTCGTCAAGGGCCTCGTGGCGGCTTCCACGCGTAGGACTTTCTCTCAAAGTGACGGATAGCTCTTGATTTTTCCAGATTGTGCACCGCAATATGAGGTATGTTCTCTGCCGTCATACAGGCTCGGCCCGCGCCGCTTGCGCTAGCTGCCACGCTCGGCCCTCTCATTCGCGGGGTGGTCGAGGGGCTTGTGGGCTCGGCGACCCTCGTCGCAGCCCACCCTGATCCGGATATCGAGGAAATCGCTGATTCCGCCGGCTGTCGGATTCTGGTGGAGGCGGATTGGGCCGAAGGCTTCAGCCGCGTTGTGGCGAATGCGGGCGGTGCGCCGCTTCTGGTCATGGATACGGGGCTGATGCTCGGACAGGAATTCTGGCCCGTTCTGGCTGATCATCTGCCGCTATTGGGCGACCGCCCGGCCGTGACCGAGCGCGAGAAGCAGCCCTCGATTCTCAGCCGGCTTTTCGCGGGCTCATCGGCCGCGCCGGGGCGCGATCAGGTACTGTTGCTGCCGGGTTCGGTGAGCCGGCAGATCGCGCAGATGAAGGCCGATCCCTTAACGCATCGCTATACAAATCTTGCGCGGTTGCCCGTTTCGGCGCGCCGCGTGCCTGAATGATCAGGGTTTCGGGTCGCGCGGCAGGCGGGCATAGAAATCTGCAATTTCCTGCAGTTCGAACTCGGTCATCAGCCGGCTCATCACCCGCATTTCCTTGTGTGGCCGGCGTCCCTTCTGGAAATCGTGCAGCTGCTTGAGCAGGTACTCATAGTTCTGCCCCGCGAGATGCGGCACTTCCTTGTCCTTGGCGATTCCATCATCGCCATGGCAGGCCATGCATTCGAGGATGAGGTCGCGCCGGGGCTGGCGCTCCTGCGACAGGGCAGGAATCGCAAGGGCCATCAGCACCCATCCGGCCAGCAAGGCTTTTTGCATTCCAAAACTCCTTTAAGGGAAGATGCTCCGAGGCTGGAGCGTCCCGCGCGTCACGTCCTTGCGAAAGATCAGGCGCGTTAGATCGCGCGGGCGTTGAAGGTGTCGCAGGAATCCACGCGGCCCGTGCGCAGGCCCTGCGTGAGCCAGCGCACGCGCTGCTCGGAGGAGCCATGCGTGAAGCTGTCGGGCACCACATAGCCCTGCGCCTGCTTCTGTAGCCGGTCATCGCCGATGGCCGCGGCGGCTGCGAGCGCCTCCTCGAGATCGCCTTGTTCGAGAATACGCCAGCGCTGGTTTGCGTGATGCGCCCACACGCCGGCGAGACAATCGGCCATCAGTTCCACGCGCACGGAGAGCGCATTCGCCTCGCGACGGGAGAGGCGCTGCTGGGCCTGTTGCACGCGAGGCAGAATGCCTAGCAGATTTTCGATGTGATGGCCCATTTCATGCGCGATCACATAGGCATAAGCGAAATCGCCGCCCGCGCGCATCTTGGTCCGCATTTCCTCGAAGAAGCTCATGTCGAGGTAGATGCGCGTATCAGCCGGGCAGTAGAATGGGCCCATCGCGCTCTGTGCGCCACCGCAGGCCGAGCGGGTCGCACCCCGGAACAGCACGAGCGGTGCGGGCTTGAAGGCCACGCCCTTCTGTTGCGGCAGAACCTGCTGCCACACATCCTCGTTGGTGCGCAGAACGCGCGATACGAACACGCGTAACTGGTCCTGCTCGGCCGAGGTCGGCGGCGGTGCGGAGCGCTGCGAGATCGTCTCGCGGCCAGTATTGATCATCTCGGCGCCGCCGATGAGGATCGCCGGATTGATGCCCAAAGCCCAGCCCACGAGCGTGAGCACCGCGATGGTGCCGAAGCCAAGGCCCCCGCGTCCGCCCGGAAAACCGCCACCGAGCCCGCCGCCCTGGCCGCGGCGATCCTCGACGTTGCTGGATTCGGCGATGTCATCGAGCCGCATGGTGATCTCCCCTCGAGCCGCAGGAACGGCGCATATCCCCTGATTATCCCGCCGGGGCAGGCACAATCAATGCGCCATCTCGCCGGAGGTTCATCCGCTGTTGCGCAGACGGGTGCTCAGCGCACGCAGATCGCGCCAGGCCAAAGCCTTCTGCGAGGGCTGGCGCAAGAGATAGGCGGGGTGAAGCGTCGCGAGCGCCGGAATCGTCCGGCCTGTCATGGCATACTCGAACCACCGGCCGCGCAGCCGCAGGATGCCTTCCTTCTGGCCCAGCAGGGTCTGGGTTGCCGGTGCACCCATGGTCAGCAGGATTTTCGGCGCCGAAAGCTCGATTTGCCGCGCGATGAAGGGCAGACAGATGGCGATTTCCTGCGGTGTCGGCGTACGGTTGCCCGGCGGACGCCACGGCACCGTGTTCGCGATGTAGACGTGTTCACGCGTGAGCCCGATCGCCGCGAGCATCTTGTCGAGCAGTTGCCCGGCGCGACCCACGAAGGGCCGCCCGATCTCGTCCTCGTCACGGCCCGGGGCTTCCCCCACGATCATGATTGGCGCACCGGGGGTGCCATCCGCGAAGACGAGGCGCGATGCGGTGGATTTCAGCGCGCAGCCGTCGAAAGCATCCAGCAGGCTGCGCAGGGTGTCGAGATCGGGCGCGGAAGAGGCGAGTCGCCGGGCTTCCATGATCGCGGCATCGGGCGCGAGCGGCGCAGGCCCGCCTCCGGCCATGCGCGCGGGCTGCGCCTCGGCAGCCGGGCGCTGGGGCTCGGCCACGGGCGTGGGCACAGAGAGCGCGAACCGATCCACCGGATGCTCGTCAAGCGGCGTCTCGATCCCGGCCGCGACCAGGAATTCGAGCATCTGCCGGGGCGAGGCCTCCTCAATCAGCATTTTGACGCGGATCTCCCTCCCGGTTGCGCTTGCTTTTCTAGGGGGCGACCGTATCCAAAACAAGGACAGGATTGCAGTTGGTTTATATGTAAACTACATAGCCCCGCAGAGAACGAACACCTTGCGGGCCGCGGGATACGGGTGAGGAGACAGGCATGGCGACGGATATGGAGCTGCCGGAACGCGACCAGATGGAATATGATGTCGTGATCGTGGGCGCAGGGCCGGCAGGGCTTTCGGCAGCGATCCGGCTGAAACAGCTTGCCGCCGAGGCCGGCGCGGAGATTTCCGTAGTCGTCGTCGAGAAGGGCAGTGAGGTCGGCGCGCATATCCTCTCCGGCGCGGTGATCGATCCCATCGGCCTCGACAAGCTCATCCCGGATTGGCGCGACGATCCGGATTGCCCGGTGAAGACGCCGGTGACGGATGATCATTTCCTGTTTCTCGGCCCGGCGGGCGGCATTCGCCTGCCGAATATCCTGATGCCGAAACTGCTGAACAACCACGGCAATTACATCATTTCCCTTGGCAATCTCTGCCGCTGGCTGGCCGTGAGGGCCGAGGCGCTCGGCGTCGAGATCTATCCCGGCTTTGCCGCGCAGGAGGTGCTGTTCGGCGAGAATGGCGCGGTGATCGGTATCGCAACCGGCGATATGGGCATTGCCCGCTCGGGCGAGATGAAGGACGGTTTTACGCGCGGTATGGCGCTTCTCGGCAAATACACGCTCTTCGGCGAAGGCGTGCGCGGGCACCTCTCGAAGCAGCTGATTGCCCGCTTTGGCCTCGACAAGCACGCCGATCACGCGAAATTCGGAATCGGCCTCAAGGAACTCTGGCAGGTGAAGCCGGAGAAGCACAAAAAGGGCCTTGTGCAGCATTCCTTTGGCTGGCCGCTCGATGCAAAGACCGGCGGCGGCTCGTTCCTCTACCATTTCGACGATAATCTCGTCGCTGTCGGTTTCGTGGTGCATCTCAACTACGAGAACCCCACGCTCTCGCCCTTCGACGAGTTCCAGCAATTCAAGACCCATCCGATGGTTCGCGACACCTTCGAGGGCGGCAAGCGCCTCTCCTATGGCGCGCGTGCCATCACCGAGGGCGGGTATCAGAGCGTGCCGCGCCTCACCTTCCCCGGTGGCGCGCTGATCGGCTGCTCGGCCGGTTTCGTGAACGTGCCGCGCATCAAGGGCAGCCACAACGCGATGCTCTCGGGCATGCTGGCCGCCGAACACCTCACGAAGGCCATCCGCGAGGGCCGCGCGCATGATGAGGTCGCGAGCTACGAGCAGAGCTGGCGCGGTTCGGCCATCGGCAAGGACCTGTGGAAGGTGCGCAACGTGAAGCCGCTCTGGTCGCGCTTCGGCACCTGGCTCGGCATCCCGCTCGGCGCTGTCGATATGTGGACGAACGAGCTTCTCGGTTTCTCGCTGTTCGGCACGCAGAAGCACGGCAAGAAGGATTCCGACACGCTGAAGGCCATCGCAGAGGTCACGCCCAAGATCTACCCGAAGCCGGATGGCGTGATCACCTTCGACAAGCTGTCGAGCGTATTCCTCTCGGGCACGAACCACGAGGAAGACCAGCCGATCCACCTGAAGCTGAAGGACCCCTCTGTGCCGATCGCGAAGAACCTGCCGGTTTATGGCGAGCCCGCGCGGCTCTATTGCCCGGCGGGAGTATATGAAGTGGTCTACGCCAACGAGCAGACCAAGGCCGATCCGCGCTTCGTGATCAACGCCCAGAACTGCGTGCACTGCAAGACCTGCGACATCAAGGACCCGTCCCAGAACATCAATTGGGTCGCGCCGGAAGGCGGCGGCGGGCCGACATATCCGAATATGTGAGGCGAAGCTTCGCCTGAAACGACAAAGGGCGGCAAAAGCCGCCCTTTTTCATGTTCGGGATGATCCGCTTATTTCACCGAAGCGAGGAAGTCGCCAATCTTCGCGGGGTCGGTGACGCCGCCAATGCGGCCCGCTTCCTTGCCGCCCTTGAAGATCAGGATCACTGACTGGTTATTCACATTGAACGCCTTCCGGAAATCCGTATCCATGTCGAAATTCACCTGGATGGCGTTGAAGCGCTTGAAATCCGCGCTTTCGGAAATTTCCTTGAAGGCCCGCTCCTGCCGCACGCAAACCGGGCACCAATCAGCATGGACATGCACGAGGACTGGCTTTGCCCCCTTCAGCGCGGCCTCGAACTTCTCCTTCGAATAATCCGTGAAGCCCGGTGGCAGGGCAGCGAGGGCGACGAAGAAACCGCCCGACAGGGCAAGTCCGCTCATGGCCATCAGGGCGCGGCGCGACAATGACATCGGGTGTTTCCTTCCTCGTGTTCCGGCGGCGGTGCCGGGGATTGTTCCCTGTCCTGTTCCATGCGCCAATCCGGTTCGCGCGTCATATCACGAGCGCTCGCTGGCGCATCACGGTTTCGTCACCGATGGCAGCCTTGCATGGGGGCGCGAACCTTCAAAAAGCCTTTGTTCCGATGACATTCGATGATACCCGGAAATCCGGATTGTGCGCGCGGGCGCGACAGATGTCGCGGCCCTGCGGCGAGGCCTCAAGGAGCCAGGTGAGCGCAACGGCCCGCCAGGCCAGGGAATGATGGAATGACGGATAGCCCGAACAATCGTCTGCGGCAGAACGCATTGCGGGCTCTGGCCTTGGCCTCCGCCCTGGCCTTTGTGCCGGTGGCTCTGGCTGCGCCGACCGGGGGCGGTACGCGCCGCATCGAGGCTCTCGGCGCTTCGGGCAATTTCATCGCGGGTATCGTCGCCAATGCCGGTCGTGACCTCAAGAGCGCCGCTGATTATTTCACCGAGGCCCTGCGCTCCGATCCGCGCAACGCGGAACTGCTCGATCAGGCCTTCGTGGCCAATCTCGTCGATGGCCGCCTGACCGACGCTTTCCGGCTTGCGGAACGGCTAGCGCAGCGCGACCGCGATAACTCGCTGGCCCATGTCGCGCTTGGCGTGCGGGCGCTGAAGGCGAAGGATTTCCAGCGCGCGCGGCAGTCTTTCGATCGCGCTGGCGGCAATGAGCGCCGCACTGATCTCACGGTGTCGCTGCTGCGCGCCTGGACGCTTGTGGGCTCGGGCGATCTCGATGCCGCCCTGCGCACGGTGGATCGCTTCTCCGATCCCGAACTCCGCCCATTCCGCGATTTCTTCGGCGGCCTGATGGCCGATGTCGGCAAGCGCTTCCCCGAGGCCGAAAAGCGCCTGAAAAGCGCGCATGAGAGCGACCCCGCCTCGCTTCGCTTTGCCGATGCCTATGCGCGCCTGCTCGCGCGCCGGGGTCGCACGGCGGAGGCTCAGACGGTCTATCGTCTGTGGCGCGAGCGCAATCCGGGCCAGCCTTTCCTCGATGCGCCCTCGCTCGCGCTCTTTGCTGGCGAGAAGCTCCAGCCGCTTGCGGCCGATGTCGGCGAGGGCGTGGCGGAGGTGTTCTACAGCCTCGGCAGCCTCGGCTCTGCCGCGCGCGATCCGCTCACCGCGCTTGTCTACATGCAGTTCGCGCATTTCCTCGCGGATGACGACGAACTCATCACCATGACAGTTGCCGAATTCTACGAGCAACTGCGCCAGAACCAGCGCGCGGCCGATACCTATGCGCGCATTCCGCCATCTTCGGTGTTTGGCAATCGTGCGGCCATCGGGCGTGCGGCAGCCTTGGAACGCCTCGAGAAAACCGACGAGGCCATCGAGGCGCTGAAGGCGCTGCTGGCGCTCCACCCCGAGGATATCGAGGCGGCGGATACGCTGGGCTCTATCTACCGCGTCAAGAAGAACTGGCCCGCCTCCATTGCGGTCTATGATGCCGCGATCACCGCGACCAAGACCATCGAGCAAAAGCACTGGGTGCTGTTTTTCGGCCGCGCCATTGGCTATGAGCGCGCCAAGCAATGGGCAAAGGCCGAGCCGGATTTCCTGAAGGCGCTGGAATTACTGCCGCCGCGTCCGCGCAACCAGCGTGAACGGGCCGAACGGGCTAATGTGCTGAATTACCTCGCCTATTCCTGGGTCGATATGCACATGAACATCGACCGCTCCTTCGAGATGCTGCGTGAGGCGGTTTCGCTCTCGCCGCAGGATGGCGCCATCGTGGACAGCCTCGGCTGGGCGTTTTACCGCCTTGGCCGCTACGAGGATGCCGTGCGCGAACTCGAACGCGCGGTGCTGCTGCGCGCCGGCGATGTCACAATCAACGACCATCTCGGCGATGCCTATTGGCGTGTGGGCCGGCGGCGCGAGGCCATGTTCAAATGGCAGCAGGCGCTGGACCTGAACCCCGATGCCGAGGAGAGGGCCTCCCTGCTGAAGAAGCTCGAGAACGGCCTTGAGGATGTCTCCGCATCCGTGAACCCCGCGCCGACGCCCAAGCCGGATGGCGGGTGACGCGGGCCCGCGCATGATCCGCGAATCCGCGCCGGCCAAGATCAACCTTTTCCTGCACGTTCTCGGCCGGCAGGCCGATGGCTATCACATTCTCGAAAGCCTCGTGACCTTCGCGGATCTGGGCGACGAATTGGAATTCGAGCCGGATCGGCCCGTGAGCCTTGCGGTAGATGGGCCATTTTCCTTCGGCATCGGGGGGGATGACAACCTCGTGCTGAAGGCTGCGCGTGCGGCCACCGCGCAATTCGGCCGCCTGCGCCTGGGTGCTTTTCGGCTGGTGAAGAACCTGCCGGTTGCTTCCGGCATCGGCGGGGGCTCCAGCGATGCGGCTGCGGCTTTGCGGCTCATCGCGCGGCTGAACGGCATTGATCTCGACGATTCCCGTCTTCTCGATGCGGCGCGGACGCTGGGCGCCGATGTCCCGGTTTGCCTCGATCCCTCTGCACCGCGCCTCATGCATGGCATTGGCCACGAACTGGGCAATCGTCTCTACGGTTTGCGCTATCCTGCCGTGCTGGTGAACCCGGTCGTGCCGCTGGAAACCCGCGCGGTGTTCGGTCAGCTCGGCCTTTCGCCCGGCGATCGCTTCGTGCCGATGAAGGTCGAGATTGGCTGCGACCTCAAGGCGCTGACGGGAACCCGCAACGATCTCGAAGCGCCGGCCAAGGCGCTGGTGCCGGAAATCAGCGCTGTGCTCAACGCGCTTCACGCTGCATCTGGCTGCCGTTTCGCGCGGATGTCCGGCTCCGGCGCGACCTGCTTCGCGATCTTCGATCATTACGCCGAAGCCGCCGAAACCGCTGCGCGTCTGCAGGTGGAGCAGGAATGGTGGGCGCGTCCAACCTGGTTGAAACTGCCGAGCTGATTCGATGATCACACCCGATTTCGTGCGCATGATGGCGCGCTACAATGCCTGGCAGAATCAGTCGCTGGTGAGCGCTGCATCCGGCCTTGATGACGCCGCGCGGCGGCAGGATCGCGGTGCCTTTTTCGGCTCCATCGCGGACACGTTCAACCATCTCTACTGGGGCGATTCGATCTGGATGTGGCGCTTTGGCCGGGGCGAGAAGCCGGCCGGGCGCATCGCGGATTCCCCGCATGTTTTCACGGAATGGGCGGATTTCGTTGCGGCGCGCGCGACCCTCGATGCCATCATCCTGGAATGGTCGCGGGATGTCTCAGCCGATTGGCTGGCAGGCTCACTGAGCTGGTATTCCGGTGCCGCAAAACGCGACATTACGCGCGAAACCGGCTTCCTCGTGACGCATTTCTTTAACCACCAGACCCATCATCGCGGCCAGATCCACGCGATGCTCACGGCTGCGGGTGCAAAGCCGGATGATACGGATCTGTTCCTGCTGCCGGATCGCGCCTGATCAATAGGCGCGGGCGAGGCAGAAATCGACAACCTCGCACAGAGCCTCACGCATTGGCGAAGCCGGGAAGAGCGCGAGGGCATCCTTCGCCACCTCGCCGTAATGGCGGGCCCGCTCGACCGTATCCTCCAGCGCGCGATGCTTTTTAAGCAGCTCGATGGCGCGGGCCAGGGAGGCGTCATCGTTATGCCCCTGCTCCAGTGCGCTTTTCCAGAAGGCGCGCTCCTCATCCGAGCCGCGACGGAAGGCGAGCACGACCGGCAGCGTGATCTTCCCTTCGCGGAAATCGTCACCGATATTCTTGCCGAGCTTCGCGCCCGAGCCGCCGTAATCCAGCGCGTCATCGATGAGCTGGAAGGCGACGCCGAGATTCATGCCGTAGGAGCGGCAGGCGCGGCGCTTGGCTTCGTCGCAATCCGGCATCAGCAGGGGGCCCACTTCCGCTGCCGCCGCGAAGAGCGCGGCGGTCTTGGAGCGGATGACCGCGAGGTAATCATCCTCGGTGGTCGAGGTATTCTTGGCGGCCGCGAGCTGCATCACCTCACCTTCCGCAATCACGGCGGCGGCGGTGGAGAGCACATCGAGGCATGGAAGCGAGCCGACTTCCACCATCATGCGGAAGGCCTGGCCCAGCAGGAAATCGCCAACGAGCACGCTCGCCTCGTTGCCCCAGAGCTTGCGGGCCGAAGGCTTGCCACGGCGCAGGTCGCTTTCATCCACCACGTCGTCATGCAGCAGGGTCGCGGTGTGCATGAACTCGACCGCCGCCGCGAGGCGGATATGGCCGGCGCCCTGCACGTTAGACAGCTGCGCGGTGGCGAGCGTGAGCATGGGCCGGAGGCGCTTGCCACCCGACGAGATGAGATGCTGCGCGACCTCGGGGATCATCGTGACATCCGAACCCGTGCGCGAGAGGATCATCTCGTTCACGCGCGTCATGTCGTCGCGCACCAAGGCCACGAGGCGCTCGATGCCCTCGGTGCCGACCTTTTCATTGAAGGAAACGACCACGCCCAACGGAATATTCCTCTTCCCATCCCGGTCTTTTCGTCTTCTAGACGCTTGCACCCTCTCTACGTCAATTGCAACGGTTGCGATCATGGGGGAAAGGCAGGGCTAGGGGGAAATGCGAGACTTGGACATCACCGAGGATCGGCTGCTCGCGGGGCGCTTGCGGCTCATGCAGCCCGCGCGCGGGCACCGGGCCGGCACCGATGGCGTGCTGCTCGCTGCGGTCGCCCCGCCCGATGCCCGACGAATTGCTGATCTCGGTGCTTCCACCGGGCTGGTGGGGCTGGCAGCCGCGCTGGCCTTGCCGGAAGCGAGGGTGACCCTCTTCGAGCGTGAGCCGGATCTGGTCGAACTTTCCCGCCGGAATATCGAGGCCAACGGCCTTTCCGACCGCGCGGAGGCGGTGGAATGCGATATTCTTGCGCGCGGCACACTGACGGATTTCCGCGAAGCCTTTGATCTGGTGCTGACCAATCCGCCCTATCTTGAAGCGCATCGAATGCGTCTCTCGCCCACTAAGGCCGGGGCCCATGCGCTTCGGGCCGGGGAGGGGGAAACGCTGGAAGCCTGGGTGAGGCGCGCGGCCTCGATTCTCGCTCCGCGCGGAAAGCTGGTGATGATCCACCGTGCCGATCAGGTGCAGGCTGTGCTCGCAGCCATGCAGGGGCGGTTCGGGGGAATACGCTTGCGCTTCCTTCATCCCCGGGCGGGAGAAGATGCGATCCGCGTTCTCGCGATGGGGGTGAAGGGCTCGCGCGGGCCGCTCGCCATTGGCGCGCCGCTCGTGCTGCATGAGGAGGATGGCCGCTTCACCGCAAACATGCGCGACATCCACGAGGGGCAGGGGCGCATCACATTCAGCCCCTGAAACGAAAAACCCCGCCCGGAAGGGGCGGGGCATATCCCGGATCGATGACGTTCCGCTTAGCGGCAGACGCGCACCCAGCGACGCTCGTAGCCATAGGGCGTCCAAACCGTGCGGGGCCGGGTGACGCAGCGGCGATAGACCGGGCGCGAATGATAGACCGGGCGACCATAATAACGGTGGCGATAGACCGGCCGATGGTGGCGCACCTGGTGCCGGTAATGCGGCCGGGTGTAGCGCGGAGCCCGATAGACCCGGCGATGGTGGTAATACTGAACCGTGTCGGTCGCGCGGCTGCCCGCCTCGACCGCGAGGGCCGGGCCGGCGGGAAGCGTGGCCGCCCGTGCCGGCGCGAAAGCCAGACCCATGAGAAATGCCATCAGCGTGGCAGCGAGAAGACGCGTAAGCTTGATCATCGTTGATCCCCTGTCGGTGTCGCCCGAGGTGCAACGCTAAGTCCGAGTTTATGAACGCCAGCCAAATGGCGCCATCCTCTCTTGCTAGCCTCGGGCGCGGCGCAACGGCACATGGGGATCCTCTAATCGGGGGCGATCAGTCCCACTGGCACCGTGCCGGGCTCATCAGGGTCGAGCCACCGGAACAGAGGATCTGCGCCCCGGCCCGCCCGCGACCGGGCCGCTTCATGCGATTGGGATTGTTGGGGCGCGCGACGAAGCTGATGGGAGAGGCGACAGGGTTCATCACGCCGCCCGGTTCGCCATTGCCACCGGTAGCACCCCCTCCATTGCCCTTAGCTTGCGCGGTGCTGCCAAGAGCGAGCACGGCGAAGGAGACGATTGCGAATGTGCGGAAGCTCGACATGGGATTTCTCCGTTTTCAGAGGGGGAGGCGTATGGCCCCGATGCCCTTTGGTTTCCGGAGAGGGTGGGAAGGTTCAAAGCCTCGCGCATTTTTTTGAAGCCGCATCGGCGGTTTGCGCGTGAAGCCGGTTTCCACAAAGCCCGAAAATGCTCTAAGCGGAGCGCAATCGTCCTTCATCGAGTTCGCCGATGTCTGTTCCTGCTCCGCTCGACCCCACGAAATCCTTCCAGGGTCTGATTCTCACGCTTCAGAATTTCTGGGCCTCGAAGGGCTGCGTCATTCTCCAGCCCTACGACATGGAAGTCGGTGCCGGCACCTTCCACCCGGCGACGACGCTTCGTGCCCTCGGCCCGAAGGCTTGGAATGCCGCCTATGTGCAGCCCTCGCGCCGCCCGAAGGATGGCCGCTATGGCGAGAACCCCAACCGCTTCCAGCATTATTACCAGTATCAGGTGATCCTGAAGCCCTCGCCGCCGAACTTGCAGGAGCTTTACCTCGAAAGCCTTTATGCGATCGGCATCGACCCGGCCCTGCATGACCTCCGCTTCGTGGAGGATGACTGGGAAAGCCCCACGCTCGGTGCCTGGGGCCTCGGCTGGGAATGCTGGTGCGACGGCATGGAGGTGAGCCAGTTCACCTATTTCCAGCAGGTCGCGGGGCAGGAATGCGCGCCGGTCGCCGGTGAGCTCACCTACGGCCTCGAGCGCCTCGCCATGTATCTGCAGGGCGTCGATAACGGCTTCGAACTCAACTTCAACGGCCTCGAGGGCGATGCCAGGGTGACCTATGGCGATGTCTTCAAGCAAGCCGAGGAGGAGTACTCCCGGCACAATTTTGAATATGCCGACACCGAGAAGCTCTTCCGCAACTTCGCCGAGGCCGAGAAGGAATGCCTCGCGTTGCTGAAGGCCGGTGAGCGGCCCGAGGGCGAGCGCCACCGGCAGGTTCTCCCCGCCTATGATCAATGCATCAAGGCGTCCCACGCCTTCAACCTGCTCGATGCGCGCGGCGTCATCTCCGTCACCGAGCGGCAGAGCTACATCCTGCGTGTGCGCGAACTGGCCAAGGCCTGCGGTGCGGCCTGGGTAAAAACCGAGGCGGGTGGCGCCTGAACAACCGGGAGAGACCAATGACCAAAGCGCATGTCGGGGGCACATCCCCCATCGTCATGGATGTGGAAGCGGGCAAGGATTACTGGTGGTGCACCTGCGGCCAATCGAAGAACCAGCCGTTCTGTGATGGCTCGCACAAGGGCAGCACCTTCTCCCCCATGAAATGGACCGCCGAGGAAAGCCGCAAGGTCGCGTTCTGCACCTGCAAGCAGACCGGCAAGTCGCCGATGTGCGACGGAACCCACAAGGCGCTCTGAGCGCCGCTACGACCAGACTGAGCCCCGATGCCCGATCTTCTCCTCGAACTCTTTTCCGAAGAAATCCCCGCCCGCATGCAACGGCAGGCGGCAGAGGATTTGAAAAAGCTCGTCACCAACGCGCTGGTGGATCGGGGCCTCGTCTATGAGGGCGCGAAAGCCTTCGCGACCCCGCGTCGTCTCGCACTGGCTATTGGCGGGTTGCCGGTCCGCCAGCCCGATACGCGCGAGGAGAAAAAGGGCCCGCGCATCTCCGCCCCGGAGGCGGCGCGGCTGGGCTTCCTGAAATCCATCGGCGTGCCCGAAAGCGAATTCCACCGCTTCGATCTCTATGAGGGCCATTCCGTCTCCCTGCCCGAGCGCGGCCTTTCCGTGGAGGTGCGCGGCACGGGCAAGGATGCAACGGCCTTTGCGCTGATCGAGAAGAAGGGCATCGAGACCATCGCGGTGCTGGCGGAAATCCTGCCGGGCATCATCCGCGCCTTCCCCTGGCCGAAGAGCATGCGCTGGGGTGCCGCGAGCCGTGAGCCCGGCTCCCTGCGCTGGGTGCGCCCGCTGCGCTCCATCCTCGCGACCTTCGGCGCGGAAACCGAAGATACCGAGATTGTGCCCTTCGAGGTCGATGGCCTGAAGGCAGGCAATGTCACCTATGGCCACCGCTTCATGTCGCCGGAGGCGATTCAGGTTCGCCGCTTCGATGATTACGTCTCGAAGCTGGAGGCCGCGAAGGTGGTTCTCGATGCCGATCGCCGCAAGGAAATCATCAAGGCCGATGCCCAGAACCTTGCTTTCGCGCAAGGGCTGGAACTGGTGGAGGATGAGGGCCTGCTCGAAGAGGTCGCGGGCCTCGTCGAATGGCCCGTGGTGCTGATGGGCTCGTTCGAGGAAGCCTTCCTCGATGTGCCGTCACAGGTGATCCGCGCAACCATCCGCGCGAACCAGAAATGCTTCGTGCTCCGGAAAAGCGATGGCAGCCTCGCCAACCGCTTCCTCCTCACCGCGAATATCGAGGCGAAGGATGGCGGAAAGATCATCATCGGCGGCAATGAGCGGGTGATCCGCGCGCGCCTGTCGGATGCGAAATTCTTCTGGGAGACGGACAAGCGCGTTTGGGCCGAAGACCGCGACTTCAAGCGGCTCGAGAAGTTCAAAAACGTCACTTTCCACGAGAAGCTGGGCTCGCAGTGGGATCGCATCGAGCGCATCCGTGCGCTGGCGAAGGAGCTTTGCGCGGTGACGGGGGCGGACCCTGCCGAGGTCGATCTCGCAGCGCGCATCTGCAAGGCGGATCTGCAGACGGTAGTCGTGGGCGAATTCCCCGAGGTGCAGGGCTTCATGGGCCGCGTTTATGCGACCCTTTTTGCCAAGGAACTCGAGATTTCGTCGTCGGTCGCGGCCGCCTGCGAGGAGCATTACAAGCCCGTGGGACCGAATGATCGCGTGCCGAC
>JALOTF010000041.1 GCA_025458025.1 Beijerinckiaceae bacterium | reverse complement strand
GCCGGCTATTGATGGGGCTTCTGAAATAAGGCTGGTGCGAAACATGATTTGTCATATTTCCGAATATGATATTGAAAGAGGTAAATTCCCAGATCAAGATGATAGAAGTTTTGACGGTGTTTTCCGGCAATCTGACGGTCGGATACATATAGCGCATCGTATAGAAATACTGGATTGTGTTTCGAGATTTCGGACAGTTTCACAAACATTATTTGCAAGGGAATATTGGGGTAAAGGGCGAAAGCCTCGTGGGACGTAATTTGGCGTGCTGCCGTAACTCGACTTAATGTGCCGAAGATCACCCGTCTGTTTAGATTCCGCCATTCCCATCCCGCCCGTTCCGCCCTAAACCTGCCTCAACAACAACAAGCGGAGGGCTGCCATGAGCGGCGAGGGGAAGATTGCGATCATCACGGGCGCGGGGTCTGGCGTGGGGCGCGCGGTGGCGCAGGCCTTCCTGAAGGATGGCTATCGCGTCGGGCTTGTGGGCCGCAAGGCGGATACACTTCAGGCCACGGCCGAGGGCTTCCCGGCGGATCGCGTGCTCGTCCTCCCGGCTGACGTGACCGACCATGCGGCTGTCGATGCCCTGTTCGATGCCACGGTGAAGGCCTGGGGCCGCGTGGATGTGGTGTTCAACAATGCGGGCATTGGCGCGCCGCCCGTGGAATGGGATGAACTGCCCATCGAGCGCTGGAAGGCCGTGGTCGATACCAACCTCTCGGGCGTGTTCTACGGCATGCGCGCGGCCTTCCGTGTGATGAAGGCGCAGAACCCGAAGGGCGGGCGCATCATCAACAACGGATCGGTTTCGAGCTACACGCCGCGACCCTATACGGCGGCCTATACCGCGACGAAGCACGCGGTTCTCGGCCTCACGAAGACCGGCGCGCTCGATGGCCGCAAGCACAACATCGCCGTCGGGCAGATCGATATCGGCAATGCGCTGACCGAAATGGCCATGCCCATGACCAAGGGCGTGCTGCAGGCCAATGGCACGATGGCCATCGAGCCGACCATGGATGTGCAGCACGTGGCCAATGCCGTTCTGCACATGGCGAGCCTGCCGCTGGAAGCCAATGTTCTCACCATGAACGTGATGGCCACCGCCATGCCCTTCGTGGGCCGGGGCTGACCGCCGATTTCACCGCCTCACGCGCTGATTTCCCTCTCGAAACACCGCGTCGCCTCGGCTATGCCGGGGCGTCCGTTTCTCACCCGCACAAAGGAAAAAATCCCATGGGCACCATCACCCGCATCGAAACCGGCCCGCGCATGTCGAAGGCCGTCGTGCATGGCGACACTGTTTATCTCGCCGGCATCGTCGCCGACGACAACACGCAGGACGTGACCGGCCAGACCCGGCAGATCCTCGCCGAGATCGACCGCCTGCTCGCGCTCGCCGGCACGGACAAGTCGAAGCTGCTGCGCGCCAATATCTGGATCAGCGACATGGCCACTTTCGGCCAGATGAACGCGGTGTGGGATGCCTGGGTAAGCCCCGGCAACACCCCGGCGCGCGCCACCGTCGAGGCCTCGCTGGCCACGCCGGATTACAAGGTCGAGATCATGGTCGTCGCGGCGAAGTAAACCGATGAAAGGCGCGGCGCTCATCCTTGATGACGAGCGCCGCGCCTATGTGCGCGCGGTGAGGATCATCATCGGCGCGATCCTGCTGATCGCCGTGCCGCAAATCCTCTATGCATGGTCCATCGGCAACCGCTTCCTGATCAAGGACGGGTTCGACTGGAGCTATGACGTGGTGCTCTGGGGCGTCGCGCTCGCCTGTTTCGGGCGGGGCCTGCGCGCGGAGAACCTCGCCGCGCTTGCCATTGCCGGCGTGATGTTCGTGGCGGGTTGCCATACGGCTTACGACCTCTGGGACAAGATCGCGACCGGGCGGCGCCCCGAACTCTGGGTCGCGGGATGGTCGAGTTTCACCATGGTTTTCATCGCCGTGCTGCTGCTTGTGGTGATGTGGCGATTCCGCAGGTCGGACAACGCTCTGGTGGCCGCGACCTGGCTTTCCAGTCGCAATTCCATCATCATCACGCTGGGATTCGCGGCGATGAACCTTGTCGCACGCACGCGCTCGCATCAGGGCTTTGAGATCGCGCTGGACCTTCTGGCGATCGGCCTTTCCTTCCAGGCGGTCTATGCCATCTTGACGAAGCTTCGTTGGTATACCAAACCCGATGATGCTGGGGAGAGCCGGGGCTGAAAGGCCCGTTCAATGGCCGCGCGGCGGGGAGAGAAGCGATGTTCCGTTCCGTTCTGATCGCCAATCGCGGGGAGATCGCGCTGCGCGTGGCCCGCACGGCCCGGCGCATGGGTTTACGCGTCATCGCGGTCTATTCCGATGCCGATGCGAAAGCGCCCTTCGTGACCTTCGCAGATGAGGCTTATCGCATTGGCCCGGCTCCGGCGCGCGAGAGCTATCTCGTAGCGGAACGCATTCTCGCGGTCGCGAAGCAGGCGGGCGCGGAGTGCATCCATCCCGGCTACGGCTTCCTCTCGGAGAATGCGGAATTCGCCGAGGCTTGCGCCGCTGCTGGCATCGCTTTCGTGGGACCGCCGGCTTCGGCCATCCGCGCCATGGGCCTGAAGGATGCCGCGAAAAGCCTCGTGGAAAAGGCGGGCGTGCCGGTGGTGCCGGGCTATCACGGCGAGCGGCAGGAGGCGGCTTTCCTGAAGGAGAAAGCCTACCAGATCGGCTATCCCGTGCTCATCAAGGCTGTTGCGGGCGGCGGCGGCAAGGGCATGCGTCGCGTCGATCGGCATCTCGATTTCGAGGAGGCGCTGGCTTCCGCCCAGCGCGAGGCGACCAATGCTTTTGGCGATCCGCGGGTGCTCGTCGAGAAATATGTCACCGCGCCCCGCCATGTGGAAGTACAGGTCTTCGGCGACCAGCACGGCAATGTGATCCATTTCTTCGAGCGCGATTGCTCGATGCAGCGCCGCCACCAGAAGGTGATCGAGGAAGCGCCTGCGCCGGGCATGACACCGGAGGTGCGCGCCGCCTTCGGCAAGGCGGCGGTCGAGGCCGCGAAGGCCGTGGGCTATTACGGCGCGGGCACGATCGAGTTCATCGCGGATGGCTCGCAGGGCCTGCGCGCCGATGGCTTCTACTTCATGGAAATGAACACGCGTCTGCAGGTCGAGCATCCGGTGACCGAGATGATCACCGGTTTCGACCTCGTGGAATTGCAACTGCGCGTCGCCGCGGGTGAACAGCTGCCGGTGACGCAGGATCAGCTCGCCATTCACGGCCATGCGGTGGAAGCGCGCCTCTATGCGGAAGAGCCGGAGCGGGGCTTCCTGCCTTCCACCGGCAAGCTGCACGCCCTGCGCCTGCCGCAGGGCGAGGGACTGCGCATTGATTCCGGCGTGATTGAGGGCGGCGAGGTGACGCCCTTCTACGATCCGATGATCGCGAAGATCATCGCGCATGGGCCGGATCGCGAGACGGCTTTGGACCGCCTCGGCCTTGCCTTGGAAAGCACCATCGTCGCCGGGCCCAAGACCAACACCCGCTTCCTCAAGGCGCTGATCGACCACCCGGATTTCCGCGCGGAGAAGCTGGATACGGGCCTCATCGACCGCAATCTCGCGGCGCTGGGCATTGTCGCCCCGGAAATTGATCCGGAAACGGTCGCGGTCGGCGCGCTGGCGCTCGCCGCCCGCGAGAAAGAGCGGCTGGAGGCGGTCGCCACGGCGCGCTCGGGCTGGCCGTCTGACCCGTGGAGCGAGGCCGATGGCTTCGCGCTTCATCCCGGCCGCGAAGGCAGCGTGCGCGTTCTGGTCGAGGGGGAAGCGCGCGATGTGCGTCTGGAAGCTGCCGCTGAGGCGGCCATCGATATCCCCAAGACGGGCCACCGCAATTTCACGCTTGTGGAGACTGGCGACACGAATTTCGTGCTGGTCGACGGGTTGCAGACCGAGATCCGCATGGTCGATGCGCTCGATGTCACTTTCGATGATCATGGCGGCGATGCCGGCGGCAACGTGAAATCGCCGATGCACGGCAAGCTCGTGGCCCTGTTCGTGGTGGATGGCGAGGTGGTCGAAAAGGGCCAGCGCGTGGCCATTGTCGAGGCCATGAAGATGGAACACCCCGTGCTCGCGCCGCGTGCGGGCCGCGTCGAGGGAATCGCCTTCGAGGCAGGAGCGCAGATGGGACAGGGCGCGCGCATTCTCTCCATCGCGGAGGCATGAGGCGTGGCGCTTCATATCCTCAAACTCTGCGTGGGCTGCGAATCCATCGCCGATCTCGAGAGCTGGATCGAGGATAACCGCCTGCTGCATCAGCGGCTGAAGCGGCCCTACCGGCAGTTCCACACCACGCGGATGATCCCCAAAAGGATGGACGAGATCCTCGGCGGTGGCTCGCTATACTGGGTGATCAAGGGGTTCCTCTCCGCGCGCCAGCGCATCGAGGCGATCGAGCCGTTCACGGATACCGATGGCATCCAGCGCTGCCATCTCGTTCTGGAGCCGGTGGTCATTCCCGTGCGCTCGCGCCCGGTGCGCCCGTTTCAGGGCTGGCGTTATCTCACCGAGAGGGATGCGCCGCCGGACCTCTCCCAGCAGGGCACGGACCTCGCGGAAATGCCGGAAGCGCTCCAGCGGGAATTGCGCGCGCTGGGCCTGCTCTGATAGCGCTGTCTGGTCGAGGTTCGCGCGCGGAGAAGCCCCTTGAACTACATCGTATCCACGCTTGTGTTCGGTGCCATCGTCTGGTGGTTCGCGGTTGGCCCCGGGCGCAAGGCGGGCGAGAGCCTTTCGCCGTTCACGCGCAAGATAGCGGGGCTGGGCGCAGGCGTGGTGGGCATCGCGCTGGGCATGAAAGGCCGGTGGGATTTCGCGATCGTGCTCGTTTCGCTCTCGGCCTGGCTGCTGGGCTTCAAGCTGCCGAAGATGTTCGATCCTATCGGCAACGCGCGGAAATCGCAGATCCGCACGCTCGCGCTGCTGGTGACGATTGATCTCGGCTCCAATGAAATCGAGGCGCAGGTGCTGGCCGGGCGTTTCACCGGCAAGCGTCTTGACCAGATCGCGGATCAGGATCTCGTGATGCTCGCGCAGGATCTCGCGAAAATCGATCCCTCAGGCCTTTCGCTTCTTCTGAATGATCTCGACCGCCGGGCGCCCGGTTGGCGTGAGCACGTGCAGGTCGATCAGCAGGCGGGGGCTCGAGACCCGCGCGCGGCTTCCGCTGAAATGCGCGAAGACGAGGCTTATCAGATCCTTGGGCTGGAACCGGGGGCGAGCGAGGAGGCCATTCGCGCCGCGCACCGGGCGCTGATCGCGCGGCTGCACCCCGATCGGGGCGGTTCCACGGCGCTCGCCGCGCTCGTGAACCGCGCCAAGGACGTCGCGCTCGCCGCGCGCCGCTAGGCCGCGCGGCTTTAGCGGGTGGTCCAGGCCGGTCCAGAGGCCCTGAAGGCTGGTGGGGTCCACGGCATCCATGGAAAGCTCCTGACGATCAGAGGCGCTGGGCGAAGCAGTTGAAGCCGGTGCGCTTCAGCGCCTTGCAGGCTTCCTGCGCTTCCTCGGCTTCGAAGCCGGCGAAACGCGCGCGATAGAGTGTCGAACCGCCCTTGGAGACGGCCTCGGTGAAGGCCTCGGCACCCTTCAGCAGGCGGGTATTCTTCTCGCGGGCATTGTCGAGCAGCACGCGCGCCTTGGCTTCGCTTTCGGCGGCGGCGAGCTGGATCACCCAGCCGCTGCGCGGGGGCGTCGGAGCGGCAGCGCGCGGGGCAGGTGCCGGTGCAGCGGCGACTGGCTGGGGCGGCACGGGTGCTGCGGCCACACGCGGTGCCGGCGGCGTTGTGGCGCGCGGAGCGATGGGAGTCGCTGCGACAGGCGCGGGCGCCGGCGCGGTGGCGGTGAAGGGCGAGGGCGCCCGTTCTTCCATCTTGCGGCCGGTGGGGCCGTCAATCGGGCGGGGCAGCGGCTGGGTCTCGTCGGTCTGCGGAGCGTTGGCAGGCAGAGCATTGGTGAAGCGCACATTGCCCGGCGGCACGATACGGCCTTCCCGTGCCGGCGGCAGCGGATCGGCGTTGTTCACGGCGCGCATCGCGGGCGAGCGCGGTGTGGTCGCGACCAGTGCGAGCGGAGTCGTGGCACCACCGGCCGGCGGCGGATTCGCGGCGATCGCGAGACCGCGCGGACGCGTCAGGCCCTGATCGGCGACATCACCGATCACCGCTGCGCGCGGGCGAGCCGGGGGAAGCGGCAGTGCTGCGCCGGAATTCGGGGCCGGAGCTGCGGCAACAGACTGCGGAGCCTGCGCAACAGGGGCCGGCGCGGCTGCTGCCACGCGCGGCGCGGGCCGCGTGCTGGTTTCATCATCGTCATCATCATTCGCTGCGGCGGCGACTTCCACAGCACGCGGCGTGCGGCGACCGGCGACGGCGCGCGGCATATGTTCTTCCACCAGCGAAGCGACCTGCGCATCGCGCTGGCGACCCGAGCGGCCACCGAGCACGACTGCGAGGAGATGCCGGCCATCGACCTTGGCGGAGGTCAACAGGTTGAAGCCCGAAGCACGCGTGAAGCCGGTCTTGATGCCATCGACGCCTTCGATGCGCCCCAGCAGCTTGTTGTGGTTGCGATAGGCATAGCCGTCGAACTCGAAGCTGCGCGTGCTGAAATAGGGATAGAATTTCGGGAACCGGTCATGGATCGCCCGGCCCAGCGTCACGAGATCGCGCGCGGTGGTGATCTGCTGCGGGTTCGGCAGGCCGGAGGCGTTGCGGAAGGTCGAGCGCGTCATGCCGATGGAGCGGGCCTTGGCGGTCATCATCTGGCCGAATCGTTCTTCCGAGCCGCCGATGGCCTCTGCCACCACGACCGCGACATCATTCGCGGATTTCGTGATCAGCGCCTTGATGGCATCTTCCACGGAAATGGTGGAGCCCGGCGCAAGATTGAGCTTCGATGGCTTCTGGCTCGCGGCAAAGCGGGAAACCGGGAGTTCCGAATCCAGCCGGAAGCGCCCACGCTCGATCTGCTCGAACAGCATATAAAGGGTCATCACCTTGGTGACCGATGCCGGATGGCGCGGCGCATCCGGGTTCGTGGCCTGCAACGTGCGGCCGGTGTTCACATCGAACACCATCGAGGCATAGGGCGGGGAATAGGGAGCGGCTTTCTGCCGCTTGCGACGCGAGGCTTCCGCTTGCGGAATCGCGAGGACAAGGGTGAGGAGCATGGCCAGGAAGGCCGTTCCCCACAGACGAGAGAGGGCAAACTTGCCCCCGGACGCAACGCTTACTCGACGCATACCCACTCTCCGGCGCCTCCTTTCGGGAGGGCGGTTCAAGCACAGGCCGCCCCATTCCGGTGCGGCAACGCAACACTGAATAAAATGCGCGGGTTGCGGTTACCTCCGGGTTAAGGCTCGTGCTCTTTTGAATGGGAATTGTCAGGCGGCTCACCCTTCGTGGGCCGCGCCGCTGCTCCAGAACCATCCCTCCGATCCGAAACCGTCATGGTGCACCGCAAAATAGTTGCTTGACATTTTGTGCGCTGCAACATAACTTCCCGCCAACTGGTTCCGAAAGGCGCCGGAGATGCGGTTGACGAGTTTCAACATCCAAAGGGGATAGCCATGATGAACGCTTTCGAAGACATCCAGAAGTACGGCAAAGAGAATCTCGACCTCGCCATGAAGGCGATTGGCGTTCAGCAGAAGGGCGTTCAGGCGATCGCCACGGAAGTGGCCGATTACTCGAAGAAGGCCGTTGAGGCCGGTTCGGCCCAGTTCGAGAAGCTGATCGGCGTGAAGACGCTCGACAAGGCGATCGAGCTCCAGGCCGAGTTCGCCAAGTCCACCTACGAGGGCTACGTTGCCCACGCCACGAAGGTGGGTGAGCTCGTGACCGAGCTCGCCAAGGAAGCGACCAAGCCGCTCGAGACCATTTTCGCGAAGGCCGGCAAGTAAGCCCGTCTTTCAGCGGATACGCGGAAGAGTTTGATTTCTGACTGCGTTTCTCGCGTAGCGTAGTGTAGCCCGGCGCCCCAAAGCGCCGGGTTTTTTCGTTTTTCATACCCCTTGTTTTGATTTCCGCGATTTTCCACCGGCATCCGTGTTTTCCCCTCTGGCGGAAGCGCCTCGCGTTCCCCACATTGATGCGGCGCAAGGAAACATGGGCCCTCGCCGAAAGGGCCTTGATTGTCGACCGGCGCTGCGCCACCCTCCACCTCAATCGGGTGATTTGTCTGGTGGCGTGTTCTCGTGAGAGGTCGCCGTGCTGCCTGTCGTCAATTCAACCCGCGCGCATTGGCCCGCCCGCCTCGGTCCGCCCGGGGATGAGGGTGAGGGACCGAAGAACGGCACGGCTCTTGCGACGCGGACTGTTACCAAGCCCAAGCGCCCGGACCTGTTTCGCGTGCTTCTGCTCAACGACGACTACACGCCGATGGAGTTCGTGGTGCACGTCATCATGCACTTCTTCAACCGGACGGAGGAGGATGCCACCCGCATCATGCTTCACGTGCACCATCACGGCGTGGGCGAGTGCGGGGTCTACACCTATGAGGTCGCCGAGACAAAGGTGACACAAGTCATGGCCTATGCACGGGACAACCAGCACCCGCTGCAATGCGTGATGGAAAAGAAGTAGCGGCAGGTGGGGGCCTCGCCGCGGCCAAGGGCCGCAAGGTCTGTGCAGGTTCCGCGAGGGGTGCAAACTTCCGCGGGAAAACAAGGAAAGCGAGACGGTTCCCGTGCCCAGTTTTTCGAAAAGCCTCGAGAATGCCCTCCATCAGGCGCTGAGCCTGGCCTCCAACCGCCGGCATGAATATGCCACGCTGGAGCATCTGCTGCTCGCGTTGATCGACGATGAAGATGCCGCGGCCGTGATGGAAGCGTGCAACGTCAAGCTCGAGGATCTGCGCCGCACGGTCACGAATTACATCGATAACGAGCTCGATGCGCTGATCGCGCGGGAGCGCACGGAAACGAAGCCCACTGCCGGTTTCCAGCGCGTCATCCAGCGCGCGGTCATCCATGTGCAATCCTCGGGGCGCGATGAAGTGACCGGCGCGAACGTGCTCGTCGCGATCTTTGCTGAGCGCGAGAGCCATGCCGCCTATTTCCTGCAGGAGCAGGAGATGACCCGCTATGATGCGGTGAATTTCATCAGCCACGGCATCGCTAAGAGGCCGGGTGCCTCGGTTTCGCGCAGCCCGCGCGGCGCGGATGAGGAGAGCGAGGAGGGCGCTGCCGATCCTCGCAAGGCCGAGAACGGCAACGGCAAAGGCGAGAAGGGCAAGGAAAGCGCGCTCGAAGCCTATTGCGTGAACCTCAACGAGAAGGCGCGCGGTGGACGAATCGATCCGCTGATTGGCCGCATGCCGGAGGTGAACCGCACGATTCAGGTGCTTTGCCGCCGCCAGAAGAATAATCCGCTTTTCGTTGGCGATCCCGGTGTGGGCAAGACGGCTATCGCCGAGGGCCTCGCGCGTATGATCGTCGACGGCAAGGTGCCGGATGTACTGGCCGATGCGACCGTCTTCTCGCTCGATATGGGTACGCTGCTCGCGGGCACGCGTTATCGCGGTGATTTCGAAGAGCGCCTGAAGCAGGTGATGAAGGAGATCGAGGCGCACCCGAAAGCCATTCTCTTCATTGACGAGATCCACACGGTCATCGGTGCGGGCGCCACCTCTGGCGGCTCGATGGATGCCTCCAACCTGCTGAAGCCCGCGCTCGCGGCCGGCACATTGCGCTGCATCGGCTCGACCACCTACAAGGAATATCGCCAGTATTTCGAGAAGGATCGCGCGCTGGTACGCCGCTTCCAGAAGATCGATGTCAACGAGCCGACGATCCCGGATGCCATTGAAATCCTCAAGGGTCTGAAGCCCTATTTTGAGGAATTCCACCGGCTCAAATACACCAACGACGCGGTGAAGGCGGCGGTGGAACTCTCCGCGCGCTACATCCATGACCGCAAGCTGCCGGATAAGGCCATCGACGTGATCGACGAGACCGGCGCCTCGCAGATGTTGCTGCCCGAGAGTAAGCGCAAGAAGACCATCGGCCTCAAGGAGATCGAGGCGACCATCGCCACCATGGCACGCATCCCGCCGAAATCCGTCTCCAAGGATGATGCGGCTGTGCTTCAGGGGCTGGAGACCACGCTGAAGCGCGTGGTCTATGGCCAGGAAAGCGCCATCGGCCAGCTCACGGCGGCCATCAAGCTGGCGCGTGCGGGCTTGCGCGACGGCGAGAAGCCCATCGGATGCTACCTCTTCTCAGGCCCCACCGGCGTCGGCAAGACCGAGGTCGCGAAGCAGCTCGCGTCGTCGCTGGGCGTGAAGCTCCTGCGCTTTGACATGAGCGAATATATGGAGCGGCACACTGTCAGCCGCCTTATCGGTGCGCCTCCGGGCTATGTCGGCTTCGATCAGGGCGGATTGCTCACGGATGGCGTGGACCAAAACCCGCATTGCGTGCTGCTGCTCGATGAAATCGAGAAGGCGCATCCGGATCTCTACAACATCCTGTTGCAGGTGATGGATCACGGCAAGCTGACCGATCACAACGGCAAGGAAGTCTCCTTCCGCAACGTGATCCTCATCATGACCACGAATGCCGGCGCCGCTGACATGGCGAAGAGCGCCTTCGGCTTCACCCGCGCGCGACGCGAAGGCGAGGATACCGAGGCGATCAACAAGATGTTCACGCCGGAATTCCGCAACCGGCTCGATGCCGTTGTGCCCTTCGGCCACCTGCCGAAGGAAGTCGTGGCGCAGGTCGTGGACAAGTTCATTGCACAGCTTGAGGCGCAACTGGCGGATCGGCATGTCACCATCTCACTCACGGATGAGGCGCGCGCCTGGCTCGTGGAGAACGGTTACGACGAGCAGATGGGCGCGCGGCCCATGGCTCGCCTGATCCAGACCGCCATCAAGACCCCGCTCGCTGACGAGGTTCTCTTCGGCAAGCTGAAAGGGGGCGGCGTCGTGCGCGTCACCACGCGCGAGGAGAACGGCAAGCGCGTGCTCGGCTTCGAGTTCCCGGAAGGGCCGCTGCGCCCGAAACAGGAAGCCCTGCCGCCGCCGAAAGAACCGAAGCGCAAGGCTCTGCCCAAGGGCAAACTGGCGGCACGCAAGGCATTGCCGCCGCCCAAGGCCACGGATGACGACGAGCCGCCCAAGCCGCGTCGCTCCTCCGTGCCGAAGCTGCCGCTGAAGAACTGAGCCGTTCAAGGCCTTGAAATCATGCCGCGCGTCTCGACGGCGCGCGGCCGAGCCGCTATCCATGGATCGCTGATCCATGCCCGCCGACCCCGCTTCCGATTCCCCCTCCGTGACCTGGGCTGCCGCGCGCGATGGCATTCGCGATGCGGCTGGCTTGCCTGCGCTCATGCTCATGGCCTCGCTGGTGGGCGTGGGCGGCCTCGTGCGCGATGTGGGCTTTCCCATGGGGGCGGGGGTGCTCTCTACGGTGCTGATCTGGGCTGCGCCGGGGCAGATGGTGCTGTTCGGCACAATCGCCTCGGGAGCGGCGCTGCCAGCCGTGGCGGTCGCGGTTTCCCTGTCATCGGTGCGATTTCTGCCGATGACCATGGCGTTGCTGCCGCTGCTGCGCCGGCCCGGCACGCCCATCTGGGTGCTACTGCTCATCTCGCATTTCGTGGCCATCACCGCGTGGGTGCATTCCATGCGCGTGATGCCGGATATGCCGCCGGAGCGGCGGATTCCCTACTTTTTCGGTTTCGCGAACACGGTGCTCGTTGCGGCGGCCTTGGCCACGGGCGCCGGTTACTACCTCATCGGGCAATTGCCGGCTGCGCTCGCGGCGGGCCTGCTGCTGACGTCGCCGTTGTTCTTCCTTCTCAACATGGTGGCTGCTGCGAAGCAGCCTGTGGATTGGCTGGCGCTCGGTTTCGGCATTGGGCTTGCGCCATTCGCCATCGCCATTGTGCCATCCGGTCTGGATCTGCTGGTCGAGGGCCTTGTGGGCGGCACATTGGCCTATCTCATCCACCGCTTCATCAAGGCGCGGCGCGCGAAGGCGGGTGCGCCATGATCGCGTGGCTGGAACAGGTCACGGGCGGGCTCTGGCCCTATCTCGTGGTCATCTTCTTCGGCTTTCTACCCAGCGAGATCTGGCGCTGGCTTGCAGTGTTTTTCGGCCGGGGAATCGATGAGAATTCCGAAATCCTCGTCTGGGTACGAGCGGTGGCGAGCGCATTGCTGGCAGGCGTTGTCGCGAAGCTTATTCTCACGCCGAGTGGCGCGCTGGTGGCGATTCCGCTGGTCTGGCGCGCGGGTTCGCTCGTGGCGGGCGTCGCCGGTTTCTATCTCGCGCGGCGCTCGATTCTCGCGGGTGTCATTGCGGGCGAGGCACTGCTGATTACCGCCGCAGTCTATTTCAGCGGCTGATTCGCAGCATCTGCCGGAACGAGGGGCCTGATGAGGGGCGGATATCCGTGATAAGCCACGCCCCTTCATTCGCATCGAGATCGATGATCACGCTGCGTTCCGCGCCGTCGAGCCTGTAGCGGGCGAGAACGCGCGCGCGGCGGGCATCCAGCAGCTCTGCTGCATCCACGATAATGCCAGTGAGCGCGGCGTTGCGGTCGCCGGTCAGCACATCCGAGCCGAGATCCGTGCGGTTCAGCGCGTCCCGCAGGCGCGGCACGAGAGGCCAGCTTTCGGGTTGAGGTTGCGCCTTTCCGTCATAACCGAGCAGCAGTTTCAGCACGAGCCCTTCGGCGGAAGGGCCGCGCGGCGGGCTCTGCGCCAGTGCCGGCGCTGGGATAAACAGCGCCAGCCCGAGGGCCACAGCCTTACATCGCGGCCAGAACGGCACGGATCGTCTCCGCCTGCCGGGCGAGGGTCTCCATCTCGGCCTTCGGCGCGGGATGGCGATGCATCATCATGCCCTCCCAGCGCGGAAGAATATGAAAATGCAGGTGAAACACTTCCTGCCCGCCAGCACTTTCGGAGAATTGCTGGAGCGTGACGCCATCCGCGCCAAGCGCCTGCTTCGCGGCCTTGGCGATGCGCTGGACATTCACGATGAGGCCAGAGAGCACCTCGGGATCGCAATCGAGCAGGTTGCGCGCCGGCCATTTCGGGATGACCAGGCAATGGCCGGGCGAACGGGGCATGATGTCCATGAAGGCCAGCGTGCTCTCATCCTCGAAGACGCGATGGCAGGGAATTTCCCCGCGCAGGATCTTCGCGAAGATGTTCTGGGTGTCATAGGGCGTCATGCAGGGTTGCTCCTCTCATGCAAAGGCGACCCCGGCAGGCCGGGATCGCCCCAATTCTCGCGGGTTTGCGCAGGGCGCCCGAGGCTTACCAGTAGCGGCGGCGACGCACCACATAAACGCGGCGGCGCGGCCGGGCATAGACCACACGACGGCGCGGGCGGACATAGACCACGCGACGGCGCGGGGCATAATAAGCGCGGCGACGGCGCACCACGTAATACTGCGTCTGCTCGGTGGCCGGCAGTTCGCTTTCCGGTGCCATCTCGGCTGCGGTATTCTCCGGCTCGGGCTCGCGCGCCGGCGGGGTCGCGGCTTCCGCCGTGCCCGGCATCATCATCACGCTGGCACCCACGGCCACGGCGCCGAGGCCCAGCAGCATGCGCAGCACGCCACGACGGCCGATTTCCTTCGTTTCCATGCTTTCCCCCTTGGAATTCGCGCTTCCGCCCGGCGACTCGGGCCAGATTGAGCGAGGCCCATAGTCTGCGCCTCGTACCGGCCGCTGGCAACCCGCGTTGGATTACGCAGACCGGAAGGGCGTGAGCGCTTCCAGTTCCTCCTGCATCGCATCCACATGCGCTCGCTCGCGCCGGAGATAATCCGCTACGGCCTGCTGGAATCGCGGATCGGCAAAGCGATGCACGGAGATGGTCTTCACCGGGCGATAGCCGCGCGCGAGCTTGTGCTCACCCTGCGCACCAGCCTCCACGCGCGAGAGTTTGCGCGAGAGGGCGAAGTCGATCGCCTGATAATAGCAAAGCTCGAAATGCAGGAAGGGGTGATGCTCGATGGCCCCCCAGTTGCGCCCGTAAAGCGTGTTGCCGCCGATGAAATTCAGCGCGCCTGCGATGTAGCGCCCCGCACGCTTCGCCATGATCAGCAGGATCCTCTCCGGCATGGATTGTCCGATTTCGCTGAAGAAGGCGCGCGTGAGGTAGGGCGTGCCCCATTTGCGGCTGCCCGTCTCCATGTAGAATTCGAAGAAGGCATCCCAATGCGCTTCCGTGAGGTCGCTGCCCGTCAGCCACTCGACCGTGATGCCATTGGCGAGGGCATCGCGGCGCTCGCGCTTCAGCACTTTGCGTTTGCGCGAGGCGAGGCTCGCCAGAAAATCCTGAAAATCGCGGCAGCCGGCGGCTTCGAAATGGAATTGCTGGTCGTTCCGTTCGAGATAGCCCTGTCCGAGGAAGGTGTCGCGATCCCGCGGCGTGAGGAAGGTCGCGTGCACGCTGGAGGCATCGAGGCGCTGGCGCAGGCCTTCGAGCCCGGTGACGAGCCCGGCGCGGATGGCCTCTGCCTCCGGGCCGACGGGCACCAGCAGCCGGCGACCGGTTGCTGGCGTGAAGGGCACGCTGATTTGCAGCTTCGGATAGTATCGCTGGCCCGCCCGATGATAGGCCTCGGCGAAGGCGTGGTCGAACACGTATTCGCCGCGTGAATGGCTTTTCGCATAGGCGGGCACCGCGCCAATCGCGTGGCCCTGATGATCACGCGCGACGAGATGCAGCGGCGTCCAGCCCGTTCTGCCGCCGACTGAACCGGATTTTTCCAGTGCGAGCAAAAACGCGTGTGTGAGGAAGGGGTTGGTCTCATCTTCCTCAGAGGGAGATTCCGCAACCTCAGAGATTGATTCATCCTCCTCCGGGAACGATTCAGCGGTCTCAGCCGCGCTGCGCAGGCCTTCCGACGGCGATTCCGCGGCCAACAGCAAAGGGCCTTCGGGATTGGGCTTTTTGTCCGCCGGCCCTTGCGAGAGCGCATCCCATTCCGGCGCGGCAAGGCCAGCAAGGCCCGGCAGGATTTCGACCGTGAGGCGGGGTGCAGTCATTCCCTAGAACTAAGGCTTTCGGCGCGCGGCGGACAGGTGCGATGCCGCCGCAGGCCTCAATTCGCGAGCGGCCTGAAGCCCTCGAACACCATCTGATCGATATGCGGCCTCGCGCGCGCGGCTTCTTCCGCCGAACGGATGGTCCAGCTCATCACCGGCAGGCCGAGCTGGCTGCGGCAGAGATAGGGCGCGGCGGAGGGCAGATCCTGATGCTTCCACGAGAGGAAATCCGGCCGCGTTTCGCTGAAGTGAAGGAGATTGGCGAGCGCGTGCTTCTCCTCCGCCGAGAGGCCCGCATAATCCGGATATTCATAGGCGTTCATGCCGATGAATCCGAGCGGCTGGGTAACGCCCGCCGCGCGCAGGGCCTTGATCATTGCGGGGTCGAAGCTTTTGAGCACCAGCGGGCCGGTATAGGCGTGCACCAGAGCCGCAATGCGCGTGCAGATGGCGGTGTTGCCGTCGAAGCGGCTTTTCACCTCCACCACCAGAGCCTGTCGCCCCTCGACTTGCATGAGGAGTTCCGCCAGCGATTGCATGCGGTCGCCGCTGGCCTTGAAGGTCACATGGCGGAGCTGATCCGCCGTCATTGCATCTAAGCGACCGGTGGAGTGGGTCAGCCGGTCGAGTGTGTAATCATGGAAGACCATCGCCTCGCCATCGGCCGTGACCTGAAGGTCGCATTCCATGCCATAGCCCTCGTGAAGGGCTGCGGCGAAGGCCGAGCGCGTGTTCTCGATCACGCCCGCAGCGGCATCATGCAGACCGCGATGAGCGACGGGACGCGCGAAAATTGCATCCAGCAGGGGCGAGGCGAAGACCATCACGCGACCTCGAACATGGCATCGACCTCGACGCAGACATCGCCCGGCAGAACCGGAACGCCGATGGTGGTGCGCGCATGCTTGCCGCCTTCGCCGAGCGCGCCGACCATGAGATCGGATGCGCCGTTCATCACCAGCGCCTGCTGGGTGAAATCGGGCGTGGAGGCGATGAAGCCGCCGAGGCGAAGGCAGGCGGTGATCCGGTCGAGATCGCCGAGGGCGGCCTTGGCCTGCGCCAGCAGGTTCACGGCGCAGAAGCTTGCAGCCTCGCGGCCATCCTCCACGGAAACGCTCCCGCCGAGCTTGCCCTTGTGCTTGTCGGCAATCTTGCCATCTGGCCCGATGCAGAGCTGGCCCGCGACGATCAGCAGATTGCCGGAGCGGCGGAAGGGCACATAATTCGCCACCGGGGCCGCGGGGCTGGGCAGCGTGATTCCGAGATCGCGCAGCCGGGCTTCGATGGCAGACATGGTGTTCTCCTTGCGTCCATAAACGGTGTGGCCCAAAACAGCGGGCACGCATTCTTGGTCCGCCGGAGGACGATTCTCAAGCCTTCTGCCGCAAATCGGCCATGGCGACGGTGGATCAGGATCATGTTTCGGCGATATCAGCAACGAGGACGGGTGAGCGGTATGATGCAGCGGATCGTGAGCGGAGCGCTCGCCGGTGGCCGGGTCGCCCTTCTGGGCGCGGGGATTATTCTGTCGGGGATGGGCGTCGCGCCCGCTTTCGCGCAGGCCCCGGCTGCTGCCAATGCGGCGCGCGTGGTGCTCCAGCCGCATCGCATCGTCTATGAGGTGCAGCTGGGCGAGAAAAGCAGCGCGCAGGGCATCACCGGGGCCAGTGGCCTGATGGCGCTCGAATTTTCCGGCAATGCCTGCGACGGCTATGCCACGAATTACCGGCAGGTTGTGGATTTGCTCGATTCTGATGGCGCTGCGCGCCGCATGGATTTCCGCGTGAACCTGTTCGAGGATGCCGATAACCGCCGCTTCGCCTTCACCATGCTCAACCGCATGCAGGGGCAGATCCTCCGCGATGCCGATGGCGAGGCAAGGCGCCGCTCGGATGGCTCGCTCTCGGTGGCGATGAAGAAGCCGCCGGGCCGCAAGAGCGATTTTGACGGCGATGTACTGTTCCCCTCCGCGCTGTCCATCGCGATGATCGAGGCGGCACAGAAGGGTGAGCGCAGCTACAAGAATCGCGTTTTCGATGGCTCGGAGGGCGGCGAGAAGATCTTCGAGGTGAATGCCGCCATCGGGCAGGCGCTGGAAGGCGAGCGCAACAACCGCGTGGAACCGGTTCTGCGCACGCCGGAACTCACCGCAATGCCGCGCTGGCCCATGGCCATGGCCTATTACAACGATGAGCCGGGCGATCGCGTGCCGGTCTACACCTTGCGTTCTGTGGTCTTCGCCAATGGCGTGATGGGTGATCTCGTGTTCGAGTTTCCCGAATTCTCGCTCAAGGCCCGCGCGGTGAAATACGAGGCGCTGAAGGCCGATCCCTGCACGAAGTGAGGAAGGAGCCTGCTCAGTCGCGCGTCATCCGCGCGGCGGCCTGCATGATCGATTCCGGAGTCACTTGTGCATTGGCCGAGAACGCCAGCAGCAGGCTTTCATCCGCCGCGAGATAATCCAGCACGGAAGCGAGGAACCGCGGATCAGCCGCGGCCTGCCGCAATGTGCCGGGCGACAGCCCCGTGAGATCGAGGAACCGCGATAGACGCTCCGGTTCTTCCGCGAGGAAGGAAAGCGCGGAGATCGCAAGCATTTCCGGATCTGTGGCCGGTGGGCGAGGGGGCATCGAAAAACTCCGCGCGTCTCTTAGCGATTGCTCAACCATGCTCGTAACGAACTGCGCCTTTCCGGTCGAGGGGCAGGGTGCTTACCGATTGCTTCACGCCTTCGCGTATAAAAACCGGATGGAGGGAACGGAGCCGCCATAACCGGTGTGCTTCCCGAAGGATGGACCAAACTCAATGCCGAAGACCGTTCTCATCGTTGAGGATAATGACCTCAACATGAAGCTCTTCAACGATCTTCTGGAGGCGCATGGCTATGCGACCCTGAAGACCCGCCTTGGCCTTGAAGGCCTCGAGCTTGCGCGTGCCCATCATCCGGATCTCATTCTCATGGATATCCAGCTGCCGGAGGTTTCCGGCGTGGATGTCATCCGTCTCCTCAAGGAAGACGACGACCTGAAGACCATTCCGGTCATCGCCATCACCGCATTCGCGATGAAGGGGGATGAAGAACGCATTCGGCAATCGGGCTGCGAGGGCTATCTCTCGAAGCCGATTTCCGTCGTCAAATTTGTCGAAACCATTCGGAACTTCATCGGCTGAAAACGCATGACCGCTCGCATCCTGATCGTCGATGACGTCTTCGCGAATATCCGCCTGCTCGAGGCACGGCTCACGGCCGAGTATTTCACCGTTGTCACGGCCATGAATGGCCCGCAGGCGCTCGACATCTGCGAGCGCGGCGAATGCGATGTGGTGCTGCTCGACGTGATGATGCCGGGCATGGACGGTTTCGAGGTCTGCCAGCGCCTGAAATCCGCGCCGGCGACCGCGCATCTGCCCGTGGTGATGGTGACTGCGCTCGATAGCCCGGCCGACCGCCTGCGCGGCCTGCAGGCCGGCGCCGATGATTTCCTCACGAAGCCCATCAACGAGGTCGCGCTGCTCACCCGCGTGCGCAGCCTCGTGCGCCTCAAGCACCTCACGGATGAATTGCGCGCCCGCGCGGCGAATTCGCAGACGCTCGGCCTGCCCGACCCGTTGGCGATTGCCGCCGCCGAAGATGGCCGCAATGGCCGGATTCTCATTGTCGAAGATCGCGCCAATGCCGCCGACCGCATGAAGGTCGCGCTGGCACAGCATCACGTCGTGGATTGCATCGACGATCCTACCGATCTCGTGAATCGCCTGCTGACCGAAGGCTGCGACTGCCTCGTGATGAGCCTTGGCCTGCAGAACGTCGATGCCCTGCGCATCGTCTCGCAGGTCCGCTCGCATGACAAACTCCGCAACCTGCCGATTCTCGTGCTGGCAGAAACGACCGACGATGCCCGCGTGCTGCGCGCGCTCGATATGGGTGTGAACGATTATCTCATTCGCCCGATCGACCGGAACGAACTCGTCGCGCGCCTCTCCACGCAGGTGCGCAAGAAGCGCTATCAGGAGCGGCTGCGCGAGAATCTCCAGGCCTCGATGGAGCTGGCGATCCTCGATCCGCTCACGAAGCTGCATAATCGGCGCTATTTCCATACGCATCTCGCGAGCCTGATGAACGACACCGTGGCGCGTGGTGCGGCGATCTCGCTTCTCGTGATCGACATGGATCATTTCAAGCGTATCAATGACGAGCACGGCCATGATTCCGGCGATGACGTGCTGCGCGAATGCGCCGAACGTCTGCGCAAGGTGGTGCGCGGCATCGATATTGTCGCCCGCTTTGGCGGCGAGGAATTCGTGATCGTGATGCCGGATACTGAAACATTCGCCGCGAGCCGCGTGGCCGAGCGCATCCGCCAGAGCATCGAAAAGACGCCATTCCCGATCCAGAAGGGTCAAAAGGGCCTTGAGGTGACGGTCTCGATTGGCGTTGCCACGGCCGGCGAGGGCTTCAACAGCCCGGATCGCCTCTTCAAGATGGCCGATGAGGCGCTTTATGAAGCCAAGCGCGCGGGCCGCAATCAGGTGAAGCTCGCCGCCTGAGGCGTGTTCCCGCGTGAGCGCGGCTTGCCAAGTTCTGCGGGCGGGCTAGTCTGATCGCCTTGGAACTCGGAGCGTTGCGATTCGGTCTTTGGCCTTTCGCTCCTCCGGTCCCGCGAGGGTTGCTCAGGTCCGCCGCATCTCCTGGGTCCTTACGGGTTGGGCCGGCTTGCTGGGGCGGGGAAGGTTGCCTCCTCGACCGTTCTGGTGCCGGCCCTTTTCGTTTCCTTGATCCGTTTCTCAAAGACCGGCTGGAATAGCCTGAAAAGGCAACAAAAAAGGCGCTCGAAAGCGCCTTGGTCGTTCCGCCATGCGGAGGAAGCGAGATTACTTGATCTTCGCTTCCTTGAATTCCACGTGCTTCTTTGCCACCGGATCATACTTCTTGAAAGAGAGCTTCTCGGTCGCGGTGCGCGCGTTCTTCTTCGTCACGTAGAAATAGCCGGTATCGGCGGTCGAGACGAGCTTGATCTTGATGGTGGCGGCCTTGGCCATGGTCTCACCTCTGGAGCGGTCAACCCGACTGTGCGCAGCGCGGATCGCCTGAAAAACGAAGAACCGGGCGGATGGCGCCCGGCAGACAGGCGGCTCGTATCGCCAAAGCAGCACGCGAAGTCAAGCGCAAAAGCGCCTGTTTCATCGCGGGGCGGGCGCGGCCCTGAGACGGAACGCCACGATGATCGCATAAATCCCGAGTACCAGCGCCATCGCGGCTGGCACACCCCATGTTCCGGCGAGATCGAGGCCCGCCCCCAGCAAGGGCGGCCCGCCCATTTGTCCTACGGAATAGAGCATGACGAAGGCGGCATTGGCCGAGACGAGATCGGTATTCACGAACCGGCTGGAGAGATGCGCGAGGCCGACCGTGTAGAGCGCCCCCACAAGGCCGCCGAGCAGCATCAACAGGCCCGCATGCGGCCAGAAGGCCGCGCCTGTCAGCGGTAGGCTTGCGGCGATCAGCGTGGCGGAGAGCCCAACCCCGAGGAGGATCTTCCGGCGGTCGAGCCGGTCGGCCAGCCAGCCCATGGGCATCTGGAATAGCACGTTGCCGATGGCGAAGGCTGAAACCAGCATCGCCGCAGAGGTTTCGGGCCATCCCATCCGCAGGCCATGGACAGGGAGTTGCGTGAACGCGCCGATCTCGATTGCGCCGACGGTCAGCGCGGCCAAAGTCGCGGCCGGGGCGAGGCGCACGAAGCTCACCACCGAGGCGCGCGGCGAGCCATGCACATCCGCCGCGTTCGGGCCGATCAGCGTCAGCGGCAGGAGGCCGGTGAGGATCAGCAAGGCGGTGGCGGCATAGGGCGCAAGGCCCTGCGTGCCGGTGATCATCAGTAGCAGCGGGCCGATCGCGAACCCGATGGCGAGCGCCGTCGCATAGGCCCCCATGATGAAGCCGCGCCGTTTGGGATCCGCGGCGGCGCTGATCCAGTATTCGGAGAGCACGAACAGGGTGCCGATGGAGGCGCCGAGCATGAAGCGGAAGGCCGCCCAGACCCACAGCGAGGGAATGGCCCAGAAGGCGAGGTGCAACCCAGCCGCTACTAGCAGCATGGTCGCTACGAGGCGCTTCACGCCGAAATGGCTGGCCAAACGCGGCACGAAGGGCACGAACAGCAGATTGCCAACGCCGGCGAGGGTCGCGGTCAGCCCGGCAAGCGTCGAGGGTGTGCCCCAACGCTCCATTTCCAGCGCCAGCAATGGCCCGGAGACGCTGAGCGACACGCCCACGAGCGTCACGATTGCCACGGCGGAGAGGATCACCCGCAGGCGCTCGGAAGGGTTGGGGCCTGTTTCCGGGCCGGGCTGAACGGGCGAGGCGGTCATGCTAGGCTTCTCGCACGATTCGGATGACAGAAAGGCGCGACCTTTGCGCATTCTCCTCGCCTTGCTGGTGGTGTGTCTCGGTCTTTCCCCGGCCTTCGCGCAGTCGCGCGGTCTGCAACTCTTCGGCCTGCGCGATTTTGAGATGGACTGGGTGCAGGGCGAGGGCGGCAAGATGATGCGCGTGCGCTACCTCGCGGAGCGTCGTATCCTGCGCATCGAGGCGCTGGATGGCTCCGGGCAGGTGATGCTGCGTGATCTCGCCAAGGGCGATGTGCTCATCCTCATCGCGGAGGGGCAGCGCGGCATCTATGGCAGCCGCGGGAAGCCCGTGCTTGGCATGGCGATCGAAGCTGGCGAGGCAACGCGCGAGGTGGCCGGTGAGACCTGTCGCGAGGCGCGCATCAATGGCGCGACGATCTGCCTCGCGGATGATGGCATTCCCCTGGTGATGGAGGAGGGCGGCGCACCGGTGCGCGCCATTCGCGTGCTGCGCCAGCCGCAGAATCCGGCGCTCTTTACCGTGCCGAAAGATGCGAAGATCCAGCCCATGCCGGGCTCGAATGCGCCGGTGCCGGGCGTGCCGTTCTAACGCGCGTTAGATCAGGTTTCGCTCCATACGGCCATGCCGCTCGCGATAGAATGGAATACCGCCGGTGCTGCCGTTTTCGCGCGCGGCCAGCCATTCCCGCAATTCGCCGAGCATCACGCGGGTGATGAGCGGCAGCGGCAGATCCTTCGTATCATCCAGCGTGAGCCAGGCTAGTTCGGTGAGTTCGCTCTCGGGTGTGACGATATCCGGCACCTGATGCGCGATGGCGGTCGACTCAACCGCGAAGAAGCGCGTGTCGAACCGCTTCGGGCGGCGCGGCGGGGTGATGGCGCGGGCCATGAAGGTGAGGCCAGATAGATCGGGCAGGTGGCCCGTGGCGGCGAATTCGCCCCATGGCCCGGTGAGTGTGGGCGTGGCCTCGGCTTTCCTGCCGATCACGATGCCGGTTTCCTCGAAGGTCTCGCGGATGGCCGCCAGCGCGAGGCGCTTCATGCGGGAGGGGTTGGCGCGCGGGCTCGCGAGCATGAGGCGCTGGAGATTGGCCTCGTCAAGTGCGCCAGCCACCGGCACGCGCGCATCGCCGGCTTCCGAGCGACCGCCGGGAAACACAAAGACATCGGGCATGAACCGGTGGTTCTTGTGCCGCCGGCCCATCAGCAGGCGCGGCTCGCGGCCTGTGCGATCAAGGATGATCAGCGTCGCTGCATCCACCGGGCGACCGGATTTCCCGGCATGACGACGCGCCTCGCGGTTCAGAAGCTCGAGGCGCTCATTCTCGGAGGGCAGGCCGGTCACGGGGTCAGCTCTTCAGCGGAATGTCGTGAATGTCGCCACGCGGGTCAAAACCGTGCAGGCGCAGGGCCCATTGATAGGCGATGGTCGCGCCCTTCACGGGCTGGATCAGTGCCATGGTGAGTGCTGCCGTGAGCGATAGCCACACGACCATATGCACCCATTCCGGCCAGTTCGTGCTGCGCTCTGCCAGCAGGAACAGCGGCACGATGACGTGGCCGACGATCATGATCGTGATGTAGGGCGGCAGGTCATCCGCACGATGGCCGGAGAATTCCGTGCCGCAAGTCTCGCAGGACGGCTGCACCTTCAGGAATTTTCCGAACAGCCTGCCTTCGCCGCAAGCCGGGCAACGGCAGCGAAAACCGCGCCCGATCGCGTCTTTCCAGTCGCGTGGGGCGTCGCTCGGGCTTGCGTTGGCGCGGTCGGTCCGGTTGCTCATCATTCATCCTCGAAGCGGAAATCGCCGCCGGAGCGCGGTTCGGTGCGCCGGGGCTGATCATCGCGCCGCATGTTGCGCCGGTTCTGCCGGCGACCGCGCGCCTCATCCTGAGGGCGCAGGCGCGAACGGCCACGGCTGACCTTTACATAGCGACCCTCGCTCAGCATTTCAAAGCGCAGGGCCCCCGCAAATGGTAGGGCCTCGACCAGCCGCACCTTCACCTGATCCCCAAGTCGGAAGCTCTCGCCTGTCGTTTGCCCCACGAGGGCATGTGCTGCTTCATCATGCATGAAGCGCTGGTCGCCCAGCGTGGAAATCGGCACGAGGCCATCGGCTCCGGTGCGATCCAGCCGGATGAACAGCCCAGCACGCGTGACACCCGTGACACGGCCCGAGAAGCTCGCGCCGACCTGTTCCGCGAGGAATTGCGCGATGAGGCGATCCGCTGTTTCGCGCTCGGCGGCCATGGCGCGGCGCTCGCAGGCCGATATGTCCTCGCCGAGCTTTTTCATGGCATCGGGGGTGGTGTCGGGCAGGCCATCATTCCCGAAGGCATTCGCGCGGATAAGCCCGCGATGCACGATGAGATCGGAATAGCGCCGGATGGGCGAGGTGAAATGCGCGTAACGGCGCAGATTGAGGCCAAAATGCCCGATATTCTCCGGCGCATATTCCGCCTGCGCCTGGCTGCGCAGGATGATCTCGTTGGTCAGCACCTCGTTCGGGCTGTCCTTCACGCGGGCGAGAATGCGGTTGAAGAGATTGGGCCGCACCGCGCCCTGCTTCGGCAGGGTGATGCCCACGGTATCGAGAAAATCCCGCAGGCCCTGCATCTTTTCGAGGCTCGGCGTATCATGCACGCGGTAGAGCAGGGGAATGCGCGCCTTTTCCAGCGTTTCCGCCGCGCAGACATTCGCGAGGATCATGAATTCCTCGATGAGCTTATGCGCATCGAGCCGCTCGGGGATGATGACATCCGTCACGAGGCCCTGCTGGTCGAGCACCAGCTTGCGTTCGGGCAGGTCGAGATCGAGCGGCTCGCGGGCGTCCCGCGCGGCTTTCAGCACGGCATAGGCGCCGTAGAGCGGCTTCAGCACGGGCTCCAGCAGCGGGCCGGTGGTGTCGTCGGTGATGCCGTCGATCGCGCTTTGCGCCTGTGGATAGGCGATCTTCGCCGCCGAGCGCATCAGCACGCGATGGAAGGAATGCGCGCGGCGCATCCCGTGCCTGTCCACCACCACGCGCAGGCCCATGGCGGCGCGATTGACGTTTGGTTTCAGCGAGCAGAGATCATTTGAAATCCGTTCCGGAAGCATTGGCACGACGCGATCCGGGAAATAGACCGAGTTGCCGCGCAACCTTGCCTCGCGATCCAGCACCGAGCCGGCCCGGACATAAGCCGCGACATCGGCAATCGCGATATGCAGGATGAACCCGCCGGGGTTTTCCGGGTCAGGATCGGCTTCGGCATGCACGGCATCGTCATGGTCTTTCGCATCGGCGGGATCGATGGTGATGAGCGGAATGTCCCGCCAATCCTCGCGGCCCTCGAGCGTAGGTTCCTGCGCTGCCTCGGCTTCCTTCAGCGCGGCTTCCGAGAAGACATGCGGAATCTCATGGTTGTGGATGGCGATGAGGCTCACGGCCCTCTCGCTCTTCAATGACCCCAGCCGCTCGCGGATTTTTCCGCCCGAAAGGCCGGGGCCGGGACGGTCATGCATATCGACGGAAACGAGATCGCCATCTTTCGCGGTGTGGTCGGTGCCGTGGATGCGCACCTCGCGGCCCTGGCCCTTGCGATCTACCGGCACGACCCGGCCCGAGCCATCCGCCGCCGTGCGGAACACGCCGAGCATGCGCTTCGCAGGCCGTGACAGCATTTTCAGAATGCGGCCCTCGTAAGCCGGGCCGTCCTCCTCGTTCGTGGGCTCGATCTTCATCAGCGCCCGGTCGCCGGGGCCGGGCGGAGGCGGGGCATCGCGCCCGCCGCGTTTCGGAAGCATCACGATGATGCGCGGTGCTTCGCCGCGCGCATCGTTCCAATCGACCGGAATCGCCAGCAATTCGCCATCGGAATCGCGCCCGATCACTTC
>JALOTF010000040.1 GCA_025458025.1 Beijerinckiaceae bacterium | reverse complement strand
GCTGGAGCGCTTCGTGGATCTCTCCTCCGCCGGCCCGGCGCGTCTGTTCAATATCGCGAGCAAGGGGCGCATCGCGGAAGGCTATGACGCGGACCTCACCATCGTGGATCTGAAGCGCCGGCATGTGATCCGTAACGACTGGATCGCCTCACGCTGCGGCTGGACGCCCTATGATGGCGTCGAGGTGCAGGGCTGGGCCGTGGGCACCATCATCCGCGGCAAGCGCGTGATGTGGGAAGGCGAGATCACCACGCCGTCGCAAGGGGAAGCGGTGCGCTTCCAGGAGACGCTCCGCGCCTGAACCATGAGTGAGGCCGTTTCCTTCACGCGCGCCGGTTTCGGGCGTGGCTTCCGGCGTGGTGCGGCCTTCGGGTTGGGCGTCTTCGTTTATGGCCTCGCCTTTGGACTTGTGGCCGATCAGGCGGGGTTTTCGCCTCTGCAGGCGTTCCTATTTTCGCTCGTGGTCTATTCCGGCTCGGCGCAGATGGCGACGCTCTCGATTCTTGTAGCCAGCACCTCGCTCACAGCCTCGATTCTCTGGTCGGTTGTGGCGCTCATCCTCGTCATCAATGCGCGTTATGTGCTGTTTGGTGCCACCTTGCGACCCTGGCTGAGCCAGGTTCCTCCGCTGAAGGCCTATTCGACCCTCTACATTCTCGGGGACGGCAACTGGCTGATGTCGATCAATGCCTATGAGAATGGCGAGCGCGATGCCGGCTTTGTGCTGGGTTCTGCGGCGAGCCCTTGCCTCGCCTGGCTCGTCGGCACGGCAGCGGGCTCCGTGATGGGCGGCTATGCGCCCAATCCGCGTGTGCTCGGCCTCGATTTCATGCTCATTGCCTTTTCCGCCGCGATGATGGTTGGCATGTTTCGGCAGAAGAGCGATTGGGGTGTGATGGCTGTTGCGGTGGTCGCGGCGTTGGGCGTCGCGTGGCTTGGCTCGCCCGCGTGGGCGCCTGTCATTGCAGGCATTGCCGGCGGCCTTTTCGCGTGGATGCGCTTCACCGAGGCGGAATCCGCATGACAAATGTCGAGTTTGCCCTCCTGCTGCTCGCCATGGCGCTGGCCTCCTATGGCTGCCGGGTTGCAGGCTTTGTGGCGATGCGTTTTGTCACGATAACACCGCGCATCGAGGCGGCCTTGCGCGCGACCCCACTTTCGGTGATGGCGGGAATCGTGGCCGTCGCGGCGATGCGCGGTGGCCCGGCGGAATGGATCGCCTCGGCTTCCGTGCTCGTCATCATGAAGTTGACCGGGCAGGATGTGCTCTCGGCGCTGGCTGGCGTGGCCATCATCGCGCTGGCGCGCTGGGCAGGCCTCTAGGGCGCGCGCATCGCGAAGCTGAGGCGTTTCGCCTGCTGTGCTTTGTCCTTGGCCGAGCGCGCGAAGAACTGCGCTGCGGGCTTCTCGAAGAGCCAGTAGATCAGCAATCCCGCGACGCTCGCGACGACGAATCCGGCTATAGCGAAAAGCGCGACCGATGATGCCAGCGCACCGGGGGCCAGCTTCATCCAGAACCGGGTGAAGGCTGAAAGCACCACGCCATGCGTGAGGTAGATGGAATAGGAGGCGTCACCCAGCAGGTGTAGCAGCCGGTTTTTCGGCGCCATTGCGTTTTGTTCAAGGATGAGAGCGCCGAGGATGATCAGCGCTGCCGGCACGCCGACAATCAGTGCGCGCGGCTCCACCAGACCGAAGAATTCCGAGCCGGCGACCCAGCCCGAGAAGCCAAGGGCCATCGCGAGCAGGCCATGCATGGCCGGGAGGGCTAAACTGCGGGTGAAAGCTACACCGACGATCAGGCCAAAGCCGAATTCCAGCAGGATGTTGTTGGAGTAGAACGCAAAGGCGCTCGTGGGCGAGGGTTTCATCGCGCCCAGTGCGACACTCACCGTCAGCATCGCCAGCACTGCGCCGAGGCGAAGCCGTTCGGGCAGGAACAGCGCAAGCGCGAAGAGCGCGTAGAAAAACATCTCGTAGTTCAGCGTCCAGCCCGCCGTCACCAGCGGCTGGAGATCACCGTTCACGGGATGCACGGCAGGAACGAACAGGAAGGAGGCGACCACATGGCTCCAATCCAGCGAACCAGCGGGCATCAGGCTGCGATTGGTGAGAAGCACGATCAGCGCGAAGGCTGTTACCGCCCAGTAGAGCGGCACGATGCGCATGAGGCGCTTGGCGATGAAGGCGCTGGGTGTGACCGGCTTTCCAGCTGTGGTGACCCACATGATGAAGCCTGAAATGACGAAGAACAGATCGACGCCATAGCTGAGGAAATGCGGCCAGGGCACATTCTGACCCAGCCTCTGCAGGTAGATTTCCAGATGAGCCGCGACCACGCCAAGCGCTGCAAGCGCCCGCAGATGCTGGATTGAATGAACCGTTGGCATGAACAACTTCCCCTGCAGCGTCCCGCTTCGGCACCCGACCTGTCATGGATCGGAACAAAAGCGGCGACTTCGCCGGCAGGTTGCAAGTCGTAGACCGTTCGGCCCTTTCAGTTTTTCAGGCGAACCGAATATTCCCCGCTGCGGATGCGTTCCGGCAGGCGCTCGGCAAATTTCGAGACTGCATCCTCGCCATAGGTGGCCACGAGTTCCACGAAAGCCGCGAAGAGCGCGGCATGCGCGAGACAATCGCCGTCAATGCCGTCATGCCGGCCCTCGGCGAAAGCTTCGTTGATATAGCCATAGGCCGCGCGCCTCTGTTCGGCGAAATGCGCGTCGCTGGCGGTTCCCATCGGCTTGGCGGTCTGCACGGGCGTGTCCGGTCTTTCTGGCTGGCCTCGCGCGGGCGGATGCCCGGGCGAATCCGGCGCACGACAGAAGGTCCCCACCCGCTCTCGTCACCGTCAAACGCAAACTAGCGGCTCGTGTTTGCGAAAGCGAGCAAGGAGTTGCGAAAACGTTAACGCGGGGGTTCACCTTGTTGGAATTCAAGGGGATAGACCTGTGGATGGCCTAACCGCCGTAGCGCTGCTCCAGCGCGCGGGCGAGGCGCGAGGCTTCACGCACGAGGATCGATCGCGCGGCGCGCGCCGCATCCGTGCATTGGCGGTAGGTCGTCGAGAAAGACGAGAAGCCCGCGTTGTAGGCGCCCATCAGCCGCTCGCGGTTTCCCTGTGCGTTTCCTTCGCTTTCCACGAGCGTTTCCATGCGCTTCTGCCACGGGTTGGGGCGCTCCTCGGGCCGGCAGAGCGTGGTGAGGAAGGCAAGCGAACCGAGAGTTTCCGAGAGTTCGAGCATCGGCTTTTCATATTCAGCCGGCAGGGTCGGGCGCACGGGCTCTTTCGGCGGCTGAGGAGGCGGGGCCGCACGGCGCTGCGTTTGCGGCGCGGGCTGCTGCTGTGCCATCGCCGGGACAGGCAGAAGCGCGACCAGCAGAAGAGCCAGAGCGCGGCGCTTCATGCGGCCTGTTCCATGATGATCCGGTGTGCCTTGCGCAGGATATCCGGCAGGCCGCGTGTCATGGGCAGGTCACCGGGCGCGAGCGGATCGACCCAGATGAGCGCCTCGGCCTCATCCGAAATTGTGGCCTCGCCGCCAGTCCAATGGCCCGCGAAGGCGCAGATCACGGCATGCGCCAGGAGAGAGCCATCCGGCCCATGCTCGATATGCTCGACATGATCGACAAAACCCGCGATCTCGGCCGAGAGCCCCACTTCTTCCTGCAACTCGCGAAGAACCGCGTCGGCCATGCGCTCACCGGGTTCGATTCGACCGCCCGGCAACGAGAAGAGCCCGCGCGCCGGCGCCTTGCCCCGTTGGGCCAGCAGCACTTTCCCCTCGCGAAACACCGCGATGGAGGCTGCCAGCACCGGCCTAGACATGCTGTCCGCCATTGATGTGCAGTTCGGCACCCGTCACGTAGGACGAGGCTTCCGTGCAGAGGAAGTAGATCGCCTTCGCGACCTCCTCCGGCGTGCCGAGGCGACGCAAAGGCAGTGTTTCAACGATCTTCTCGGTGCCCGGCGAGAGGATCGAGGTGTCGATTTCACCCGGCGAGATCGAGTTCACCCGGATGCCATAAGGGCCGAAATCCGCCGCCATCTCGCGGGTCAGCGCCGCGAGCGCGGCTTTCGAGGTGGCATAGGCCGCGCCCGCGAAGGGGTGGACATGCACGCCCGCGATGGAGGTGACATTCACCACTGCGCCCTTCGTGGCCTTGAGTTCGTCGATCAAACCGCGCGCGAGCATGATGGAGGCAAAGAAATTCACCTGAAAGACCTGCAGCCAATCGGCCAGCGGGGTCTGGATGGAGCCCATGCGCGCGCCACCCGGACCTTTCGGCGAAATGCCCGCATTGTTCACGAGCGCATGCAAGCGGCCATCCGGCAGGCGTGACTTTATCTCGTCGATGGCGCGGAGCGTATCTTCCGGGTTGGCGAGGTCGACCTGGATATGGTCATCCTGTCCGCCTTCCCACGGGCAATTTTCGGGGAAAGGCTGCCGTGAGCAGGCGAGCACGCGCCACCCGGCTGAGTTGAAGCGCTTCACGGTGGCATGACCGATGCCACGCGAGGCACCAGTGAGCAGAAGCGTACGGCGTTCGCCGCCGCTATTCGAACCGGATCGGTCCATCATCATCCTGCTCCTCGGGATCGGTTACGGGTAAAGGCGTTCTGTCCTGAAAGCGGTATCCGGGCTTTCGCGCCGGAAGACCAGCCTTTCATGCAGGCGGAAGGGTTTGTCCTGCCAGAATTCGATGTAAAGCGGTGTCATCCGGAAGCCGGTCCAGTGCGGCGGGCGCGGCACTTCGCCAAGGCCAAAGCGCAAGGCTTCCCGCGCCACGGCCCTTTCGAGCGCGAATCGATCCTCCAGCGGGCGTGATTGCTGCGAGGCCCAGGCGCCAATGCGACTGTCCCGCGCACGGGAGGCGAAATAAGCATCGGCCTCGGCGTCACTCACGCGCGCGAGCGGGCCCCGGAAGCGCACCTGCCGTTGCAGGGATTTCCAGTGAAACACCACTGCGGCTTGCGGGTTTTGTGCGATCTCGTTGCCCTTCTGGCTCTCGGTATTGGTGTAGAACACCACGCCGGCGGGCGTGATTTCCTTCATCAGCACCATGCGCACATTGGGCAGGCCATGGGCATCCACGGTCGCGAGCGCCATCGCGTTCGGGTCGTTGATTTCCTTGCTCCGGGCCAGCGCAAACCATTCATCGAACAGCACGAAAGGCTCCGATGGGGCTTCGAGGTCACTGCTCATTAACGCTTTCCAACTCTAATGGGGCGCGAAACGCGTGTGTTGGGAGAGTCGCGTGGAGTCGCGTCCGGTTCGGGCCCTTGACGGATACAGGAAGCCGACGGCTTCGCGCAATCGCCGTGCGCGTGCCCAGCTCGCCTTTCTGTCGCTGGCGCTTGCGCTGATGTCGGCGGGCTGCTCGCTCACCATGAACATTCCGGGCTTCGGCGGTGCCGAGGAAGAAACAACGGCCAGCATTGCGCCCCCGCAGGCCGCAGTTTTCGCGATCCCGCTTGATGACGAGGATTGGCGCCGCGCCAATGCCGCGCTCTCGCTCGCGGTGGATCCGCAGGGTGCGGGCCTCCCCGTGAATTGGGATAATCCGGCCTCGCGCAAATCCGGCCGCTTCGAGCCCAGCGGCGCATTGGCGCTCGTGGGGGACACGGTCTGCCGGCCCTTCCGCGCCAAGGTGATCCAGAACCCGCATGAGAAACTCGTTGCGCGCGAGGTGATGCATGAAGGCCAGGCCTGCCGCACCGGCCCCGGTGAATGGGCGATGCGCGATGTGAAACCCATAGGCTCCTCTGCCCAGGCCCAAGCCAAGGACAACGAATTCCGCTTGCCGAAGGCGAGCCCGGCCATGCTGCCCGCGAACCCGCCTCTTACCCTGCGCCGGGACTGAGTTTCTGCGGCGTTGCACTATTGCAACAGCGCGCGATCCACCCCATCTTCCGTGCAACTGGATTCAACCCTGTCCCGCTGCGGAAGAACGATGCCTGATCCCTATCAGATTCTCGGCGTGAAGCGCGAAGCCTCGGCAGAAGAGATCAAGCGCGCCTATCGCAAGCTCGCAAAAGCCTATCACCCCGACCACAACCGGGGTGACGCCAAGGCCGCGACGCGTTTTGCCGAGGTGAACAACGCCTACGAGATCCTCGGTGACGAGGTGAAGCGCCGGCAATTCGACCGCGGCGAGATCGATGCGGATGGCAAGCCGCGCGCCTATTCCGATTTCGGCGGTGGCGGCGGCTTCCCCGGCGGTGGCGCAGGCGGCTTCAAGTTTGATTTCGGGGGCGGTGGTCCCGGCGCCAATCCGCGCGACATCTTCTCCGACATCTTCCGGCAGTTCGAGGGCGGCCCGCGTGATCCCTTCGCCGGGCAGGCGAAAGGCTCGGGCCGTCGCGGACCGCCGCCGGGCGAGGATATCACCGTCGAAACCAATGTGCCGCTGGAGCGCATCGCCAGTGGCGGGGCGCATCGCGTGGCGATGCCCGATGGCCGGACCCTGGAGATCAACGTGCCGAAAGGTGTCGCCAACGGCACGACCATGCGCCTGCGCGGGCAGGGCCATCCTTCGCCTTTCGGCGCGGCGAATGGTGATGCGCTCGTCACCATCCGCTATGCAAAGCACCCCACTTTCAGCGTGGATGGCAGCGATCTGCGCGTGTCTGTCCCGGTCCCCATCCGCGATTGCGTGGTTGGCGGTTCGGTGCGCGTGCCGACGCTCACCGGCGAGGTGGAAGTCACTGTCCCGGCCTGGACCAGCGGTGGCAAAACTCTGAGGTTGCGCGGAAAAGGCCTGCCCAAAGGGGAGCAGGCCGGCGATCTTTTCGTGACGCTCGAGATCGATCTCGGCCCGCATGATCCCGAGGTGGAAGGCTTCTTTCGCCGCCGCGCGGGCTGAGAATTGCGGCTTCCGCCTGCGACACGCTTGCACCTTGCGCCGGAATGCTTAAAGGGTTGGCGCGCGCATGCGCCGTTTGTCGAAGCCGGGATTTCGCTTCCCTTCCGGACGGACGCGAGAAACGAAACACCGGTTTTCAGGGTCGGATACGATGGCAGAAGCAAGCGGGAGCGCCGAGAGCAACGGGCTGATGCGCGGCAAGCGCGGCCTGATCATGGGGCTCGCCAATAACCGTTCCATCGCCTGGGGCATCGCCAAGGCCTGCCATGCGGCAGGGGCGCAACTGGCTTTCACCTATCAGGGTGACGCGCTGAAGAAGCGCGTGGAGCCGCTGGCGCAGGAACTCGGCGGCATCGTCGCCGGCCATTGCGACGTGACCGATGCTGCGTCCATCGACGCCGTTTTCGCCGAGATCGAGCGCGCCTGGGGCAAGCTCGATTTTGTGGTTCACGCCATCGCCTTTGCCGACAAGGACGAGCTGACGGGTCGTTATCTGGAGACGACTGAAGCGAATTTCACGAAATCCATGCTGATCTCGTGCTACTCGCTCACCGCCGTCACCCAGCGCGCCGAGAAGCTTATGACCGACGGCGGCTCGATCATCACGCTCACTTATTACGGCGCCGAAAAGTGGATGCCGCATTACAACGTGATGGGCGTCGCCAAGGCGGCACTCGAAGCCAGCGTTCGCTATCTCGCGGCTGACCTCGGCCCGAGCAACATCCGCGTCAACGCGATTTCCGCCGGCCCGATCAAGACACTTGCCGCCAGCGGCATCGGCGATTTCCGCTACATCCTGAAATGGAACGAGTACAACGCGCCCCTGCGCCGCACCGTGACCATCGAGGAAGTGGGCGACAGCGCGCTCTACCTGCTCTCCGATCTCTCGCGCGGCGTCACCGGCGAAGTGATGCATGTTGATTCGGGCTATCATGTCGTCGGCATGAAGAATCCGGACGCGCCGGATTTGTCCCTCGACAAGGAATGAGGCTGATCGTGAAGGGCTTGCGGCTTTCCGCGTTGGGCTTCGTTGCACTCTTCGGAGCTGCCGACGCCATGGCGCAATCCATCACGCCCGTTCCGCGCCCGGCCGTCCCGGCACCCGGCACACAGGCGGCTCCCGCAGCGCCCGCCCACACCCCGGTGACGACGCCCGTGGACGTGACGCGCAAGGGCCGCCCCGCTTCCGATATCTTTCTCGGCGTCTATCTGACGCTGGATCGCGATTGCAAGGTGGGCGCGACGCCCAAGGTGGAATTCACCGGCGACCCGAAGAGCGGCAAGCTGCGCACCCGTCCGCATCCGATCAACCTGCGCGATGTGCCCGGCGCCCCGCGCCGCACCTGCATCGGCACCTCGCCGAACGGGCAGGCTGTAATCTACCGGTCTGATCGTCGCTTCCGCGGCGAGGAGAAGGTCGAGTTCCGCGTGGTCTATCCCAATGGTGATGTGCGCGCCGTAACCGCGACCATCACGGTCGAGTGAGGCGTATTTCCGGCCCATGCCCATCCTCTATTTCTTCCGGCATGGCGAGACGGACTGGAACGCCGAAGGGCGGCTTCAGGGACAGACCGACATTCCCCTGAACAGCAAGGGTCGCCAGCAGGCCAGCGCCATCGGGCGAAACATTGGCGCGGGCAAGCTCGACGGTGTGGATGCCCGGTATCTCGCAAGCCTCCCCTTCATCGCGAGTCCGCTGCTGCGCACCCGCGAGACCATGGCGCTCCTGCGCGCGGGGCTCGGCCTTCCGCCCGAGGCCTATGCGGTCGATGACCGCCTGAAGGAAATCTGCTTTGGCCGCTGGGAAGGCAGCACGTGGCGCGACATCGTGGAGCGCGATGGCGGTGGTGCGCAGGCCCGTGATCGCGACAAGTGGAATTTCGTGCCTCCGGGCGGCGAGAGCTACGAGATGGTGCGCGAGCGCGTGGCCGGCTGGCTCGATGGGCTCACGGGCGATGCCTGCGTGGTGGCCCATGGCGGTGTGGCGCGCGTGCTGCTCGTGCTGATGGCGGAGGTCTCGCGCCGCAATGCCGTGGGCGCCGATATCTGGCAGGGCAAGCTGCTGCGCATCGAGAATGGCCGGCATGACTGGTTGCCGGGGCCGGGCCACTGGGAGCCGTGATCGGCGCGACTACCGGTCGCTGCCCCTCGTTCAGAACCGGTTCAGTGCTTGTGCAATATGTGTGGAAAAAGGCCGGTGAAATGCGATTCTCATCCGTGTTTTGCCGCAATTCGAGTGTTTCAAGCCTGAAACGAGCGGATTCGATTGACGCGGGGGAAGTTTTTCGCGTCTAACCGCCAGCGGGGCAGCACGACCGGGTAAAACCCGGTGGAGCGGGGATGGAATGAGCGGTACTGAGGCGGTTCTCAAGCCTTCCGAGCTGGCGCGTGCCGGTCTCGAAGGCAGCGCATTCCTGGCAGGCCCTGTCGATCCCGATCTCATCCGGTCCGAAACCCTGGCGATGATCTTCCGGGCCAGCGCGGCCGAGCGACCGGACAAGCTTCTTTACGTTTCGGGCGATCGCCAGATCACCTATGGCGAAGCAGACCGGCTCACGGATCGGGCCGCGCGTCGCCTTGCGGCTTTGGGTGCTGCGCCCGGGCGTGTGCTCGGCCTCTGGATGCCGCGGGGCATCGATCTTTTGCTGGCGCAGGTCGCGATTGCGAAAACCGGCGCCGCCTTCCTGCCCTTCGACTGGGATGCCCCGGTTGATCGCATCACGACCTGCCTGACGGATTGCGATGCCATCGGCATTGTGACCGACGTGACCGGCCTCTCCAAGGGCAAGGCCATTCCCGTGCCGCACCACGAGGCGGGCGCGTTGATGGGCGAGTCTGCGATGAGCGAGGCCGAGCCGCAGCCGGCCACGCCCTCGGATGCCGCCTATATGATCTACACCTCCGGCTCGACGGGTATCCCGAAGGGCATCGTCATCACGCAGGCGAATATCTGCCATTTCCTGCGCTCCGGAAACGCGGTCTACGGCGTTATCGAGGATGATGTGGTGTTCCAGAGCGCGTCTGTGGCGTTCGATCTCTCCATGGAGGAGATCTGGGTGCCCTATCTCGCGGGCGCGACGCTCTATGTCGCCACCCCCGAGGTGCTCGCGGATATCGAGAAGCTGCCGTCCCTGCTGACCGAGAAAAAGGTCAGCGTGATCGATACCGTGCCGACGCTGCTTTCCGTGCTGCCGGCGGACATTCCCGGCCTGCGACTCATCCTGCTCGGCGGCGAGGCTTTGCCGCCTGCCCTGGTCGAGAAATGGGCGAAGCCGGGGCGGCGCATCTTCAATACCTATGGCCCCACGGAAGCGACCGTGGTGGCAACCGCCGAGGAAGTGCAGCGCGGCAAGCCGGTGACCATCGGCCGTCCGATCCCAAATTACACGGCCTATATTGTCGATGAGAACCTGAACCTGCTCGGCCCCGGGCAGGAGGGCGAACTCCTCATCGGAGGTCCCGGTGTGGCGCAGGGCTATCTCGCGCGGCCTGATCTGACGAACGAGAAATTCATCGCGAACCCGTTCCGCGATGCGAGCACGGACCCGATCCTCTATCGCTCGGGCGACGCCGTGAGCCTCAATGCCGAGGGCAACATCGCCTTCCATGGCCGCATCGACGATCAGGTGAAGATCCGCGGCTTCCGTGTGGAACTCGGCGAAATCGAAAGCGCGCTGGTCGATTGTGACGATGTGCTGCAGGCTGCGGTTGTGGTGCGCAACGATGGCGGCATGGAGCGCCTCGTGGCCTTCTGCGTGCCCGAGCCCAAGGCGATCATCGCTGCGACCACGCTTCGTGAAGAGCTGAAGCGCCGCCTCCCGCCCTACATGATCCCCGAGCGGTTCGAGACCGTTCCCGAATTGCCGCGCCTCGTCTCCGGCAAGACCGACCGCAAGGCGCTGAAGGCGATGCCGCTTTCGGAAGCGATCATCGCCGCGAATGACGAGGAACCCCCGCGCACCGAAACCGAGGCCATGCTGCTCGCGGCGGCGAAGCGCGTGCTGCCCGGCCGTGCCATCACCTTCGAGGCAGATTTCTTCCTCGATCTCGGCGGCCATTCGCTGATTGCCGCGCAGTTCATTTCCATCGTGCGCGAGAATCCGAGCTTCACCGGCATCACGCTGCAGGACATCTACCAGCATCGCACCTTGCGGAAGATCGGCGCGGAGCTGGATGCGAAATTCGGGCATCTCAAGGGGCCGCCGCCGGATCTCTCCTTCGCACCTCCCCCGCTTGCGCGCCGCATCGCCTGCACCATCGCGCAAGGCCTGGCGATGCCGCTGATCCTCACGATCTCCACGCTTCAATGGCTCGGCGTGTTCCTGACCTACATGGTCATCCATGAGCAGAACTTCACGTTCTGGCAGCAGGTGGGCATTCTCTGCAGCGCCTATGCCGGCATCAAGTTCGGCACGCTCTTCCTTGTGGTGGCGCTGAAATGGCTCGTGATCGGCCGCACGAAACCGGGGCGCTATCCGCTCTGGGGCGCCTATTTCTTCCGCTGGTGGTTCGTGCAACGCCTCTACGCGCTTGCACATCCGAGCTATCTCGCGAATTCACCAATCATGCGGCTCTACTTGCGTCTGCTCGGGGCGAAAGTGGGCTCGGGCGTGATGATTGCCCATGCCGAATTCGGCGCGGCGGATCTCGTGAAGATCGGTGCCGGCGCCTCCATCGGCCACAAGGCAAACATCGCCAATGCCGAAATCATGGCAGGCGAACTCGTGATCGGCGAGGTTGCCCTCGGGGCGGATAGCTATATCGGCAACCAGGTGATGGTGCCCGCCGGCTGCCGCATCGGCCATGATGCGCGCGTGGAGGACATGTCGGCGATTCCCGCCGGTGTACATATCAAACCGCTCGAAATCTGGGATGGTTCACCGGCCAAAAAGGTCGGTATGATCGACCCCGCGACCCTGCCGGAGCGCTCGCTTCCGGGGCCGATCTGGCGGCACATGCAGTACTGGGTTTATGGCCTGCTGATCATTGCGGTTTCGGGCATCGGCCTCATGCCGCTTTTCCCGGCCTTCTTCGTGTATGACACCATCGAGGCCGTGCTGCTCAACACGGCGGATTGGGTGCAATGGTACCATGTGCTGCCCATCGTCGCGTGGATCATGGGCGCGGCTCTGGTAGTCTTCACCATCGCCTTCGTCATTCTCGTGCGCTGGACGCTGATGCCGCGCCGGCTTCAGCCGGGCACGCATTCGCTGCATTCCTGGCTCTATCTGCGCCAGTGGATCGTGAATCTCTGCACGGAAGTGTCGCTCGATACGCTCTCCTCGCTCTATGCGACCATCTACATGCGGGCCTGGTATCGCCTCATGGGTGCGCGCATCGGCAAGGGCGCGGAAATCTCCACGAATATCGGCGCGCGCTACGATCTCCTCACCATCGGCTCGAAGAGCTTCATGGCGGATGAGTGCTCGCTTGGCGACGAGGATATCCATCGCGGCTGGGTGACCTTCAAGAAGACGCTGATCGAGGATCGCGTCTTTGTCGGCAACAATGCGGTCATCGGCCATGGCACGCACTTGCGTGAAGGCACGCTGATCGGCGTGAAATCCAAGGCGCCGGATTCCGGCGAAACCCAGCGTGACGAGACCTGGTTCGGCTCCCCGCCGATCAAGTTCCCGGTGCGTCAGAAGTTCGAGGGCGTTGCCGCCAACTGGACCTACGAGCCGCCTTTCGCGATGAAGCTGTGGCGCGCCGTGTTCGAGGCGATGCACACCACTTTCCCGACCATGCTGTTCCTCACGCTCGGCTCGATGACGATGTTCTTCTTCGTCTATCCGGCGATTGAGCGGAACGCCTTCGGAGAAGCCGCCGGCTGGTTCGTCGCAGCCAGCGTGGTCATGCCGGTCATCATGGTAGCCTGTGTCTGCGCCATCAAATGGGCGCTGATGGGCGTCTACAAGCCGCTCGCGCGCCCCATGTGGAGCTGGTGGGCGATGCGCACCGAGGCGGTCGCCGTGCTCTATTGGGGCCTTGGCGGCAAGGTTCTGCTGGAGCATCTGCGCGGCACCGCTTTCCTGCCTTTCATTCTGCGCTTCTTCGGCTGCAAGATCGGCTCGGGCGTCTACATGGACACCACCGACATCACGGAATTCGATTGCGTGGTGATCGGAGACCATGTGGCCATGAACGATCTCTCCTGCCTCCAGACGCATCTCTACGAAGACCGCGTGATGAAGGTCGGACGCATCGAAATCGGCGAGGGCGTCACCATCGGCTCTTTCGCCACCGTGCTCTACGACACCAAGGTGGGCGATTTCGCGCAGCTCAATCCGCTGACGCTGGTGATGAAGGGCGAGCAGATTCCGCCCAACACCACCTGGGGCGGTGCGCCGGCCCAGCCCATGGCGCGGGCGCATTGACACCCGAAAGCGGGAAGGGCTTGGCTTTCGCCCGCTTTTCCCGCTAAAGCCCGCCCATGTCGCACAATTCCTTCGGTCACCTTTTCCGTTTCACCACCTTCGGCGAAAGCCATGGGCCGGCCATCGGCTGCGTGGTGGATGGCTGCCCGCCGCTGATCCCGCTGACCGCCGAGGAGATCCAGCGCGATCTCGATCGCCGCCGTCCGGGGCAATCGAAATTCACGACCCAGCGGCAGGAGCCGGATCAGGTGCGCATCGTCTCCGGCGTCTTCACCGAAGCCGATGGCATCCAGCGCACCACGGGCACGTCGATTGGCCTGCTGATCGACAATGTGGATCAGCGCTCGAAGGATTATTCGGAAATCGCCGCGAGCTTCCGTCCCGGCCATGCCGATTTCACCTATGACGCGAAGTATGGCATCCGCGATCCGCGCGGCGGCGGGCGCTCCTCGGCGCGCGAAACCGCGATGCGCGTGGCCGCCGGGGCGATTGCCCGCAAGGTGGTGCCGGGTCTGCGCGTACGCGGCGCGCTGGTACAGATGGGCTCACACAAGATCGATCGCCGCAACTGGAACTGGGAGGAGGTCGATCGCAACCCCTTCTTCTGCCCGGATGCGCAGGCCGCCGAATTCTACGCCGAATATCTCGATGGCATCCGCAAGAGCGGGTCTTCCATCGGCGCGGTGCTGGAAATCGTGGCCGAAGGCGTGCCGATGGGCCTCGGGGCGCCGATCTATGGCAAGCTTGATAGCGATATTGCCTCGGCGCTGATGTCGATCAACGCCGTGAAGGGCGTGGAAATCGGTGCAGGCTTCGGTGCCGCCGAACTCACCGGCGAGGAAAACGCCGACGAAATCCGCATGGGCAATGATGGGAAGCCGGTTTTCCTGGAAAACCATGCCGGCGGCATTCTCGGCGGTATCTCGACCGGCCAGCCCATCGTGGCCCGCTTTGCCGTGAAGCCAACCTCTTCGATCCTCACGCCGCGCGCGACGGTGGATCGCTACGGCAACGAGACCGAAATCCGCACCAAGGGCCGGCATGATCCGTGCGTCGGCATCCGCGCAGTGCCGGTGGGCGAGGCGATGCTGGCGATTGTGCTGGCCGATCATTATCTGCGCCATCGCGGGCAGGTGGGCTGAATTTCAGTATCACTGAAATTTATGCCATCCCGGAGCATTTTTCATTGACGCCCGCATGGCTCGGGCGCAGTGAAGTCCCATGAAACTCGAGAGCTGGCTCAAGCGTACGGGCACGAAGCGTTCCGCCTTCGCGGAAGCCGTCGGCCTGTCGCCCGCGAGCATCACGGCGCTCTGCAAGGATGGCGCGAGCTGGATTTCGCGGGAAACCGCGGAACGCATCGCGCGCGCCACCGGCGGCGCCGTGACCCCCAACGACTTTCTCGGGCTCGGCCCCACGGAACGGATGAACGACATGCCCGAAATCACCAATCGCGTCCTCGCTGCCATCGAAGCCTTCAAGCGCGGCGAGATTGTCGTCGTCACGGATGACGATGATCGCGAAGGCGAGGGCGATCTCATCGTCGCGGCCTCGCTCTGCACGGCCGAGAAGATGGCCTTCATCGTGCGGCACACCAGCGGCATCGTCTGCGCGCCGCTGCCGATTGCCGAGGCGCGCCGCCTGCGGCTCGACCCGATGGTCGCGGTGAATGATTCCGCGCATACCACGGCCTTCACCGTTTCCATCGACTACCGCGAGGGGCTGACCACCGGCATCTCGGCGGATGAGCGTACGGCGACCGTGCGCGCGCTGACCAATGGCAATGTGCAGGCCGGCGATTTCGTGCGGCCCGGCCATATCTTCCCGCTCATCGCGCGCGAAGGCGGGGTGCTCATGCGCTCGGGCCACACGGAAGCGGCGGTCGATCTCTGCCGACTCGCGGGCCTGCCGCCCGTGGGCGTGATCTCCGAACTCGTGAACGACGATGGCACGGTGACGAAGGGGCAGCAGGTCACGGATTTCGCGACGAAATACAAGCTCGCGCGGCTCACCATCGCCGATCTCATCGCCTACCGGCAGGCGCGCGAGAAGCTGGTGGAGCGCGTGAACACCTTCCCGGTTGAAACCACCATCGGCACGCTCACCGGCCACGCCTTCACCACGCCCTTCGATGAAGTGCAGCATCTGGCGCTCGTCTATGGCGATATCGGGGATGGCCGCGCCGTGCTCACGCGGCTCCATCGCGCCAACGCAATCACCGATGTGTTCGGTGGCGGCAAGGGCATCGAGGCAGCGCTCCAGCGCTTCAAGAAGGAAGGGCGCGGCGTACTGGTTTACCTGCGCGATGGCACGGCGGGCGTGCCCAAGGCTGCGCTCCAGCCGCAGAATTCCGATCAGCAGCGCGCGCAGGCCTGGCGTGAGGTGGGCCTCGGCGCGCAGATCCTGCGCGATCTCGGCGTTCAATCCATCCGCAATCTCTCCACCTCCGGCAATCGCGCCTTCGTGGGCCTCAACGCCTTCGGAATCGAGATCGCGGGGACCGAGACGCTCTAGGCCTTCATCAGTTCCCCCACATGCGCGGCGACCGAACTCGAAAGCCCTTCGAGATCATAGCCGCCTTCGAGCAGGCTCACGATCTTTCCGCCACATACCCGATCCGCGATCTCCATCACGCGGCGCGTGGCCCAGCCGAAATCCTCGGCTTCCAGCTTGAGATTCGCGAGCGGGTCGCGGCGATGCGCATCGAACCCGGCGGAGATCAGGATCATCTCCGGCTTGTGGGCTTCGAGGCGCGGAAACACCTTCGCCTCATAGATGGAGCGGAACATCGCGCCGTCGGTGCCGGATACCAGCGGTACATTGTGGATCATCCCGTAGCGGCCAGTCTCGTTCTCGGCGCCCGAGCCGGGATAAAGCGGCATCTCGTGGGAGGAAATGAAGAGGATGTCCTTTTCGTCCCACAGGATATCCTGCGTGCCATTGCCGTGATGCACATCCCAGTCGAGGATCGCAATGCGCTTCAGGCCATGCGCCTTTTGTGCGTGGCGCGCGGCAATCGCGATGGTGTTGAAAAAGCAGAAGCCCATGGGCGTCGCCTTCTCGGCATGGTGTCCCGGCGGGCGGCTCGCAATGAAGGCATTCGCCACCGATCCTTTAGCCACTTCATCGACCGCGTGGCAGGCCGAGCCCATCGCCGCGAGCACGGCGTGCAGGGTTCCGGGCGACATCGAGGTATCGCCATCGAGGAAGCGAAACCCCTCCGTAGGCGCGCTGGCGGCGATGATTCGCACATATTCGTCCGGATGCGCGAGCAGCGCGGTCTCGAGCGGAGCGGCAATGGCGGCTTCGCGGCGGAGCGAATCAAATTCGCTTCCCGCAAGAGCCCGCTCGATGGCGCGCATGCGCTCCGGGCGCTCGGGGTGGCCCGCCGGCATGGCATGGCCCTGAAAAACCGGATCGGTGATTAAAAGGGTTGTCATGATGCGATTTTCTGCTGCATTTTTGCCTGATCAGGAGGCGAATCGGCGCGAATTGCGCAGCGCCTCAATGCTGTAGGCGTTTGTAGCGCATCCCCCGCGTTTCGAAAAATCGTGCGCTGCAACATGCAGGGGTGCGGTGTGTCTTTCCTGCACTCGCCGGAAGAAGTTCAGGCCATTAAGCAAAACGCAACCATGATCAGCCATTCTTCAGAAACCATGTTCACATTGTCTCGCGTTCTCAAAGCATGTGTTGCGGCTTGCGTTTCGCTGGCGGCCGTTGCCTGCTCCACCTACACCTCCTTCCCCGATCCCAGCCTCACGAAGCGGGATGTTGAGTTGCTGGCGCTTGCGCCGCAGAGCTTCTCGCGGGATCTCGATCCGGCCCGTGCGCGCCTGCGCATGCCGAATACGACGGGCGAGAAAACGCCGGGGACGATCATCGTCGATAACGATGCCCGCTTCCTGTATTTCGTCGAGGATCCGAACACGGTCCTGCGCTACGAAATCTCGCCAGGCATGGAATCGCACCAGTGGCGCGGCACGGCCACCATCGGCCGCAAGGTCGAGTGGCCTTCCTGGACGCCGGGCAACGAAGCGCGCCGCATGGCGCCGGGCCTGCCGGCGACCGTGCAGGGTGGGCCGAACAACCCGCTCGGCGCGCGCGGCCTCTACCTCTATGACGAGCGCGGCCGCGATACGGAATATCGCATCCACGGCACGAACGAGCCGGAGATGATTGGCCAGCCGGTTTCGCTGGGCTGCATCCGCATGCACAACATCGATGTGATCGACCTTTACGCCCGCGTGCAGATCGGTTCGAAGGTCATCGTGCGCTAAGCGCAACGGCAAATCCAAAAAACAAGGCGGCCCTGCAAGGCCGCCTTTTTCATTTCCGAAAGCCGAAATGCGCGCTCAGTCGCTCCAGCCCGTCTGCGCAATCTGCTTCGCGCGCTCGCGGGCGCGACGGCGCTCGGCGATGCGAAGGGCAGCCGCGGCGAGGGCCGGCATGCGGATCGCGCGGTAATGCGTCGCGATGTGGCCGGCGGCGGCGAGGCGCTCACGGGTCATGGGGATCGTTTCGCGGTTACGAAGGCTTTCCGCGAAAAGCGAGGCCGGGGGCATGGATTTCCTCTTGGCAATCAGGTGCACCGGGTGGTCCCGGATTGCGCAGAGGTTTGGCGACCCATCGTGATTGGGGTTAGGCGCGATTGTGGAAAACCGGAGGCAAATCGTTAACAAGGGTAAACGCGCCGTCTTCCGGCAGGCTTAGTCCTTGGTCTCGAGATCCTTGAAGGTCTCACGCCAGCGGGAAAGGGTGACGTCGAGCAATTCGAGATCCTTTGCTGGCAGCTTCCCGATTGTTTCCTGGATGAAGCGCTTTTGCACATCCATCCCTTCGGCTGCGATTCGCCTGCCTTCCGTGGTCAGATGCAGGGAATGCGAGCGCCGATCGCCCGGGATCGGCTTGCGATCAACCAGACCTGCCTCAACAAGGCGATCCACGAGGCCGGAGACATTGCCCTTGGTGACGTAGAGTCGCTCGGCGAGATCCCGCTGGGTGATGCCCTCGTCCTCGGTCAGCGTCGAGAGCAGGTCAAACTGCGCAACCGACAGGCCAATGGCGCGAAGCCGGCCAGACATGGCGGAATGGCCGCGCTGGTGCATCCGCAAAAAGCGGAACCAGATCCGGGCCGGAGTTACGCTGCGCTCGTTCATTAAGCCACCCTTGGCGCGGCTTGCGGGGCTTTTCAAGTGCTTATGCCGATCCCGGCCTTCCGGTTATGCCACGGCCATGCCAGAAAGGCGTGGAAAACCGGCCCTATGACAGGAAACGCCATGCAATCCACGCCACCCCTTCATGCCCTCAGGGCAAAGCTGCGGCTGCGCGCGCGTTGCGTAATGATGCCGCCGCAGATCGAGGGCTGAACATGGGCTACCGCCTGCCGCTCGCCGGCGAATCGCGTTTTGCCTTGTGGTCGGAGCGGATCGCGATCCTCGCGATCCCCATCGCGATCGGCGCGGTTTTGCTCGCGCGCTCCGGCAAGGCAGATCCGGTGCAGGCGGTCGCGCTGATCGTGATCGCGGCGATCCTCGCCATGCTGGCGCTGGCGGTGGCTGGCGTGGGGGCTATCGACATCTGGCGCAATGGCCGGACCGGGCTGTTCCGCCTGCTACGCACGGGGTTGTTCGCGCTGCTGGTGCTCGGCGGGCCGGGATGGCTCGCCATCGAGGCCGGGCGATTGCCGTTGTTGAATGACATCACCACGGATCTTGATGATCCGCCGGAATTCTCGCGCTCCTCCGCCGCATTGGCCGCGCGCAACGGCCATGTGCCGCCCGTGCGTGACCCGCGCGAGCGCGAGCGCCAGCGCGTGGCCTATGCCGATTTGCGGCCGCTGGTGCTCGACATGGAAGCCGAGCCTGCCTTCCGGCTGGTGCTGGAAGCGGCGCAGAAGCTGCGCTGGCGCATCATCGAGCAATCCGCACCCGGAGGTCGCTCGGGGCAGGGGCGCATCGAGGCCATCGCCGAGACGACGCTCCTGCGCTTTCAGGATGACATCACGATCCGCTTCCGTCCCACGCCGGCGGGCACGCGCGTGGATATCCGCTCCGCGAGCCGCATCGGGCGGCATGATTTCGGTGCGAATGCCAAGCGCATCCGCCGGCTCGTCGAGGAAATCCTCGCTTCACGCGAATGATCAGGCCCGGCGGAACACCGCATCCATCGCGAGTTCGGGCTCGGCGGTGATGAGCCCGCGCGCGAACAGATCTTCCAGATGTGCGAAGGTGGAAAGCCCCGCCGCGCCCTTCAGCTCGGGCCGCAGGCCGGGATAATTCTCATCCACCAGCTTCTGCACCGTGCGCGGACCATCCGCGAGGCGATCCAGGATCTGCAACTCGCGCTGCTTGCGGTGGCTGAGAATGGCGCGGGTGAAGCGGCGCGGATCGCTCACACCGCCGCCATGGCCGGGGAGATAGAGCGCGTCCTCCTCGCGGCCCGCGAGCTTTTCGAGCGAGGCCATGTAATCGGCCATGGAGCCATCGGGCGGTGCCACAATGGAGGTGGACCAGCCCATGACGTGATCGCCGGAAAACACGATGCCCGTGCCGGCGAGCGCGAAGCTCACATGGTTCGCGGTGTGGCCGGGTGTGTGGATCGCCTCGAAGGCATGTTCTGCCACCTGGATGATCGTGCCATCTGCGGTTTCATGATCGGCGCGGTAATCATGGTCGGCGGAGGCATCGAGCTTGTTCACCTCGCCGAGGCGCAGGGGCCGCGCGGGCGCGTGCGGCGCACAGCCATGGATGGGCGCGCCGGTACGCTCGGCGAGAAAACGCGCGAGCGGGGAATGGTCGCGATGCGTATGCGTCACGAGAATGGCGGCCACGCGCGCTTCGCCAATCGCCGCGAGAAGCCGCGCGAAATGCGCGCCATCTTCCGGGCCGGGATCGATGATCGCCAGCTCATCCGTGCCCACGAGATAGGTGCAGGTGCCTGTGAAGGTGAAGGGCCCGGCATTCCCGGCCACCAGGCGGCGAATGCCGGGTGCAATGTCCTCCAGCCGGGCCGTTTCGGGCGGGGCGAGGTTGAAGGGGACATCCATGGCCAAGCCTTTTCACCAACTTGTCTTCGTCGGTATACCGGCCTATAGACCGGCAGGCTCCGGTGCAACGGTTTTCCCGTCGCGCACCGGTTTCGGGGCTGACAGCGAAAGAGGACGTCCATGCAGCAGAGCGCCACCCTGATCGATACCCTTTTCGCCGGCAAGGGCAGCCGCTCGCTCCTGCGCGATGCCGCCATTGCGCTGGCCGCGACGGGGCTTCTCACGCTTTCGGCGAAGGTGCAGGTGCCCTTCTATCCGGTTCCCATGACGCTCCAGTCGCTGGTGGTGCTGGTGGTCGGCGCGGCCCTTGGCTGGCGCCTCGGCACGGCCACCGTGCTGCTCTACATGGCCGAAGGCCTCGCCGGCCTGCCGGTTTTCGCTGGCACACCGGAAAAGGGCGTGGGCCTCGCCTACATGATGGGCCCGACGGGTGGTTATCTCCTTGGCTTCGTGGCTGCGGCCTTCGTGACCGGCATTCTCGCCGAGCGCGGCTGGACGAAGAGCGTGCTCGGCGCGCTCGCGGCGCTGACCTTGGGACATGCCGTGATCTTCCTGTTCGGCTTCGCCTGGCTCGCAGGGCTCATCGGCGCCAGCAAGGCCTATCTCGGCGGTGTCGCGCCATTCTATGCGGCGACGTTGTTCAAGACGCTTATGGGCGCTGCGCTTTTGCCGGCGGCGTGGTGGGCGGTGGAACGTCTGCGCCGCGCCTGATCATCAGGGCATCGCGAAGCATTCGGGCCGGGAGAAATCCCGGCCTTTTTCATGCGAGATTGTGATTACACGAGATCGCCCGCCGGCTTGATGCCGCTCCGATCGAGTCGCGCGAGAAGATCCGCGCCTTTCTTGCCGTCGAGCATGAAATCCGGCGCGATATCCAGCAGCGGCACCAGCACGAAGGCGCGCTCGGCCATGGCGGGATGCGGGATCGTGAGATGCGGTTCGGTGATGTGCTCGTCGCCATAGGTCAGCACGTCGATATCGATGCGGCGCGGCCCCCAGCGCTCCATGCGCACGCGGCCCATGGCGCGCTCGATTTCTAGTCCGGTTTCGAGCAGCGCGCGGGGCGACAGGCTCGTGCTCACGGTGAGCGCAGCGTTCGCGAAGGCCGGCTGGTCGGTCTTGCCCCAGGGCGGCGTCTCGTAGATGCGCGAGCGCGCGACAATCTCGATCTTTGGCACCGCTGCAATGCGCCGCGTCGCTTCTCGCAGGGCCTCGAACCGGTCCGCGAGATTGGCGCCGAGCGCGAGATGGGCGAGGGCGCGCGGCTGGCTCAACGGGCGCGGCTCCGGTGGATCGTGACTTCGATGGTCTCGAACAAGGCGGGGATTGCCGCTGCGGGCTTTTCGACCGTGACGGCGATTTCGTTGATCAGCGGCTGCTGCGCAAGGATGGTCTCCGCGATGCGCTCGCCCAGAGCCTCGATGATGTGGAAGCGCTCGCCCACTGCGATTTCCTGCACCGTGCCCACGAGATCGGCATAGGACACGCCCTTGGTGATGTCGTCGCTCTGCCCGGCGGCGGCGAGATCGAGCCAGCATTCGAGGCTGATGTTGAAGCGCTGGCCCAGCCGCGCCTCCTCCGCATAAAGGCCGTGATAGGCGAAGACGGCGATCTTCTTCACCACGATCCGGTCACGAATGGTCATGCGGCATTCTCCGGGTGAAGGGCGGCGCGCACCTTCAGAAGGTCGAGATGGGGGGCGATGTCATGCACGCGCAGGATATCTGCGCCGAGATCGAGGCCGATCATTCCCGCGGTGATCGAGCCCGCGAGACGGTCGGTCACCGGGCGGTTGGTGACAAGGCCAAGGAAGGATTTCCGCGATACGCCCAGCAGAACCGCAAAACCCATCGCCTTGAGGCGTGGAATGGCGCGGATTGCCGCGAGGTTCTGGTCGAGCGTCTTGCCGAACCCGATGCCGGGATCCAGCGCAATGCGATCCTCGGGAATGCCGGCTGCGCGGGCGAGCCCCAGCGAATGCTCGAAGAAGCGCAGCATGTCTTCGGCAATATCGAGCGTTTCATCCTTCGTTTCGCGATTATGCATCACCACGAGGCCCGCGCCGGCTTCCGCCACAACGCCGGCCATCTTGGCATCCCGCTGAAGACCCCAGACATCGTTGACGATGGACGCGCCGGCCTCCAGCGCGACCTTCGCAGTTTCCGCCTTGTAGGTGTCGATCGAAACCGGTGTCGTGAAACGCCGCTCGCGCAGGGCGGTCAGCACGGGCACCACGCGGGCCAACTCTTCCGTGGCAGACACGGCCTGCGCGCCGGGCCGGGTCGATTCTCCACCGATATCAAGGATATCCGCGCCCTCCTGCGCCATCTCCTCGGCATGGCGGATAGCCGCCTCGCTCTGCGCGAAGAAGCCGCCATCGGAAAAGGAATCCGGCGTCACGTTCAGGATACCCATCAGCAGAACGCGTCCTTCAGGCCTGCGCGGCCAGGGCGGGGCGAGGGGAAAGGGCATGGGGGAAGCCTCGGCGAGTGACACGCAACCGGAACGTGGGCGAGGGCATAGACCGTTAGACCCGTGCTGACAATTGCCCCGGCATGACGCTCAGGCATGGCCGGATGGCGCCAGTGCATGCTAGCCTTTGCAAATCATCCCCGATTCCGGATTGCGCATGTCTGGTTCTCCCCCCGTTTCCGCTTCGCCCGCCCGCCCGTTGCGGGCCGCCTCGCTGCGGCGTGGCCGGCCACCGAGCCGGATCATTGGTGAATTCACCGACTGGATGAAGCGCGACAGCCTGCCCTTCTGGACCATGCAAGGGTGGGATGCGAAGCATGGCGGCTTTCATGAGCGCTGCGATTTCAAGGGCCGGCCGGATGTCTCCGCCCTCCGCCGCACTCGCGTGCAATGGCGGCAGATCTATGTGCTGGCCCATGCCAGCATGCTCGGCTGGACAGAGGGTCTGCGCCTCGCCTTCCAGGGGCTGGAGCACATGCTGCTGCGCGCGTGGTCGCCGGATGGAAAGCCGGGCTTCGTGGAAGTGCTGAACCCCGATGGCTCTGTCGCGAAGGCGCATCGGGATGCCTATGACCACGCTTTCGCGCTGCTGGCCCTGGGCTGGCTCGCGCGCGCCTCGGGCGATGCTCAGGTGAAGAGCCTGCTCGACGTGGTTTTCGCCTTCGTCCGCGAGGAATTGACCGATGCGAAGGGCTTCCTGATCGAATCGCTGCCGCCGGCCCTGCCGCGTCGCCAGAACCCGCATATGCATATGTTCGAGGCGATGCTCGCGCTAGCCGAGACCGTGGGGCACCCCGATTCGCTCACCGAAGCCGCGCGCTATCGTCGGATGCTCGAGAAGACCTTCATCGACCGCAAGACGCGCCTGCTGCTGGAATTCTTCGATGACGACTGGAAACCGGTCGAGGAGAATGGGGCTGCTATCGTCGAGCCCGGCCATATGGCGGAATGGGTGTGGTTGCTGCGCAAGCACGACAAGATGCTCGGCGAGCCGCCCACCCCGCTCGGCACGCATTTCCTCGGGGCGGCCCTGCGCGCAGCCGAGCCCACGCACGGATTCCTCATCGATGAAATCGACACGCTGAGCCAGCCTCGCAAGGTCTCCCGGCGCCTATGGCCGCAGACGGAGTTGATCAAGGCCTGGCTCGCGCAAGCCGAAACCGGTGCGGATCGTGCCGACGAAGCGGCCGAAAAGGTGATCGAGCAGATGATGAAGACCTACCTCGCCGGGCCTTTCGCGGGCGGCTGGTATGACCAGTTCGACGGCAAGGGCGAGGTGACGGGCGAGTTCGTCCCCGCTTCTTCACTCTACCATATCTTCGTGGCTGTAGCCGAGGCGAATCGCGTGCTGGGCTAAGGCAGGCCTGAGTGACCAGCATTGGGCAAAGGCTTGCCAAAAAATTCAAGAAAATCGGGAAAACCGCGTGGTCGGAGTGGCAGGATTCGAACCTGCGACCCCCTCGTCCCGAACGAGGTGCGCTACCAGACTGCGCTACACTCCGCGACCGCCGCGAGGCCGGTTCCATACAGGCCTGATGCCAGCCTTGCAAGCCTCTCGCGCATCTCGAGGGCAACTCTTTGCCGCCTCTTGCATTCCCAGCCCTGCTGTGGCGCAGAAGACGCAATTTTTGCCCAAGATGAGTTGAAGCCCGCACCGGGAGGCGCTAGAGCCATCAGCCGAGCGATGCCCGATTCAGGCTTCGCCATAGTTGGGGCGTCGCCAAGAGGTAAGGCAGCGGATTTTGATTCCGCCATTCCCAGGTTCGAATCCTGGCGCCCCAGCCATATTTTTTTGTCAAGTCTCTGATATAGTTGGGTTGACGACCTGAAAATTCTTATGATTTTCAGGCACCTGTCCACCCGTCTGTACGTGTTCCTGTGCACAAGTAGCCATAAAGTTGGCGTCATACACGCATGTGCTCCGTCTGATCCGCCCGCCGGCCCATCTCGCAAGCCTGCATCTTGCAACCCGGCAGCGGGTGGAAGACGACAGGCTGGCCGTTCTCGCCGCACGCGCCGGGGAGATCACCGGACCGATCGGCTCCTGAGGGAGAGGCGGCGCGCAGGCGCGGATCTATGCGACATTGAACCGGATTGCCGCGGCGGAAATGGACGGGGCCGACGACCCGATGGCAGCGATCCGCAAGCATGGTGTAGCCGGGCTGATGGATTTCGAGACCGACAAGATCCTGCATCGGTTGGAACGTGGCTATGCCCGTGAGGCCTATCGTCCCGGATCAGCGGTGGCGAACGTTCCTGATCTTTCGCTTCTGGATGGCGCTGTCATGGAGGAAGGCCCACTCGCCCAAGACACGGTACGCTCCCTCTGCGCAGCCCTTGCGCTGCGGCGTGCCGAGATCGAAAGCGATGCCGAGCGGCTCTACACCAAGGTGCTGAATGCACCCGAGCAACCCGTCACGAAGGGTGAGCCGACGATCTCTTTCGAGGGCTGTGACAGCGCATGGGCCCGCCCGGCTCATCAGATGGCCGACCGAATTGCGAGCGAAGATATTCTGATTGCCATCACGGACGAGGGCAGTGCGGTTCTGCCGGGCAAAGTA
>JALOTF010000039.1 GCA_025458025.1 Beijerinckiaceae bacterium | reverse complement strand
GAGAAGCATCCGGAGAGCCCCAGCCTCGATTTCGAGATCGACCTGCTGAAGCGGAAGGTGGATGCCGGGGCGGACCGCGCCATCACGCAGTTCTTCTTCGATAACGCGCATTATTACCGCTACATAGAGCGCGTGCGGAAGGCGGGCATTTCCATCCCCATCGTGCCCGGCATCCTGCCGGTGCAGAACTTCAAGCAATCCGCGAGCTTCGCGACGAAGTGCGGCACGGATGTACCGGCCTGGCTCGCCAAGCGCTTCGAGGGGCTGGAAGATGATCCCGAGACGCGCCGCATGGTGGCCGCAGCTGTGGCCGTGGAGCAGGTCTATGATCTGCTCGACAATGGCGTGACCGATTTCCACTTCTACACGATGAACAAGGCGGATCTCGCCTTCGCCATCTGCCACATGCTGGGCCTCCGGGCGCAGCCTGTTGCGGCTGCTGCGTAATTTTTACGAAGGTTTTGGTTCGATGACATTCACTGCCAAGGGTTCCGAAATCCGCTTTGCGCTTGATGCGGCGGCACGCGAGCGCATCCTCGTGATCGACGGCGCGATGGGCACGGAAATCCAGAATCTGCGCCTCTCCGAGGAGGATTTCCGGGGCGAGCGCTTTGCGCAGTGGAACCATCCGCTGAAGGGCAACAACGATCTTCTGATCCTCACCCAGCCCGATGCGATCCGCGACATCCATCTGAGCTACTTCCTGGCTGGTGCGGATATCGTTGAGACGAACACCTTCTCCTGCACCTCGATCGCGCAGGCCGATTACGGCATGCAGGATCTCGCCTATGAGCTGAACAAGGAAGGTGCGCGGCTCGCCCGCGAGGCCGCCATTCTCGCGCAAGAGAAGGATGGCCGCCGCCGTTTCGTGGCGGGTGCCTGCGGGCCGACGAACCGCACGGCCTCGATCTCCCCGGATGTGAACAACCCCGGCTATCGCGCGGTGAGTTTCGATGATCTCGCGATGGCCTATGGCGAGCAGATCCGCGGCCTCATCGATGGCGGCGCGGAACTCATCCTGATCGAGACGATTTTCGACACGCTGAACGCCAAGGCGGCGGTTTATGCGGCGAAGACCATCTTCGCCGAGACCGGCAACGAACTGCCGATCATGATCTCGGGCACGATCACCGATCTTTCGGGCCGCACGCTTTCGGGCCAGACGCCCACGGCCTTCTGGCACTCCCTACGCCATTCCGAGCCGTTCACCATCGGGCTCAACTGCGCGCTCGGTGCGAAGGAAATGCGGGCGCATATCGCGGAGATTGCGCGCGTGGCGGATACCTTCGTCTGCGCCTATCCGAATGCCGGCCTGCCCAACGAATTCGGCCTCTATGATGAGCGCCCCGAGGCGACCGCCGCACTCATCGCGGAATTCGCGGATTCCGGCCTCGTGAATGTCGTCGGCGGCTGCTGCGGCACCACGCCGGCGCATATCAAGGCGATGGCCGAGGCCGTGAAGGGCAAGAAGCCGCGCCCGATCCCGACCCTCAAGCCGCTGATGCGCCTTTCGGGTCTCGAGCCCTTCACGCTCGACGAGACGATCAATTTCGTGAATGTCGGCGAGCGCACGAACGTCACGGGCTCGGCGAAATTCCGCAAGCTCATCAAGGACGGCAAGCTCGCCGAGGCGCTCGATGTCGCGCGCGATCAGGTCGCCAATGGCGCGCAGATCATCGACGTGAACATGGATGAGGGCCTGCTCGATTCCGAGAAGGCGATGGTGGAATTCCTGAACCTCGTCGCGGCCGAGCCGGATATCTCCCGCGTGCCGGTGATGGTGGATTCCTCGAAGTTCCACGTCATCGAGGCGGGCCTCAAATGCATCCAGGGCAAGGGGATCGTGAACTCGATCTCCATGAAAGAGGGTGTCGAGAAATTCAAGGAAGAGGCCCGCAAGGTGCGCGCCTATGGCGCTGCCGTGGTCGTCATGGCCTTCGACGAGAAGGGCCAGGCCGATACCTTCGAGCGCAAGGCCGAGATTTGCGCGCGGGCCTACAAGATCCTGACCGAGGAAGTGGGCTTCCCGCCGGAAGACATCATCTTCGACCCCAACGTGTTCGCGGTGGCCACGGGCATCGAGGAGCATAACAATTACGGCGTGGATTTCATCAACGCGACCGAGTTCATCCGCAAGAACCTGCCGCATGCGCATGTCTCGGGCGGTGTCTCGAACCTTTCCTTCTCGTTCCGCGGCAACGAGCCCGTGCGCGAGGCCATGCATTGCGTGTTCCTCTACCATGCCATCAAGGTCGGCATGGATATGGGCATCGTGAATGCGGGCCAGCTCGCGGTTTACGATCAGCTTCCGGCCGAGTTGCGTGAACTCTGCGAAGACGTGGTGCTGAACCGCCGCACCGATGCGACCGAGCGGTTGCTTGAGGCCGCGCCCCGCTTCAAGGGTGACGGGCAGGTGGCCGCGAAGGGGCAGGATCTGGCGTGGCGGGAATTCCCGGTCGAGAAGCGGCTCGAACACGCCCTCGTCAACGGCATCACCGAATTCATCGAGGTGGATACCGAGGAGGCCCGCCAGCAGGCGGATAAGCCGCTGCACGTCATCGAAGGCCCGCTGATGGCCGGCATGAACGTGGTGGGTGATCTCTTCGGCGCGGGGAAGATGTTCCTGCCGCAGGTGGTGAAATCGGCCCGCGTGATGAAGCAGGCCGTGGCCTATCTCCAGCCCTATCTGGAGGCGGAAAAGCGCGCCTCAGGCCTCACCGAGATGCCCGCCGCCGGCAAGATCCTGATGGCGACGGTGAAGGGCGATGTGCACGATATCGGCAAGAACATCGTGGGCGTGGTTCTCCAGTGCAACAATTACGAGGTGATCGACCTTGGCGTGATGGTGCCGAGCCAAAAGATCCTCGATACCGCCCGAAAGGAGAAAGTCGATATCATCGGCCTTTCGGGTCTCATCACGCCTTCCCTGGATGAGATGGTGCATGTCGCGGCCGAGATGGAGCGCGAGGGCTTCAACATCCCGCTGCTGATCGGTGGTGCTACGACATCCCGCGTGCATACGGCGGTGAAGATCCACCCCGCCTACAAGGCCGGGCAGGCGGTTTATGTCACCGATGCTTCCCGCGCGGTGGGTGTGGTTTCCTCGCTGCTTTCGCCCGAGCAGAACGACAATTACGTCGCGGGCCTCAAGGCGGAATACGAGAAGGTGGCCGATGCCCATGCGCGCTCGGAGGCCGACAAGCTCCGCCTGCCGCTCGCGAAGGCGCGCGAGAACGCGCTGAAGATCAACTGGACGGGCTACCAGCCACCGAAGCCCAGCTTCACCGGCACGCGCATCTTCCAGACCTATGATCTTGGCGAGCTCGCGAAATACATCGACTGGACGCCCTTCTTCCAGACCTGGGAACTCAAGGGGCGCTACCCGGCCATCCTCGAGGACGAGAAGCAGGGCGAGGCTGCCCGCGCCTTGTGGACCGATGCGCAGGCCATGCTGAAGCGCATCATCGACGAGCGCTGGTTCCAGGCGAAGGCTGTCATCGGCTTCTGGCCCGCCAACGCAGTGGGCGACGATATCCGCCTCTACACGGGCGAGAGCCGGCAGGAGGTGCTCGCCACCTTCCACGGCCTGCGCCAGCAGCTTTCAAAGCGCGATGGCCGCCCGAATACCTGCCTCTCGGATTTCGTCGCGCCGGAAGGTGTCGCGCCGGATTACATCGGGGCGTTCGTGGTCACTGCGGGTATTGGCGAGGATCGCATCGCCGACAAGCTCAAGGGCAAGAACGACGATTATTCCTCGATTCTTGCGAAGGCGCTGGCCGATCGCCTCGCGGAAGCCTTCGCCGAGCGCATGCATGAGCGCGTGCGCAAGGAGTTCTGGGGCTACGGCGCGAGCGAGACCTACAAGCCGGATGAGCTCCACGGCGAGCCCTATGACGGCATTCGCCCTGCGCCGGGCTATCCGGCCCAGCCGGACCACACCGAAAAGGCCACGCTCTTCAAGCTGCTGGAGGCGGATCGGCGCATCGGCGTGCAATTGACGGAGAGCTACGCCATGTGGCCGGGCGCGAGCGTATCGGGCCTCTATCTCAGCCATCCCGAGAGCCATTATTTCGGCGTCGCGAAGGTGGAGCGCGATCAGGTCGAGGATTACGCTACGCGCAAGGGGATGGATATCCGCGAGGTCGAGCGCTGGCTGGCGCCCATCCTCAACTACGATCCAGCGGCCTACATGGTGGCGGCTGAATAAGCCGCCTCACCGCACCAGAAAGCCGTGGCGCAGGGGATCATCCGGGTCGATCATCCAATGCGCGAGGCCCGCGAGATAGGCGGTTCCGGAGACCTCCGGAATCACGCCTTCATGCGGGCCGCAACGGGCGGTTTCAATCGCCTTGCCGCGCATCACCGAGCCGATGATCGACTCATTGACGATCGCCTGACCCATTGCCAGTTCGCCGCGCGCCACGAGCTGCGCCACTCGCCCCGCCGTGCCGGAGCCGGTGGGCGAGCGATCGACTTCCCGATCCGCGAAGATGCAGCAATTAGCCTGCGTCGAACCTGGATGGCGCGGTGGCCCGTCGATGATCGTGCCGTAGATGTGGTTGATCTCCGGGATTTCCGGGTGCTGAACCGGAAAGGCGCGGTTCGCCGCCGCCTTCACCTCCGCGCCGAAGCGGATGAGGCGCTCCACATCATGCTCGCGGATCGCGAGGCCATGCGGTACGCCTGAGGTGTAGAAATAGAACGCGCCGCCGAAGGCGATGTCGCCGGTCACGCGGCCGAAGCTCGGGGTTTCGACCGTCACATTGCGGTGGAGTAGGAAGCTCGGCACGTTGAGGAAGCGCACGCCGGTGACGCGTTGGCCATCCCAGCCCACGAAGGCCTCGATGAAGCCGCAGGGCGCATCGATCCCCACCCGCGTTTCCGGCGATTTTGGCACCACCCAGCCGAGTTGCACGGCAGCGGTGGCGAGCGCGATCACGCCATGGCCGCAATGATCGGAATAACCCTCGTTGTGGATGAACATCACCCCGAAATCCGCGCCCTCGCTCACAGGGTCGGTGAGGATGCCGCCATACATGTCGGCGTGGCCGCGCGGCTCGAACATGATGGCCTGCCGGAGGTGATCGGCATGCGCCTTCAGCCATGCCCGGCGATCGACGATGCGCTTGCCCGGTGCGCGCGGAAAGCCGGATGTGACGATGCGGAAGGGCTCGCCGCCCGTATGCATTTCCACGGTGGAGATGATCTGCTGCATGTGTCTCTCAAATCATCGCGGCGATGGCGCGCAGGCGCTGGAGGGTTTCCGCATCGGCCACGCCATCCACTTTGGCGGGCCGCCAATGGCGCTGGAAGGCGGCGACCACCGCTTCCATCCGTTCATCGAACACGCCCGTGATCTCGAGGCCATAGCCAACATTCGCGAAGAGCGATTGCAGCGCCGCGACCGGCATGCCTTCATCTCCCCGGCGATAGTTGGGGCCACCAATGACCGGCGCGATATTCGGCCACAGGCCGATGCCCGCCGCCGCTAGCCTCTCCCACGGGAAATTCTCGCCCGGATCAATCTTGCGGCCCGGCGCGATATCGGAATGCGCGAGAATGCGGCTGTCGGGGATGTTCCACCGCGCCTTGATATCCGCGACGAGGCGGATCACGGCCTCGATCTGCTCATCCGGAAAAGGTGGTCCGAGTGGCGGGTATGGGTTGGGCTTCACGCCCTCTGGCAGGAGCAGCGGCTGGCCATTCGGGCCGAACGGGCGCCCCAGATCATGCCCCGGATGGGCGATTTCGATGCCGATGGAAGCGGAATTCATATCCGTCTCGCCATGCCAGGATCCGCGACCTGCATGCCAGGCGCGACGGCTCTCGGGCACGAGCTGGAAGATGCGGCCATCCTCGAACACGAAGTAATGCGCCGAGACCTGCGCGATGGGGTTCGCGAGCCAGAGCAAGGCTGAACTCGCTTCCGCCATGCCGGTGTAATGCAGGATGATGCTGTCCGGCGCGCGATCCTCGCCGCCGCGTCCACCCGCCCGCGCGCCATGGTTGGGCGAGGGGAAGAGCCGCGTCACATGCGGGCTATCGGGTTGGGGTTCGGTCATCCGGTGGGCTCAAATGAAAATGGCGGGGTGATCCCCGCCATCTGGTCGTCGCGCTCAGGTGCCACGCTCAGTAGGTGCGGGCCCAGCGGGTGCAGACCGCTTCGCCATAGCGGTTGTAGCGCACGCGCACGCATTCGCGACGCGGACGGGTGGCATCAGCGATCACAGCGCCGCCAACCGCACCGATTGCCGCGCCCGCGAGCGCGCCGCCGCCACGACCCGTGGCCGCCGCGCCGATGAGGCCGCCCGCGGCCGCGCCGAGCAGAGCACCCGAGGCCACGCGTTCCTCGCGCGGGGTGCACGCACCCATCACGAGACCCAGCGCCGCAACGCCCGCAATCATCGTCAGCTTCTTCATGAGGAGACCTCCCTGTTGGTTATAGGACAGCGTTGTTTCTCGCACGGCTTCTCTCGCACCTCAACCCCCGGTGCGTGATGGTTGACCTGGATCATTCGCGCGCCTATCGCTTCGGCACCAGTCGGCCGGGCGGCCGCGATGTTCCCGCATCGAGGAAAGTCCGGGCTCCACGGAGAAACGGTGGCGGCTAATGGCCGCCGGGGGCGACCCCAGGGAAAGTGCCACAGAGATTGAACCGCCAGGGTGAAAAGGTGCGGTAAGAGCGCACCGCGGCTCCGGCAACGGCGCTGGCAGGGCAAACCCCACCGGGAGCAAGATCGAATAGGGATGACGCGCCCGCGAGGGCAGGGCTCTCCGGCCCGAGTCATCCGGGTTGATTGCTTGAGGCGCGGCGCGAGCCGTGACCCAGAGGAATGGCCGCCACGCCGGGGCAACCCGGCCTTACAGAACCCGGCTTACAGGCCGACTGGTGATTTTTTCAGGCTTGAACTGTTATTCCCGACGCGCTGCAAGCCGCCCGCGGGAATCCACGGCTTCTAGCGCTTGTTTTGGGTGGATTCCCGCGCCTTCGGCATCCGGGATGAGGCCACTGCCGCGATTGATGCGCCGTTTTATCGCCATCGCTTCAACCCTCCGTCAAGCTTACCCAAACCTTTCCTTAACGCCTTCATGGTGAGGTGAAAGTCGATGGTGCAGGCAGGCGGCTTGCGCCCGTGTTTCGCGTTGACGCCCAAATTTTCCCATGTTAGCCCATTCCAGCCCAAGAACTGATGGCGGCGGGTGGCGCAGCGAGGCTGCGCTTCCGGCAACAGCAGTGGCGTGCGGGCCCGGTTGTGGCGGGGCGTTGGCGGATGGGGCGTTTTCTCTCGACCTTTCAGGGCCGGCTCGATTCCAAGGGCCGGGTGTCGCTGCCGGCGGCCTTCCGGGCCGTTCTGGAAGCGGATGGGCATCCGGGAGTGTTCCTGCATCCAGCGCTCGAACAACCGGCGATCGAAGCGGGCGGCAACCGGCTGCTTCAGGAGATCGACGGGTTGATCGGGCGGTTTTCTCCCTATTCGGAAGCGCGGGACCTGATGGCGACCGCGCTGCTGGGGCAGGCGGAGATCGTGAAGCTCGATCCGGAAGGGCGGCTCGTGCTGCCCGAGCGTCTGAAGGTGCATGCGGGGATTTCCGCGAACCTCGTCTTCGTAGGGCTCGGGGAGAAATTCCGCATCTGGGCGCCGGAGAAGTTTGCCGCGCATCTCGAGGAGGCAACCTCGAATTTGCGCGCCGTGCGGGCCGGTCTTTCCCGAAGCGGGTAGCCGGAGGGGGCACGAACGAGCCGGGCGACATGAGCGGGCGCGGTGGGGGCAACCCTTCCGGTGGCGGACCCGCCCCTCATGTCCCCGTGCTGCTCGCCGAGGTGCTCGCGGCGCTGAAACCCCGGGATGGTGAAACTTACCTGGACGGAACCTTCGGTGCCGGCGGCTATACGCGCGGCATTCTGGCGGCCGCCGATTGCAAGGTGATCGCGCTCGACCGCGACCCCAATGCCATCCGTGACGGGCAGGCGATGGTCGCCGAATTTGGTGGCCGGCTGACTCTGATCGAGACGCCGTTCTCCGAGATGGAAGAGGCGGTGGCGCAATCGGGAGGATTTGCAAGCGAAGTGGAATCCGGTCCGCGTGAAGCAAATCCGACCCAGCAAAAAACCGCTCTCCTTGACGGTATCGTTCTCGATATCGGCGTGTCGTCCATGCAGCTCGATCAGGCAGAGCGCGGCTTCTCGTTCCGCTTTGCCGGGCCGCTCGACATGCGCATGGCGCAGGATGGCGAGAGTGCGGCGGATCTCGTGAATACGCGCTCCGAAGCCGAACTTGCGGATATCTTCTACCATTATGGCGAGGAGAGGCTGGCGCGCTCAATCGCGCGGGCCATCGTGCATGACCGCAAGGACAAGCCCTTCGAGACCACGAAGGATCTCGCCGATCTCATCGGGCGGATCGTGCACTCGAAGCCGGGCGATATCCATCCGGCCACGCGCAGCTTCCAGGCCCTGCGCATCGCCGTGAATGACGAACTCAACGAACTCGCCAATGCGCTGCACGCGGCCGAGCGGCTTCTCAAGCCCGGCGGGCGGCTGGTGGTCGTGTCATTCCACAGCCTGGAGGATCGCATCGTGAAGGTGTTCCTTGCCGCGCGTTCGGGGCGTGGCGGTGGCTCACGCCACGCGCCGGTGCAGGGCGTGGAAGCGCCGACCTTCCGGCTTGAAACGCGCGGCGCGATCACCGCAACCGATGAGGAATGCCGCGCCAATCCGCGCGCGCGCTCGGCGAAGCTGCGCGCCGGCATCCGAACGGATGCGCCGGCGCTTCGGCCCGATGCGCAGGTGATCGAACTCGCCCGCCTGCCGGATCAGCCAGCCCGCAAGGGAGGAAAGCGCCGATGATGCGGACCTTCAACATCCTCGCGATTGCCACGCTGATCGGCTCGGCCACGGCGGCCTATTCTGTGAAATACGAGACCATTCTCGTGGCCGAGAAGCTCAAGAAGCGGCAGACCGAGTTGCGTCGCGAGAAGGATGCCATTGCGGTGCTTCAGGCGGAATGGCAGATCCTCAACCGCCCGACGCGATTGCAGGGCCTTGCGCCGCCGGAGCCGGGCATGCAGCAGCTCTCGGCCCGGCAGATCGTGCGTCCGGCGGAGGTGCCGCAGCGCGGAGCCGAGGTCGATCCGCTCGACAGCATGCTCACAGGTTCGGTGGATGCGACGACCCCGAAAACGCCGCCGAAACCCGCGGCGCCGAAGCCCGCGACCACGCCGGTGAAGACGCAGGCCAAGCCTGTCACCACGCCTGCGACCGCGAGCCGTCCCGGTGCGCCGAAGCCCGTCACAACGCCTCAGAGAGCCGCGAGCACGCCGCCTCGCCCGGCCAGTGGCGCGCCGCTGGCTTTGCGCCCGCCGGCGCCGCTTGGCTCCACCCGCGGTGTTGTTCCGCGTGCCGAGCCGCTCGCAGCGCCCGTGCCGCGCCGCACCGTAACGCCCACACCACGCTGAGAGGGGAACATACACGTCATGCGTCTTGCCTTTCCCCGCCCCAGCCTGAAGGTTCCCCGCCTGAAGTTGCCCAGCTTCCGGCTGCCCCGCTTCAGGGGGCGCTCGGCCATGGCTGACCATCAGCCCGAACGCCCGCGCATCGGCATCATCCGCAGCCTGTTTACCCTGCGCGGCGAGAAGCTGCCGGCGCGGCTCATCCTCGCGGCTTTGGCTTTCGGCGGGCTCTACATCGCGCTCGCCGCGCGCATCGTGCATTTGCAGGTGAAGAGCGACGAGCCCGCCACCGCCAGCCGCATCGCCGGCTCCTCCATCATGACCGCGCGCCCGCAGATCGTGGATCGCAACGGCGTGGTGATGGCCACCGATGTGAAGACCGTGTCGGTCTATGCTGATCCGCGCAAGGTGATCGACAAGGACGAGGCAGCGGAACTGCTGAATGCGGTCTTCCCGGAACTGGACGGCAACGACCTTCGTGACCGGCTTTCCAAGCGCAACGCCTTCGTGTGGATCAAGCGCGAGATTACCCCAAAGCAGCAGCAGGATGTGCATCGCCTCGGCATTCCCGGCATCGGCTTCCTGCCGGAGAACCGGCGCGTCTACCCGTCCGGGCAGGTCGGCGCGCATGTCATCGGTTCGGCCAATATCGACAACCAGGGCATTGCGGGCATAGAGAAATACATCGACGGGCAGGGCCTGAACGACCTGCGCGGCGTGGGCCTCGGGCTTGATGCGGCAGACCTCAAGCCGGTGGAACTCGCACTCGATGTGCGTGTGACGCATGCCGTGCGCGAGGAGTTGCGCGCGGCGGTGCAGAAGTTCAAGGCGGATGCGGGTGCCGCACTCGTGCTCGATGTCGATACGGGCGAGATCATCACGCATGTCTCGCTGCCGGATTTCGACCCCAACAATCCGGTCGATGCGCTGAAGGCCGAGAACGTGAACCGGCTTCAGGTCGGTCGCTACGAGATGGGTTCGACCTTCAAGGCGCTGACCACCGCGATGGCGCTCGATTCGGGCAAGGTGAAGCTCACCAGCGTTTTCGATGCGAGCCAGCCCTTGCGCTATGGCCGCTTCCGCATCGGCGATTACAAGGGCAAGAACCGCCCGCTCTCCGTGCCGGAGATCTTCATCTACTCCTCGAATATCGGCACGGCGCGCATGGCCTTGGCCGTGGGCGTGGAGGGCCACAAGGCCTTCCTTAAGAAGATGGGCCAGCTTGATCGGCCCCGCACGGAACTCGCGGAAGGGCTTGATCCACTCGTGCCCGCGCGCTGGGGCGAACTCAACACCATGACGATCTCGTTCGGCCATGGCCTTGCGGTGGCTCCGCTCACGGCGGCGATCGCGACGGCTGCGCTCGTGAATGGCGGCAAGTTCATCCCCGCCACCTATCTCAAGCGCACGCCCGAAGAGGCCGCGAAGGTGGCAACGCAGGTCATCAAGCCCGAGACCAGCCAGATGATGCGCTATGTCATGCGCCTCAACGCCGAGAAGGGTTCAGCCTCCCGCGCCGACATTCCCGGCTACTACGTGGGTGGCAAGACTGGCACATCCGAGAAGGTGGTGCGCGGGCGCTATTCCAAGAACAAGGTGCTCACCACCTTCATGGCCGTGATGCCTTCGGACAAGCCGCGCTACCTCGTGATGACCATGCTCGACGAGCCGAAGGGCTTGCCCGAGACGCATGGCTATGCGACCTCCGGCTGGAATGCGGCGCCCACCACGGGTCGAATCATCGAGCGGATCGGCCCGATGCTCAATATCGAGCCGCGATTCGAGTTGCCGCAAACGCCCTTCCCGCATGTGGCGCGGCTGGGTGTGGCACAGGTTCGCTGAGGCGTTTTCGGAGAAGAGGCTGGCATGGCAAACGCGGAGGCGTCGGAACCGACAATCGGCGGCCTCGCGCGCGCCCTTGGGCTCGATGCGCCGGCCTATGATGCCGTGCCGCTGCTGGGCGTGGTGCAGGACAGCCGCAAGGTGAAGCCCGGCTTCGCGTTTTTCGCCATTCCCGGCAACAAGGCCGATGGCGCGGCCTTCATGCCCGCCGCAGCCGAGGCAGGCGCGACAGTGATCGTGGGCGAGATCCCACGCCCGCCGGATCTCACGCTCACGGCGTTCTACCTGCGTGTGAAGGATGCGCGGAAGGCGCTCTCGAGGGCCGCGCGCTACATGCATCCGGGCCAGCCGGAGACGATTGTTGCTGTCACCGGCACGGCAGGCAAAACCTCCGTGGCGGATTTCACCCGGCAGATCTTCGCGCGGCTGAAACACAAGGCCGGCAGCCTCGGCACCCTCGGCTTCATCGGCCCCGACGGGCCAGAATATGGCTCGCTCACAACGCCCGATCCCGTCACGCTCCATGCCCGGCTTGATGCCATCACCCGGGCGGGCGTGACGCATCTCGCGATGGAAGCCTCCAGCCACGGCCTCGACCAGTTCCGGCTCGATGGTGTGCAACTGAAGGCCGCTGCCTTCACCAATCTTGGGCGCGATCACCTCGATTATCACCCGGATATGGACCATTATTTCGCGGCCAAGCTGCGGCTCTTCCAGGATCTGCTGCCCAAGGGCGCGCCGGCCATCGTGAACCTCGATGGCGATCGCGGGGCCGAGGCGGCGGTGGCCGCCGGTTTCGCTGGACGCTCGGTTTTCACGGTTGGGCGGCGCGGTGAGGATATCCGGCTCGTGAGTGCCACGCCCTCCGGTTTCGGGCAGGATCTGGAGCTCGTCTACAAGGACAAGAGCTATGTGGTGCATCTGCCGCTGATTGGCGGCTTTCAGGTGCAGAATGCGCTTGTCGCGGCCGGTTTCGCGCTGGTTATGGGCGAGAAGCCCAAGGCGGTTTTTGCTGCCTTCGAACATCTGCGCGGCGTGCCAGGGCGGCTTGAGAAGGTGGGCGAGCGCAATGGCGCGCCGGTTTTCGTCGATTACGCGCATAAGCCCGAAGCGCTGGAGCATGCGCTCTCCGCTCTGCGCCCGGCGGTGAGAGGCAAGCTGATCGTGATCTTCGGTTGCGGCGGCGACCGCGACCCCGGCAAGCGCCCGATCATGGGTGCGATTGCGAGCCAGAAGGCCGATCTCGTGATCGTGACGGATGATAATCCGCGCAGCGAGAACCCAGCCGCGATCCGGCAGGCGGTGCTTGCCGGCGCGCCCGATGGAATCGAGATCGGCGATCGCGCGCAGGCCATCCGCGATGGCATCCGCTACCTCACGGATGGGGATGCGCTGCTGATTGCGGGCAAAGGCCATGAAACCGGCCAGATTGTGGGTTCGGAGGTACTGCCCTTCTCCGATCACGAGGTCGCGCGGGGCGTGATCGAGGAGCTGTCGGAATGAACTCTCTGGGCTTGACCCTGTGGCGGGCTGACGAACTCGCGAGCGTGCTGAGCGGGGAAGCGCGCGGGCCGGTGGGCAACGTCACCTCCATTTCCATCGACACGCGCACGCTAGAAGAGAATGCCCTGTTCTTCGCCATCAAGGGCGAGGCGCGCGACGGGCATGAATTCGTGGCCGCTGCGCTCGACAAGGGGGCTGCGGCAGCCGTTGTGGATCGCGCCCATGCCGATGCTTTCGGTGCCGATGCGCGGCTGATCATCGTCGAAGATGTGCTCGCAAGCCTTGAGCGCATGGGCATCCATCGCCGCACCGAAATGAAGGGCCGCGTGGTCGCGGTCACGGGTTCGGTCGGCAAGACTTCCACGAAGGAGATGCTGCGCACGGTGTTCGCGCGGCAGGGGGCCACGCATGCCTCGGTCGCCTCCTACAACAACCATTGGGGCGTGCCGCTCACGCTCGCGCGTATGCCGCGCGGCATGGCCTACGGCGTCTTCGAAATCGGCATGTCGAACCCGTTCGAGATCCTGCCGCTCACATCCATGGTGCGCCCGGAAGTGGCGATCATCACTACGGTGGAGCCGGTGCATCTTGCGCAATTCCGCTCGATTCAGGGCATCGCCGATGCCAAGGGCGAGATTTTTGCCGGGCTGGAACCGGGGGGCGTCGCCATCATCAACGCCGATAACCCGCATGCCCAGCGCCTCGCGGCGCATGCCGGCGCGGGTCGCGCGGGTCGCGTCATCCGCTTCGGCTCCAGCGAGGGCGCGGATGTGCGCCTCACGCATATCCATCTTGATCCGGATTTCTCGACTGTCTCGGCGGATGTCTTCGGCATGCCGGTGACCTATCGGCTTGGCGCGCCGGGCCGGCACCTCGCGATGAACTCGCTGGCGGTGCTAGCGGCGGTCCATGCGATCGGCGCCGATCTTGCGCTGGCCGCGCTCTCCTTGCAGGAATTCACGACCGTTGAGGGGCGCGGTCGGCGCGTGTCGCTGGAGACGGGTGCCGGCACCTTCACGCTCATCGACGAGAGCTACAACGCGAACCCCTCCTCGATGCGCGCGGCGCTCGCGGTCACCGGCTCGATGCCGCGCGGCCTTCGCGGGCGGCGTATCGCGGTGATGGGTGACATGCTGGAACTCGGGCCGGAAGGGCCGAACCTGCATGCCGGGCTCGATGAAGCGGTGCTCGCGCAGGATATCGATCTCGTTTTCGCCTGTGGGCCACTGATGAAGAGCCTGTGGCAGGCCTTGCCTGCCGAGCGCCGTGGCGCTTATGCGGAGAATTCCGAAGCGCTCGAACCGGCTGTGCTCGCGAGCCTGCAGCCGGGCGACGTGGTGATGGTGAAGGGCTCTCTGGGGAGCCGCATGGGCCGCATCGTGAAGGCGATCAAGGATCGCTACCCGGCAAAGCCCATGGCCGAGGCCGAAGAGGCCTGAGAGGGGACGGACAAGAATGTTCTTCTGGCTTTCGGAATTCAGCGCCAGCTTCAACGCGCTGAACGTGTTTCGCTACCTCACCTTCCGCGCCGGTGCCGCGACGGTGACGGCCCTGTTCTTCGTGCTGTTCTTCGGACCGGCCATCATCAACCTGCTGCGCGTGAAGCAGGGCAAGGGCCAGCCGATCCGTGAGGATGGGCCGGAAACTCACCTGCTGAAGCGCGGCACGCCGACCATGGGCGGGCTGATGATCCTCGCGGGGTTCCTGTTCTCGACGCTGCTCTGGACAAACCTCACCAACCCTTACGTCTGGTGCGTGCTGGGTGTGACGCTCGGCTTTGGGATGATCGGCTTTTATGACGATTACCTCAAGGTGACGAAGCAATCGCACAAGGGGTTTTCGGGCCGCTCGCGGCTGGCGTTGGAGGCGATCATCGCGGGCATCGCCTGCTATGTGATGAGCCTCTATTTCCCCACCGCCTTGGCCACCAAGGTGGCGATCCCGGTCTTCAAGGACGTGCTGATCGATCTCGGCATGTTCTTCATCGTGTTCGGCATGGTGGTGATTATCGGCGCGGGCAATGCCGTGAACCTCACCGATGGTCTCGATGGCTTGGCCATCGTGCCGGTGATGATCGCGGCTGCGACCTTCGGTTTCATCGCGTATCTCGCGGGCAATGCGATCTTCGCGAATTACCTGCAGATCCATTTCGTGCCGCGTGTGGGTGAACTCTCCGTGCTGCTCGGGGCCGTGATCGGTGCCGGATTGGGCTTCCTCTGGTTCAATGCGCCGCCGGCGCAGGTCTTCATGGGCGATACGGGCAGCCTCGCGCTCGGTGGGCTTCTCGGTTCGGTCGCGGTGGCGACGAAGCACGAGATCGTCTTCGCGGTTGTCGGCGGGCTTTTCGTGCTTGAAGCAATGAGCGTGATCATCCAGGTCGCCTCGTTCAAGCTCACGGGCAAACGTGTGTTCCGCATGGCGCCGATCCACCATCATTACGAGAAAAAGGGGTGGAAGGAGCCGCAGGTCGTCATCCGCTTCTGGATCATCGCGGTGGTGTTGGCGCTGATCGGCCTTGCGACGCTGAAGCTGCGCTGATCGCCAACCTTGCGCTTTGTCATGGCCGGGCTTGACCCGGCCATCCATTTTTCTCTCTAAGCGTTGAGTTGCTGGATCGTCGGGTCAGGCCCGACGATGACAAGGGGGCATCGATGATTCCCGTGGAAAGCTATCGCGACCGGAAGGTCGCGCTGTTTGGCCTTGGTGGCTCGGGTATGGCCACCGCCAAGGCGCTGGTCGCCGGTGGCGCGGATGTCACCGTCTGGGATGATTCCCCCGCGGCCATCGAGAAGGCGCGTGCGACGGGCCTCCATGCGGCGGATCTGCGCGAACTCGACTGGAAATCCGTGGCCGCTCTCGTGCTTTCACCGGGCGTGCCGCTGACGCACCCGGAGCCGCATTGGAGCGTGAAACTCGCGCATGCCTTCATGGTGCCGGTGATCGGCGATGTCGATCTCTTCTTCCGCGAGAGGGCCCGGCGCGCGCCGGATTCCCTCGTGGTCTGCATCACCGGCACGAACGGCAAATCCACGACCACGGCGTTGGTCGCGCATCTTCTGCGGGAAGCGGGTTTTGATGCGCAGATGGGCGGGAATATCGGCACGCCCGTGCTGGAGCTGGAGCCGGCGGCGGCGGATGCCCCGCGCCGTGTGCATGTGCTCGAATGCTCGTCCTACCAGATCGACCTTGCGCCCACGATTTCGCCAACCATTGGCATCCACCTCAACCTCTCGCCCGATCATATCGACCGGCACGGCACGTTCGATCATTACGCCGCGGTGAAGGAGCGGATGATCACGCCCGCGCAGATCGCGATTGTCGGCGCGGATGATCCCGCCTCCGAAGCCATCGCCATGCGCCATGCGAAGGCCGGTGGGCGCACCGTGACGATCTCGGTCGTGGCGAAGCATGGCGCTTCTATCCATGTCTCAGGCCGGGCCATCACCAACAATCATGGCGAGACGCTGGCCGATCTCAACGGCATCGGCTCGCTGCGCGGCGCGCATAACGGGCAGAACGCAGCGGCGGCGGTGGCGGCCTGCCTGCAGCTCTCCGTGCCGCGCGAGGTGATCCAGAACGGCCTTTCGACCTTCCCCGGTCTTGCGCATCGCATGGAGCAGATCGGGCGGGTGGGGAAGGCGCTGGCGATCAACGATTCCAAGGCCACCAACGCCGATTCGACCGAAAAGGCCTTGCTCGCTTTCGAGAATGGCCTCTTCTGGATCTGTGGTGGCAAGGCGAAGGCCGGGGGCATTGCCGATCTCGTGCCCCTCTTCCCGCGCGTCGCTAAGGCGTATCTCATTGGCGATGCCGCCGAGAGCTTCGCGAAAACGCTGGGTTCATCCGTGCCGCATGTTATCGCGGGTACGCTGGAAGCCGCGGTGAAACAGGCCGCCGAGGATGCCAATGCCAGCGATTTTGCGGAGCCGGTAATCCTTCTTTCACCCTCTTGCGCGTCATTTGACCAGTTTCCGAATTTCGAGGTGCGGGGACGAATCTTCCGCGACCTCGTTTCGGCATTGCCGGGTTTCCGGCCCCTGTGAGCGGCAGCGCCTTTCGCGCTCCGCCAGTGCGGGCCAGCGTGAAAGGTGGAGGTCGGGATGGTCAGCCGCGCAGAGCGCACGCCCTTCGGCGAATGGTGGTGGACCATCGACCGTTGGCTCCTGTTCTCGTTCGCGACGCTGATGGTGGCGGGCATCCTGTTCGGGCTTGCGGCCTACCCGCCTGTCGCGAGCAAGCTGGGGCTTTCGACGTTCCATTTCGTGAACCGGCAGGTGTTCTTCCTCGTCATTGCCGGCATTCTCATGATCGGCACATCCTTCCTGCCGCCGCGCCTCGTGCGACGGCTGGCGCTTCTTGTTTTTCTGGTCGGGCTGACTTTGGTGATCTCCACGCTGTTCATCGGCACGGAGATCAAGGGCGCCAAACGCTGGATCTTCGTCGGCGGCTTCAACCTGCAACCCTCGGAAATCGTGAAGCCGGCCTTTGTGGTGATGAGCGCCTGGGCGTTCTCGCAGGCCATGGAGCGCAAGGATCTGGCACTTCTGCCGCTGGTGATCGCCTTCGGTCTGCTTGCGGCGGTCACCGTGCCGCTGATCCGCCAGCCGGACCTCGGCCAGACGATCCTCGTCTCGGCAGTGTGGTCAGCGATGTTCTTCCTCACCGGCCTCCATATCCTCTGGGTGCTGGGCCTGATGGGGCTGGGCGCGCTGGGCCTCTTCCTCGCCTATCGCTTCCTCGACCATGCGACGGACCGCATCAACCGCTTCCTCAACAAGGGCGATGCCGACACCTTCAACACCGACCAGGCGCTGGAAAGCTTCTTCCAGGGCGGCTGGCTGGGCCGCGGCCCGGGCGAGGGCACGGTGAAGCGCAGCCTGCCCGAGAGCCATACGGACTTCCTCTTTGCGGTGATCGGCGAGGAATATGGCGCGATCGTCTGCCTGATGGTGGTGGCGCTCTTCGCCTTCATCGTCATCCGCGGGCTCATCCTCGCGCGGGAGAATACCGATCCGTTCAGCCGCATCGCGGCGGCGGGCCTCGTGATGCTCTTTGGCCTCCAGAGCTTCATCAACATGGCAGTGAACCTCAACCTCATCCCGCCCAAAGGCATGACGTTGCCGTTCCTTTCCTATGGCGGGTCGTCGCTGATTTCCGTGGGCCTCGCGGCAGGCATGTTGCTGGCTGTCACGCGCCGCCGCCCGAAATCGAGCCTCATCGAGCGGCATCAGGCCTATGGCGCGCCGCCTGCCGGGGAGCCTGCCCATGCCTGAGGCGAAGCCGCTCATCCTGCTCGCGGCCGGTGGAACCGGCGGGCACCTCTTCCCCGCCGAGGCGCTGGCGACCGAACTCGTCAATCGCGGCTGCCGCACGGCGCTGGTCACCGATGAACGCATCGCGAGCGGTGACTGGGCCAAGCGTTTCCCCGGCGAGGTTTCCACGCTGACGGCTGGAACAGTGACCGGTACGGGCATCATCGCGAAGGCGATCGGCGCACTGAAGCTCGCGAAAGGCACGCTTGAAGCACGCGCGCTCATCAGTCGGTTGAAGCCGGATGTGGTCGTGGGCTTCGGGGGCTATCCAACCGTGCCGCCGGTGCTCGCGGCATCCATGAAGGGTATTCCCACCATCCTGCATGAAGCCAATGCCGTGATGGGCCGCGCGAACCGGTTTCTGGCGAAGCGCGCCACGTTGATCGCCACCGGGTTCCCCGTGCCGCATCCGGAATGGCCGGAGAAGACCGTGTTTTCCGGCAACCCCGTGCGCAAGCCGGTGCTGCTGGCGGCCGAGAGCGAATTCCATGCGCCCGAGAAGGACGGCGTGCTGAACCTGCTCGTCTTCGGTGGCAGTCTTGGTGCCCGCGTGATGAGCGAGGTGGTGCCCGCAGCGATGCAGCAGATATCGCTCGAACTCCGCTCGCGGCTCAGCATCGTGCAGCAGGCGCGCGAGGAAGATGTGACGCGCGTTGCGAAAATCTACGATGCCCTCGGTGTGAAGCATGAGGTCGCGCCGTTCTTCACCGATCTGCCCCATCGCATTGCCCATGCACATCTCGTGATTGCCCGCGCCGGTGCGATGACCGTGACGGAACTCTCCGTTATTGGCAGGCCCTCCATTCTTGTGCCTTTGCCGGGCTCGCTCGATCAGGATCAGGCGACGAATGCGGCGGTGATCGTCGCGGCGGGTGGCGCGCTGGCTGTGCCGCAGAGCGCCTTCACGCCCGTCTCGCTGGCGGAGATCCTCGAGCGCAAGATGTCGAACCCGGAGCGCCTGACCGAGATGGCCGCGAAGGCGAAGAGCATCGGCATCTCGGATGCGGCCTCGCGGCTCGCAAGGCATGTGTTTTCCGTGCTTTCCAACCGCGCAAACGGCTGATAGGGCAAAAACCGCGTGTTTTCGCGGGCGGATTCGCCCGCGTGTCGCCCTCGGCGTCCCAGCGTTCCCGTTCCCACGAAAAGACTGTTGCCAGAAATGCCAGCCACCAGAGCTACGAAAATCCCGCGCGAAACCGGCCCGATCCATTTCATCGGGATTGGCGGCATCGGCATGTCCGGTATTGCCGAGGTACTCGCGAAATTCGGCTACACCGTGCAGGGTTCGGATGCGGCGGACAACGCCAATGTGAAGCGCCTGCGCGAGCAGGGCATCACCTGCTTCGTGGGCCACAAGGCGGAAAACCTCGGCAAGGCAGCGGTGGTGGTGGTTTCCACCGCGATCCGGCGCGACAACCCCGAACTTGCCGCCGCGCGTGAGCAGCGCATTCCCGTGGTGCGTCGTGCGGAGATGCTCGCGGAGATCATGCGGTTCCGCTCCTGCGTGGCCATTGCCGGCACGCATGGCAAGACCACGACAACCAGCCTCGTGGCCACCCTTCTCGACAAGGCGGGGTTCGATCCCACGGTCATCAATGGCGGCATCATCAACGCCTATGGCACCAATGCGCGCCTCGGCAATGGCGATTGGATGGTGGTGGAGGCCGACGAGAGCGACGGGACCTTCCTGAAGCTGCCGGCGGATGTGGCGATCATCACCAATATCGACCCCGAGCATCTTGACCATTTCGGCACCTTTGATGCCATCAAGAAGGCGTTCCGCCAGCTGGTGGATAACCTGCCGTTCTACGGTTTTGCCGTTATGTGCCTCGACCATCCGACCGTGCAGGATCTCGTGGGCGGAATCGAGGATCGCCGGGTCATCACCTATGGCGAGAACCCGCAGGCCGATTTCTGTGTGAAGAACATCGACCTCACCGGCGGCCAGAGCCGCTTCAGCCTAGAAATCCGCGATCGCAAGACCGGACAGGTGACGCTCGTGCCCGACCTGATGATGCCCATGCCGGGCCATCATAACGCGCTGAACGCGACCGCCGCGATTGCCGTGGCGCATGAGTTGGGCGTGAAGGTGGATGTGATCCGCAACGCGCTCGCCGGGTTCGCGGGCGTGAAGCGCCGTTTCACCAAGACCGGCGAATGGAACGGCGTTCAGATTTTCGACGATTACGGCCATCATCCGGTGGAGATTGCCGCCGTGCTGCGGGCTGCGCGCGCCTCCACCAAGGGCAAGGTGGTGGCGGTGGTGCAGCCGCATCGCTACACGCGGTTGCAATCGCTGTTCTCGGATTTCGCGGCCTGCTTCAACGATGCCGATAGCGTGATCGTGGCCGATGTCTATTCGGCGGGCGAGAGTCCCATTGAAGGCGCCTCGCGGGATGATCTCGTCGCGGCCATCAAGGCGCGCGGGCATCGCCATGTGATCGCGCTGGAGGGCGCTGACAAGCTCGCGGGCCATGTCGCCAGCATTGCCAAGTCCGGCGATTATGTCGTCTGCCTCGGTGCAGGCACCATCACCAACTGGGCCTATGCCTTGCCGGGTGAACTCGCGGGGAAACCTTCGTGAGCGAGACGCTTGCCGCCCGCCTCGCTGCGCTGATGCCGAGCTTGCGCGGGCGGTTGCTCGCGAATGAACCGCTGGCGGCCTTCACCTGGCTGCGCGTGGGTGGCCCGGCCGAGGCGCTGTTCACGCCCGCGGATGTGGATGATCTCGCCTATTTCCTGAAGCGCCTGCCCACGGATATCCCCGTGACGGTGATCGGGCTCGCCTCCAACATGATCATCCGCGACGGCGGCATTCCGGGGGTGGTAATCCGCTTTTCGCCCAAGGCCTTTGGGCAGATCCGGATCGAGGAAGGCCATCGCATTCGTGCGGGTGCGTTCGCGGCGGATCGCAAGGTGGCGATCGAGGCGGCGGAAGCGGGCATTGGCGGGCTCGAATTCCTGTTCGGCATTCCCGGTTCCATCGGTGGTGCCTTGCGCATGAATGCGGGCACCCGCTCCAACACCAACCCGGAGATCGAAGGCGAGACGCGCGAGCGCTTCGTGGAAGCGACCGCCGTCACCCGCGCGGGCGAGATTATCCGCCTCACGCCCGAGGATATGAAGTTCGTCTATCGCGGTTGTGGCGTGCCCACGGATACGATCTTCACAGAAGCGGTTTTCCAGGGCTTCGCGCGTGATCCGGAAGAGGTCCGCGCCATCAATGCGCGGGTGCAGGAGCATCGCGAGCGCGATCAGGAAACAAAGGTTCGCACGGCGGGCTCCACCTTCAAGAACCCGCCGGGGCATTCCTCCTGGCGGCTCATCCGTGATTCCGGCGGGCTGAGCTTACGCATCGGGCAGGCGGAAATGTCGAAGAAGCACGCGAATTTCCTGATCGCCCATGATGGCGCGACGGCGGCGGATATCGAAGGCCTTGGCGAGGCGATCATCGCAATGGTGCGCGACAAGACCGGCATCACCCTCGAATGGGAAGTGAAGCGGGTGGGTATTTCTGCCTAGTCGGCAAGGAATGGTTAACCATACGGGGCCGATAGTCCGCCGAGTTTTGGGCCGCCAAGGCGGCTGACCGGTCGCGCCGGGCAATGAAAAAGCGGGGGGGGGGACCAAGTCCGGATCGAATGCCCAGACTCATGTCGCCGTGCTGATGGGCGGCTGGTCGGCCGAGCGCCCCGTCAGCCTCAATTCCGGGAAGGGGTGTGCGAACGCCCTGCGCGGGCAGGGCTATCGCGTCACCGAGATCGATGTCGGGCGCGATATCGCCGAGGTTCTGGCGAAGCTGAAGCCGGATGTGGCCTTCAACGCGCTGCACGGCCCGTTCGGCGAGGATGGCACCATTCAGGGCCTGCTCGAAATTATCGGCATTCCCTACACGCATTCGGGCGTGCTCGCCTCTGCCCTGGCGATGCGGAAGGATCGCGCGAAAACCGTGATGGCCGCCGCAGGCGTGCCGGTGGCGCATGGCGTGACGCGTTCGCGATTCGAGGTCGCCCGCGAACATCCTTTACCTTTGCCCTATGTCGCCAAGCCTGTGGCCGATGGGTCATCCTTCGGAGTTTTTATCGTGCGCGAAGGGGCCAACAGCCCCCCGGTCGAGCTTGCACGGGAGGACTGGCCGCTTGCAGATGAGATGCTTTGCGAGCCCTTTATCCCCGGTCTGGAGCTGACTTGCGGGGTGATGGGCTACAAAACCGGGGCCGAAGCGCTGGATATCATCGAAATCCGCCCCGCCTCCGGCGCCTTCTACGATTACGATGCAAAGTACTCGAAGGGCGGCTCAATTCACGTTCTGCCTGCACCTCTTAAACCGAATATTTACCAGAAGGTTCAAGAAATGGCGGTGAGGGCACACGAGGCTCTCGGCTGTCGTGGTGTCTCCCGGGCGGATTTCCGTTACGACGAGACAACCGACACGCTGGTCTGCCTGGAGGTGAATACCCAACCTGGCATGACGGAGACCTCGTTGGTGCCCGAACTGGCCGCTCATCGCGGCCTCGTGTTCGGCGAGTTGGTCTCATGGATGGTGCAGGACGCCTCACTCGGTCGGTGAAGTCCTGGCTCGGCAAACCCGCCGAAGCCATCGCCCTTTATCGCGCCTCGCGCGCTGCGCAGCGCCGGGCCCGCAACGGGCAGTTCCAGATCCGTCGCGGCATCGGCACCAGCTTCGCGCTGCTCTTCCTTGCGGGTTCGGGCATCGCCGGCTTCTTCATCGGCGGGCATGATGCGGCCTTCCGTCGCGAATACGGCACGATCCCCGATGCGCTGGCCAGCGCCTTTGGTTTCGGCATCCAGCAGATCGCCGTGGATGGCGCGACCGAACTCACGCGCGATGAGGTGATCGCCCTGTCCGGGCTCGATCCGCGCGCCTCGCTCCCCTTCCTTGATCCGAAGGAATTGCAGGAGCGGCTTGCCCGCGTGCCGCTGATCGCCGAAGCAACGATCACCAAGCTTTATCCGGATCGCCTGCGCATCGATATCCGTGAGCGCGTGCCCTATGCCATCTGGCAGCTCGATGGCGAGGTGAAGGTGGTGGCGGTGGATGGCACGGCCATCGAGCCCTTCAACGATGCGCGCTTCCTCCGCCTGCCGCATGTCGTGGGCAAGGAAGCCAATCTCCGCGTGAAGGAATATGCGACCCTGCTGGAGGCCGTGCCCGAGCTAGGGCAGCGGGTCCGGGCAGGCACGCTCGTGGCCGGGCGACGGTGGGATCTCAAGCTCATGAATGGCGTGGATCTCAAGCTGCCGGAGGAGGGCGCCGAGGAGGCGCTTCGCCGTTTCTGGTCGCTGGAGAAGGACCACAAGCTGAGCGAGCGCGCCGTGCTCGCGATCGACCTGCGCCTGCCGGATCGCATTGCCCTGCGCCTCACGGAAGAGGCTGCCGCCCAGCATGCGGAGAACATCCAGGCGCGCATCAAGAAGCTGGGAGGACGCGTTTGATGCGGCTTCCCTCGAACATCACGCCCCGCATCCGGCCGGTTCCCGCCAACAAGAGCGCCATTCTTTCGGCCCTCGATGTCGGCACCTCGAAGGTCGTCTGCCTCATCGCGCGGCTCGATCCACTGGAAGGCTCGGATGTGCTTTCGGGCCGCACGCATCGCATGCGCGTGCTCGGCATCGGGCATCAGAAATCGCGTGGGCTGAAAGGTGGCACGGTGATCGATCTCGGCGAGGCCGAGAAGTCGATCCGCCTCGCTGTGGATGCCGCCGAGCGCATGGCCGGCGTGCAGGTGCAGAGCGCCATCGTGAACATGAGCGGCGGCCGCATCGGTTCGCAGCATTTCGCGGGCCGCGTGGCGATCAATCGCCGCGATGTCTCGGATGCCGATATCCAGCGCGTGATCGAGGTCGCCTCGTCCCATGCCCAGCAGAATGGCCGCGCCATCCTGCATGCGCTGCCCGTGGGCTATACGCTCGATGGCGCGCCGGGCATTCAGGAACCGAAGGGCATGGTCGGCGACCAGCTTGAGGTGGACCTGCATATCGCGGCCTGCGATCCGCTCGCGGCGCATAACCTGATGATCGCGGTGGAGCGTGGGCATATCCAGGTGGAGGCGCTGGTCGCCACGCCCTATGCATCCTCGCTGGCCACCCTCTGCGATGATGAGACGCAGCTCGGCGCGACGGTGATTGATATCGGCGGCGGCACCACCACGATTGCGGTCTACCATCAGGGCCATCTTGTGCATGTCGATGCGATTGCCGTCGGCGGCAATTACATCACGCTCGATATCGCGCGCGGTCTCTCGATGCGCCTTGAGGATGCCGAGAAGCTGAAATGCCGACACGCGCATTGCATCGAGACCGAGGCTGATCTGCGCGACATTCTCACCATCCGGCAGGTTTCGGATGATGACCGCGACCAGAGCCATTCCGTGCCGCTGGGCCAGCTCACGCGCATCGTCCGCCCTCGCGCCGAGGAAATCGTGGATTTCGTGCGCGAGCGGCTGGCGAAAGCCGGCTTCCCGATCGTGGCCGGCCAGCATGTGCTGCTGACCGGCGGCACCTCGCAGCTTGGCGGGCTCACCGAACTTTCGCGGCGTGTGTTTGGCACGCAGACGCGCGTTGCGCGGCCCGTGGGCATTCAGGGCCTGCCGGAAGCGGCCAAGAGCCCGGCTTTCTCCAGCGCGGTGGGCCTGCTGGTCTACCCGCAGGTGGCGGGACGCGAATTCTTCGAGGCCGGGCGCTCATCCGCGCTCGGGATGACGGGGACGGGGGGCTACATCGCCCGCGTCTCCCAGTGGCTCAGGGACAGTTTCTGATTTCAACGAATCCTGGGCCCCGTGCCCGGAACGCTTAAGGAGCGAGACGACCATGACAATCACGATCAAGGCTCCGGACATCCGGGAACTGAAGCCGCGGATCACGGTGTTCGGCGTTGGCGGTGCGGGCGGCAATGCGGTCAACAACATGATCCGCTGCGGCCTGGCCGGGGTCGAATTCGTGGTCGCCAACACGGATGCGCAGGCCCTGCTGCTTAGCCACGCCGAAAAGCGTGTGCAGATGGGCATTCAGGTGACCGAAGGCCTCGGCGCGGGTTCGCAGCCGGAAGTCGGTCGCTCGGCGGCGGAAGAGGTGATGGACGAGATCCGCGATCACCTCGCGCATGTGCATATGGTGTTCATCACCGCCGGCATGGGCGGCGGTACCGGCACGGGTGCAGCCCCGGTGATCGCCCGCGTGGCGCGCGAGATGGGCATCCTCACGGTGGGTGTGGTCACGAAGCCGTTCCACTTCGAGGGACAGCGCCGCATGCGCGTGGCGGAAGCCGGGATCTCCGAGCTTCAGAAGGCGGTGGATACGCTCATCGTCATTCCGAACCAGAACCTGTTCCGCATCGCCTCGGATCGCACGACCTTCGCGGAAGCCTTCGCGCTGGCCGATCAGGTGCTGCTCTCCGGTGTGGCTTCCATAACCGACCTGATTGTGAAGCCTGGCCTCATCAACCTCGATTTCGCCGATGTCCGCGCCGTGATGCGCGACATGGGCAAGGCGATGATGGGCACGGGCGAAGCGACCGGCGAGAGCCGCGCCATCATGGCCGCCGAGGCCGCGATCGCCAATCCGCTGCTCGACGAAACCTCCATGAAGGGCGCGCGCGGCCTGCTGATCTCCATCACCGGTGGTCCGGATATGAAGATCTTCGAGGTGGATGCCGCCGCCAACCGCATCCGCGAGGAAGTGGATATGGATGCGAATGTCATCTTCGGCGCCACGCAGGATGAGAGCCTCGAAGGCATTATCCGCGTCTCCGTGGTGGCGACCGGTCTCGATCAGGCGCGCCTTGAGGCCGCCGGCGAGCCGCAGATGACCATCGACCAGCGCCTCGCCATGATGGCGGATCGCCTGCGCGCCCAGATGGCGGCCCGCGCCGCCCAGACCCCGCCGGCTGCCGCGCCCGTCGCCGAGGCTCCTGCGCCTCAGCCAATGCCCGCGCCCGCCCCGGTGATGGCTGCTCCTGTGCCGATGCCGGCCTTCCAGCCGGTGGTGGAGCAGCCCGCTCCTGTGGCGATGCAGCCCGAGCCGCAGGTCGTTGTCGCCCCGGCCGCGCCGCGCCAGGCCTTCTTCGCGCAGCCCGTGATGGAGGAGCCGGTGGCTCCGGCCCCCGAGCCGGTGATGCAGGAAGCCTTCATCCCGCCGATGCCGGAGCGTGTGGCCCGTCCGCAGCGCATGCCGACGATGGAAGAATTGCCGCTGCCGGGTCAGGCCATCCTTCAGGCCAGCCGTTCGGATGCGGTGGCCGCTCCGCCGCCGCCGGAAGCCAAGCGCATGAGCCTCATGCAGCGCCTTGCGGCGGTCGGCCTCGGCCGTGGCCGTGACGAAGCTGCTCCCGCTCCGGCGCCCCAGCAGCCGGAAGTGCCGGCCATGGATTCGGGCCAGCCCACTGCGACCCACGCGATGTATGGCCGTCGCCCGACGCCGGCTCCTGCTGCTCCGGCCTATCGTCCGGCGCAAGGCCAGCTCGATGCGCAGGGCCGTGCTCCGGCCCCGGCCCGTTCCATTGAAGACGACCAGCTGGAGATCCCGGCTTTCCTGCGTCGCCAGGCCAAATGACTTGTGGATAGCGGGGTTGTGCTACCCGCTGTCACCCTCTGACACACGGCCTTCCGCGCGTTAGCGGGAGGCCGCAAGACGGCTCTGCGGCCATGCCGATCAAGCCACTGAAAAGAAAGCAGAAATCAGGCTGTGATCCGGTGACGGATCATGGCCGATTTGTGTTACAGTTGGTAAGAAACAGTGATTTTGCGATTGGAGCGCGAGAGGCTATCCACCACTTCCAGAATGGTCGCTGCTTCGCGTTGCGGCCAGACGAGGTGAAGCACCGCATCACCGGATGGCGGGGTCGGAATGATCCGGACCCACCCCCAGCGGTCAAGGCCTGAGGCTCCGATGGACGAGAGCCGCACGCCGAACTTCACCTTCGGAGAAGGAGACTGCGCCGTGACACAAACCACGCTGGCCGATCAGGTTGTCATCGAAGGTATTGGTGTTCATCGTGGTCAGCCTGCTCGTGTGGTTCTTCATCCGGCGGAAGCGAATTCCGGCATCACCTTCCTGCGCACCAACCTGCCGAATGGCCGCGAGCGTCTGATCGAAGCGCGTCATACCTCGGTTCAGGATACCCAGCTCTGCACCGTGATCGGCGACGAGACCGGCGCCAGCATCGCCACCATCGAGCATCTCATGTCGGCGCTCGCTGGCCTTGAGATCGACAATGTGCTGGTCGAGGTCGATGGTCCGGAAATGCCGATCCTCGATGGTTCATCGCGGATTTTTGTCGAGCAGATCCTTCAGGTGGGGTTGAAGCGCCTCTCCGCGCCGCGCAAGGTTGTGCGTGTGCTCCGCCCGGTCCGCATCGAAATGGGCAATGCTCATGCCGAGCTTTCTCCTTATGATGGCTTCCGCCTCGATATCGAGATCGCCTTCAAGAATCCGGTCATTGGTCGCCAGACCTATTCCTTCGATTTCTCCTCCGACCGATACCGTCGCGAAATCTCCGCTGCCCGCACCTTCGGCTTCATGAAGGATGTCGAAGCGCTCTGGAAAGCGGGCCTCGCCCGTGGCGCCTCCCTCGAGAATACCGTGGCCGTTGGTGAAGACCGCGTGGTCAATCCGGAAGGCCTTCGCTTCCATAACGAATTTGTTCGCCACAAGCTGCTCGACGCCATCGGCGATCTGTCGCTCGCGGGTTATGCCCTGCAGGGCCATTACAAAGCCTTCTGCCCCGGCCATAAGCTCAACGTGATGATGCTCGACGCGCTGTTCGCCGATCGCGCGAATTTCGCCGTGACAGAGGCTGTTCGCCGCCCCGCCCGCGCCCGCGGCGAGATGACGGCTCAGCCGGTTGCGGCCTACGCGCCGGATGTCAACTGAACCCTCTCCTGACCAGCACCTTTTTTCTGCCGCGCTTGCCACAAAGAAGCCGCGCGGCTTCGGTTAACGACATTCGGCGATGCGTGTCGGCGGGCTCTTGCCTTGAGGGTCGGTTTCCACCAAAAGAACGCAAAGTGTTATGGTGAATCCGATCTTGCCATTCTCGGCAGGTCGGGAACAGTCTCCCGGTGCTTGGGAGCAGGGTGGTCGTGATGACGGACGGATACGACAAGAACCGCAAGCCGGGCCGTGCCGGGTTCTTCCTGCGGCTCGCGGCGGGTGCCATGATGGCCTTTTCGGTCGCGGCCTGCGAAACCGTGTCTGACACCATTTCGAGCTTCAACCCCTTCGAGGACAAGGGCCCGAAGAGCGATATCGGCAAGGATGAAAAGGCCGAGGTCCTCTTCAATGACGGCCTTGCCCGTCTCGAAGCGCGCGATTACGGCGGCGCTTCAAAGAAGTTCACCGAGCTCGACAAGCAATATCCCTATTCAAGCTGGTCGCGCCGCGCGATGGTGCTCGCGACCTTCTCCTCTTATGAGGGCGGCGATTATCCCGAGGCGATCGGCATCGGTCGCCGCTACGTGCAGCTCTATCCGGCCAGCCCCGACACGCCTTACGTGCAGTACCTCGTGGGCATGAGCTACCACAACCAGATCCTTGATATTCAGCGCGACCAGGAACGCGCCGAAAAGTCGCTGCAGGCTTTCGAGGATCTCGTCCGCAAATGGCCGAATTCCGAATATGCCGGTGATGCGCGTGATCGCATCCGCATGGCGCGCGACCAGCTCGCGGGCAAGGAAATGGAAATCGGGCGCTACTACCTCAACCAGCGCAACTTCACGGGTGCGGTGAACCGCTTCCGCGAGGTGCTGGTGAAGTACCAGAATACGCGCCATGTCGAGGAAGCTCTCTCGCGTCTCACCGAAGCCTACATGGCCCTGGGCATCGTGAGCGAGGCGCAGACCGCCGCCGCCGTTCTGGGCCATAACTTCCCCGAGAGCCAGTGGTACAAGGATGCCTTCACGCTGCTGAAATCGGGCGGGCTCGAGCCGCGCGAAAATCGTGGCTCCTGGATCAGCAAGACCCTGCGCTCGATGGGCCTCTCGGCCGTCCTCTGATATCCCGGCAGAGCAAGCCATGCTCTCCCGGATCTCGATCCGCGATATCGTTCTAATCGAAAAGCTGGACCTTGCTTTCCAGCAGGGCCTCTCCGTGCTCACGGGCGAGACTGGCGCGGGCAAATCCATCCTGCTTGATTCGTTGGCCCTGGCGCTCGGTGGCCGTGGCGATGGCTCGCTGGTGCGGGCCGGTGCCGCGCAAGGGCAGGTGACGGCCGTGTTCGATCTCCTGCCGGGGCACGCTGCGATTGTCGCTGCTGTAGAAGCCGGTGCCGAGGTCGAGGGTGATCTCATCCTGCGACGCGTGCAGATGGCCGACGGCCGTTCCCGCGCCTATGTGAATGACCAGCCGGTTTCGATGCAGGCCTTGCGGGCGATTGGCGCCACCCTCGTGGAAATCCACGGCCAGCATGCCGATCGCGCCATGATCGATCCGGGTACGCATCGCGATCTCGTGGATGATTTCGCGGGCCTCGCCGAGGATGTCGCAGAGCTTGCCCAGCTTCATGCCCAATGGCGGGAGGCGGGGCGGGCTCTGCGCGAGCATGAGGCCCGCATCGAGGCTGCGCGCCGGGAGGCCGATTACATCCGCCATGCCACGGCCGAGCTCGACAAGCTCGCGCCCGAACCCGGCGAGGAGGAGCGCCTTGCCGCCGAACGCCAGCGCATGATGCAGGCCGAGAAGATCACTGGTGACTTGCGCGAGGCTGCAGACATCCTCTCCGGCGATCATGCGCCGGGACCCACTTTGCTCTCGGTGCTGCGCCGTCTTGAGCGCCGCCGCGAGCAGGCCGGGCCCGATCTCGCCGAGGCCGTGACGGCCCTCGATGCTGCGTTACAATCGCTCGATCTCGCGCATCAGAGCCTTGATGCCGAATTGCGGCGCTCCGAATTCGATCCGCGGGAACTCGAACGCATCGAGGAGAGGCTTTTCGCTCTCCGTGCGGCGGGCCGCAAATACCAGACGCCGGTGGATGACCTGCCGGCTTTGGCGGCGAAGCTCGCGGGCGATCTCGAAGCGCTCGACCATGGCGAGGCGGAACTCGTGCGGTTGCAGAAGGAAGTCGCCGCGCGCGAGGCGGTTCTGGCCTCCAAGGCGCGCATGGTCTCCGAGAAGCGCCAGAATGCCGCGCGTGCACTTGATGAGGCGATTGCCGCTGAATTGCCGCCGCTGAAGCTTGAACGTGCGCGCTTTGAAACGCGCGTTGAAACCGATCCCGCGCGCTTGGAGGCTTCGGGTATTGATCGCGTGGAATTCCATGTGGCCACCAATCCCGGCTCGCGTCCCGGGCCGATGATGAAGGTCGCCTCGGGTGGTGAACTCGCGCGCTTCATGCTCGCGCTGAAGGTGACGCTGGCGGATCGCGGCTCCGCGCCGACGCTTGTGTTTGACGAGATCGATACCGGTGTGGGCGGTGCCGTGGCCGACGCCATTGGCGCAAGGCTCGCGCGGCTTGCGGCGCGGGTGCAGGTTCTCGCAGTCACGCATGCGCCGCAGGTCGCGGCGCGCGCCTCCACGCATTTCGAGATTTCGAAAGCTGCAAGTGGTGAGGGGGATCGGGTGGCGACGCGCGTGCGTTCGCTGGATGATGGCGCGCGGCGCGAGGAAATCGCGCGCATGCTCTCGGGCGCGGCCATCACGGATGAGGCCCGCGCCGCTGCCGCCCGCCTTCTGGAGACGTGATCCATGCCGACTGGCCGCGACCCCGCGACCCTCACGCCGCTTGAAGCTGGCATCGAACATGCCGCGCTCGCAAGCGAGATCGCCGAGCATGATCGCCGCTACCATCAGGAAGACGCGCCGACCATCTCGGATGCCGAATACGATACTCTGCGCCGCCGCCTGGAGGCGTTGGAGACGTCATTTCCGCACCTGAAGGCGGCGGTGAGCGCAAGCGTGGGCGCAGCCCCCTCCGGCAAGTTCGCCAAGGTGCGGCATCGCGTGCCCATGCTCTCGCTCGGCAATGCCATGAACGAGACCGAGGCGCGCGATTTCGTGGATCGCGTGAAGCGCTTTATCGATTGGCCGGCGGATAAACCTCTGGCGATCGCCGCCGAGCCGAAGATCGACGGGCTCTCGCTCTCGCTGCGCTATGAAAACCGCCAGCTTGTCACCGCGGCCACGCGCGGCGATGGCACCGAGGGCGAGGATGTGACGCCCAACATTCGTGCGCTGATGGCCGCGCCCGCCGCGACCATCGGTATTCTCGCGTGCCTGCCGGATGATGCGCCGGATGTGATGGAAATCCGTGGTGAGGTCTATCTCGGCCATGCGGATTTTGCGGCGCTCAATGCGAAGCAGGCGGAAACCGGCGGCAAGATCTTCGCCAATCCGCGCAATGCCGCGGCGGGTTCGCTGCGCCAACTCGATGCGAGCATCACCGCGAGCCGTCCCTTGCGCTTCTTTGCCTATGGCTGGGGCGAAATGAGCGCCATGCCTGCGATGACACAATTCGGCATGGTGGAAACGTTCAAACGCTGGGGTTTTCCAACCAATCCGCTCATGGCGCGGTGCGAAAGCGCGGATGACCTCATCGCGCATTACCGGCTGATCGAGCGCGAACGGCCGACCATGGGCTATGATCTCGACGGTGTGGTCTACAAGGTGGATGACCTCGCGCTCCAGGCCCGCCTCGGTTTCGTGGCGCGCGCGCCGCGCTGGGCGATTGCGCATAAATTCCCGGCCGAGAAGGCTGTCACGCGCCTCAACGCCATCGAAATCCAGGTGGGGCGCACCGGCGCGCTGACCCCCGTCGCGAAGCTCGAGCCCATCACGGTGGGCGGGGTGGTCGTCTCCAATGCCACCCTCCACAATGCCGATGAAATCGCGCGGCTCGATGCGCGGATCGGCGATTTCGTGGTCATCCAGCGCGCGGGTGATGTCATCCCGCAGGTGGTGGAGGTGGTGAGGGATCGCCGCCCGGCGGAATCGCAAGCGTTCGAATTCCCCACGCATTGCCCCTGCGCGCTGAAGACGCCGGTGATCCGCGAGGAGACCAGCGCGGGCGTGGAGGGCGCGGTGCGGCGCTGCTCCGGCGAATTCGCCTGCCC
>JALOTF010000038.1 GCA_025458025.1 Beijerinckiaceae bacterium | reverse complement strand
CGCTGCAGCGCGCCTTCCTGCTGCGCTCTTGTGCCGACTCAGTCTACGAGAACCGCTCGCGACCCTGCCTGCTGTTCCAGATCAAGCGCTGCGCCGCGCCTTGCACCGGCGAGATTTCCCGCGAAGGCTACGCGGCGCTCGTGCGCGAGGCTAGCGACTTCCTCGACGGCAAGAGCCAGGCCATCCGCCAGCACCTGGCGAAAGAGATGCAGGAAGCCTCCGATGCCATGGAATTCGAGACCGCCGCGCGTTATCGCGACCGCCTTGCAGCTATTTCCGCCGTTTCCGCCCAGCAGGGCGTGAACACGAGTGAGGTTGCCGAGGCGGATGTCTTCGCGATCCACGCCGAAGCGGGGCAATTCTGCATCGAGGTGTTCTTTTTCCGAACCTTCCAGAACTGGGGCAACCGGGCCTTCTTCCCGCGCGCGGATCGCGCCATGGAGCCGGCGGAGGTGCTCGGCGCCTTTCTTGCGCAGTTCTACGATGAGCGGCCCGCACCGCGCTTCGTGCTCCTCTCGGAGGAGGTGGAGGATCGCGCGCTACTCGCGGAGGCGCTCTCGACGCGCGCCGGCTACAAGGTCGAGATCGCCACGCCCCGGCGCGGCGAGAAGCGCGATCTCGTGGAGCATGCGCTGACGAACGCGAAGGAGGCTTTGGGGCGTCGCCTCAGCGAGACCGCGAGCCAGGAAAAGCTGCTCGCGAGCCTTCAGGCGGCGTTCGGCCTGCCGGCTCTGCCGCGCCGGATTGATGTGTTCGACAACTCCCACATCTCCGGCACCAATGCCGTGGGCGCGATGATTGTTTCCGGCCCGCGCGGCTTCTCGAAGACGCATTACCGGACCTACAACATCCAATCGACCGACATCACCCCCGGCGACGATTTCGGCATGATGCGCGAGGTGATGCAGCGACGTTTCGCGCGGCTCCTCAAGGAAGCCCCCCGCGACCAGAAGCCGGATGATCCCGAGGCCCTGCCGGCCTGGCCGGATCTCGTGCTGATCGACGGCGGCAAGGGGCAGCTGGAGGCCGTGCGCGGCGTGCTCGCGGAATTGGGCATCACCGATGTGCCGCTGGTGGGTGTCGCCAAGGGGCCGGATCGCGATGCGGGCCGCGAGCAATTCGTCATCCCCGGCCGCGAGCCCTTCCGCCTGCCGCCGCGTGACCCCACACTCTATTTCATCCAGCGCCTGCGGGATGAGGCGCATCGTTTCGCCATCGGCACGCATCGCGCCAAGCGCAAGAAGGCGCTGACGGCCAATCCGCTTGATGAGATCAGCGGAATCGGTCCGCGCCGCAAGCGGGCGCTGCTCTTGCATTTCGGCACGGCGAAGGCGGTGAGCCGCGCCTCCTATGACGATCTCGCCCGCGTGCCGGGCATCAACGAGGCTACAGCTAAGCTGGTCTATGATCACTTTCATGAAGGCGGGCGATAAGGCAGTGGAGGCTTCACAGATTTCAACCTTCCAAGGCTTGACCCGCTCCGCCCCGGCATGGTGCTAAGAGAGATGCCCCGGAAGCTTCGCCCGCTCTCGCTGCCCAATCTGCTCACCTATGGGCGGATCGTGGCCATTCCCGTGGTGGTCGCGCTGTTGTTCTGGCCGGGTGATCCCAGCATGCGCTGGTGGGCGCTGGCGATTTATGCGCTCGCGGGCATCACCGATTATCTCGATGGCTATCTCGCGCGGCTCTATCAGGAGCAATCCTCGCTGGGCCGTATGCTCGATCCCATTGCCGACAAGCTGCTCGTGGCGGCCTGCCTGCTGATGCTTGTGGCCGATGGCACGATCCGCTCGTGGTCGCTCTGGGCTGCGATCGTGATCCTCTCCCGCGAGATCCTTGTTTCCGGCCTGCGGGAGTATCTCGCTGAACTGAAGGTCTCGGTGCCGGTGTCGCGGCTCGCGAAATGGAAGACTGCCATGCAGCTCGTCTGTCTCGGCTTTCTCATCGCGGGGCCGGCGGGCGATGCCGTCCTGCCGCCGGACTGGACACGCCTGATCGGACTGGCTCTGCTCTGGGTGGCGGCTGTGCTTACGCTGATCACCGGCTATGATTACATGAAGGCCTCGATCCGCCATCTGGTCGAGGAAGACAGCGCGGCCTAATTGGTCCGCATGAATTCCGGGATGGACACCATGAAAATTCTCTATTTCGCCTGGCTGCGCGAACGCATCGGCAAAGCCGAGGAGACCATCACGTTTCCGCCGGGGACCGAGACGGCCGGCGCGGCGATGGCGCATCTCGCGAGCCTCGGCGAGGAATATGCCTATGCGTTCGAGAACCCCTCGATCATCCGCATCGCGGTGGATCGCAAGCATGTGCCGCATGACGCTCCGCTGGGTGAAGCGCGCGAACTCGCCTTCTTCCCGCCCATGACCGGAGGCTGAGCGATGGTCGCGCCGGTTGTTCGCGTGCAGGCCGAGCCTTTCGATGCGGCGGAGGAATCCCGCCTCATCACTGCGGGACGCGCGGATATTGGTGCGGTCGTTACCTTCACCGGCCTCTGCCGTAGCGAGGGCGGAAGCCTCGCCGCGCTGGAGCTGGAGCACTATCCCGGTATGGCCGAGGATGAACTTGTGCGTGTATCCACTGAGGCCATTGCACGCTGGCCGTTACAAGCTGTCACCGTCATCCACCGCTACGGAAAAATCGCGCCGGGCGAGCCCATCGTGCTGGTTGTCACGGCCTCGGCGCATCGCCGGGCAGCCTTTGAATCCGCTGATTTCCTGATGGATTATCTCAAAACTCGTGCTCCGTTCTGGAAGAAGGAGCATTTTGCCTCGGGTGCCGAGGGTGGCTGGGTGGCTGCCAAAACCGAGGATGATCGCGCTGCCGAGCGCTGGTGATATTGCATTCCTGCCAGTTCGTCCGGCGCGCGCGTGCAGGAATTAACGCAATATTCGAACTTATGGTTGTAGCGTGCCAAGGTTCCGACGACCGTATTGCAGGCCGAGGCCGATTTTATGCGCAGCAATGATTTCTCCGCCCTCTCGAAGCCCGGCGCGAAGCCCTTGCGCGTGCTGGTCGTCGATGATGCGGTGGTGATCCGCGGCGCGATCCGCGCGGCCCTCGACAAGCTGGAGCGTCAGCTCACGGTCATCGAGGCGGCAGCGGGCGATGAGGCGCTCGCGATCATGCGCCAATCGCCGGTCGATATGATCTTCTGTGACATTCACCTGCCGGGCATCTCTGGGCTTGAGGCTCTGGCCCATGCCTTCGCAACGCAGGAACGCCCGCCCTTCATGGTGTTAATGTCGTCGCTCGACGCCGAAGAAGTGCGCGAGGTCGGTCGCAAGCTGCGCGTCTATGAATTCCTGCACAAGCCCTTCCGCACCTCGGATGTGCTGAATGCGGTCTCGGCTTATGACCGGCTTTCCCGCGTGACCCGTGCGCTGCTGGTGGATGACAGTTCCACGGCGCGCAAGCTGATGCGGCGCATTCTCGAGCGTTCGCAGTTCCGGCTGGATATTCAGGATGCGGAGAGCGGCGAGGAAGCGCTGAAGCTCGCTGGCCTCACGGATTTCGATGCGATTTTCCTCGATGCGAATATGCCGGGCATGAGTGGGCCGGAAACGGCGGGCCACCTGCTGCGCGCCAATCCGCGCACGCAGATCGTAATGGTCTCGACCGAGCAGCAGATGGCGTTGATCCGCTCCTCGCAATATGCGGGCGCCTTCGCTTTCCTCACGAAGCCGTTCGATCCGTCGGATGTGGATGCCGTGCTGCACTCGGCCTTCGAGATCCGCTCACCGAGCTTGGCCCGGAAGACGCATGCGATCTTCTCGGATGTCGAAGGTGCGAATGGCGCGCCGAAGCGCGCCACCGTCTGAGGCGCGTCAGTTCGCGCCGACTTCCGTCACATAATCTTCCATCAGTACGCGGCTGATATTGCCCGGCGTGAAGCGATACGGGCCGATTTCGGCCACTGGAGTCACTTCCGCAGCCGAGCCGGTGATGAAGCACTCGACGAAGCTCGGCAGTTCCTCCGGCAGGATGCGGCGCTCGATCACCTCGAAGCCACGGCGCTTCGCGAGATCAATCACGGTGCGGCGGGTGATGCCATCAAGGAAGCAGTCGGCCATCGGGGTATGGATTGCGCCATCCTTGGTGAAGAAGATGTTGGCGCCGGTGCATTCCGCCACGCGGCCCTGCCAGTCGAGCATCATCGCATCGGCATAACCGCGCTTCTCGGCCCGGTGCTTGGAGAGCGTGCAGATCATGTAGAGGCCGGCGGCCTTGGCATGAACCGGTGCGCAAACCGGATCAGGGCGGCGATATTCCGCGATATCGAGCTTGATGCCCTTCATCTTGGTCGCGGGATCGAACATCGACGGCCAGTTCCACGTCGCAACCGCCACATGAATGCGGTTGTGCTGGGCCGAGACGGCCATCATTTCCGAACCCCGGAAGGCCACGGGGCGGATATACTGATCGCCGCCGCCGTTGAGTTCCACGACCTTGCGCTTGGCCTCCTCCAACTCCTCCACGGAGTAGGGGATCTCCATATCCATGATCTTCGCCGAGGCGATCAGGCGCTCGGAATGCTCGCGGCTCTTGAAGATCTTGCCCTTGTAGGCGCGCTCCCCCTCGAAAACCGACGAACCGTAATGCAGGCCGTGCGTGAGAACATGGACCTTCGCATCCTGCCACGGGAGAATTTCCCCGTTCATCCAGATGAAGCCTTCGCGTTTGTCGAACGGGATGATGGCAGGAGCGGACATGATCAGTGTTTCCTCATTGCTTTTGGTCGCCTTCGGTTGCCAGGAACTGCCCTGCTCCGAAGCTTGAAATATTGTTGCGCCAAATGCGTTGGTATACCAGAGCCAAGGGTTCGAGCGTCCTCCTTGACCACAGAAAAGCCGGATCACGAACTTTCGTTGCGCGGAAGACGGCTTGACGGGTAACAATCCGTCTGAAATATGTCAACAACATTGACATAATTTCTCGCGGCCAGAACGTTATCCACCGGTCTGGCCCGTCGCGCGGACATCATGGCCCAATCCTTCCAGCGAAAACTGGCTCCCGCCGAGCCCATGCCGCCTGTCGAGGGCCCGGATTTCGAGCTGATCGAGCTTCTCTTCTTCGCCTATCGCGACTTCGTCGGCGAGCCGGATCGCCTGCTGGAGAAGCATGGATTCGGCCGCGCGCATCACCGCGTGCTGCACTTCGTCAACCGCAACGAGGGGCTGACCGTCGCCGAGCTGCTGGAAATCCTCGAGATCACCAAGCAGAGCCTCGCACGCGTGCTGAAGGACCTCGTGAGCGGCGAGTTCATCGAGCAGCGCGCAGGCACGGAGGATCGTCGCCAGCGCCGGCTCTATCTCACGGAACGGGGCCGGGACCTCGCTGAGGCGCTGGTGGGCATGCAGGGCCGGCGCATCGCGCGGGCTATCGCCAAGGCAGACCCTGCTGCGCGCCCCGTGATCGCGCGGTTTCTTGCCGAATTAATCGATCCGCAGCGCCCGGCATCGCCTGTGCCGGAAAGCGCCTGAAGCCCGGCTTTATTTGCGCCCCTGATCCGGCGCATAATCCCACTTATGCGCAAGTTCCCGGTTACTGACGAATCTCCCCATATCCTCGTCGTGGATGACGATGATCGCATCCGCACGCTGCTGTCGCGCTTTCTGGCCGACCATGGCTATCGCGTCTCCACGGCGGATAACGCCAGCGAGGCGCGCGCCCGTTTCGCGGGCCTCGTTTTCGATCTCCTCGTGCTCGATGTGATGATGCCCGGCGAGAGCGGGCTCGATCTCGCCCGCGACCTCCGCAAGAGTTCAGCCATCCCCATCCTCATGCTCACGGCGCGTGCGGAGATCGAGGATCGGCTCGCGGGCCTGCAATCGGGTGTGGACGATTACCTCACCAAGCCTTTCGATCCGCGCGAATTGCTGCTGCGCATCAGCTCCATTCTCCGGCGCGTGGCTTTGCCACCGCCGGTGAAGAACGCCGATGAGCCGGAAAACGTGCGCTTCGGGCCCTTCAGCTATCACCTCGCGCGCGGTGAGTTGCGGCGCGGCGAGGAGGTCATCCGCCTCTCCGAGCGCGAGCGGGAAATCCTGCGGCTTCTCTCCGCCACCAATGGCGAGACCCTGCCGCGCGAGGCCTTGGCGGAAACCGCGAATGCAGCGAATGAGCGCACCATCGATGTGCAGATCAATCGCCTGCGCCGGAAGATCGAGGATGATCCCGGTAATCCCGTGCATCTGCAAACTGTGCGCGGCCTCGGCTACCGGCTGGTGATCGACCGATGAGCCGCCTTGTTCGTGGCCTGCGTATTGTCTGGGCCAGCATCGTCTGGTTTCTGGCGAAGCTCCCTCCGGTCGTACGGTTCCTGTGGCGCATCGTGGCTATCCCGCTGGGATGGCTGGGCTGGCTTCTCGCCTGGGTCTGGAGCACCGCGCCTGTGCAGAGCCTCGTGCGGCCTGTCGCGCGGCTGGAAGCGCGCATTGGCCGCTGGCTCAACCGCGTTCTGCCGAAAGGGCTCTATACCCGCGCGCTGCTCATCATCATCATGCCGATGGTGCTGCTCCAGACCGTGGTGGCCTATGTCTTCATGGAGCGCCATTGGCAGGCGGTGACGGCGCGTCTCTCACAAGCGCTGAGCCAGGATATCGCCGCGCTGATCGATGTGTACGCCCAGTTTCCCAGCGAGAAGCAGGCGCGTCTCATTACCGGAATCGCAGAGCAGCGCTTTGGCCTTGATGTTGATTTTCTCCCTGCCGAGCCCCTGCCTTTGCCCTTGCAGAAGCCGTTTTTCGACATTCTCGATCAATCGCTCACAGGCGAACTCGCGGCGCGCATCCAGCGCCCGTTCTGGATTGATACGGTGGGGCGCTCGAACCTCGTGGAGATCCGCATCCAGCTCGACCAGAGCGTGATGCGAATCATCGCGCGGCGCAGCCAGGCCTATGCCTCGAATTCGCACATCTTCCTCGCCTGGATGGCGGGCTCGTCGCTGGTGCTGATTGGCGTCTCGGTGATTCTCCTGCGCAACCAGATCCGGCCTATTCTCAGGCTCGCGGAAGCCGCCGAGGATTTCGGCAAGGGGCGCGACGTGCTGTTCCGCCCGCGTGGTGCGAAGGAGGTGCGGCAGGCGGGCCTTGCCTTCCTGGAGATGAAGAACCGCATCGAACGCGCCATCGAGCAGCGCACGACCATGCTCAACGGCGTGAGTCATGACCTGCGCACCATCCTCACGCGCTTTCGCCTCTCGCTCGCCTTCCTGCCCGAAGGCAGCGAGGTGGAGGACATGAAGCGCGACGTGGATGAAATGAGCCGCATGCTCGAGGCCTATCTCGCTTTCGCGCGCGGTGAGGCGGCCGAGAGCGCGTCGCCCACGGATATCCGCACGTTGATCGAGACCTTCAAATCCGATGCCGAGCGCGCCGGGCATTTCACCACGCTCGCCATCGAAGGGGACCCCGTAGTGAGCGTGCGTCCGCAGGCCTTCCGGCGGCTCCTCGGCAATCTCGTCTCGAATGCCGCGCGCTATGGCGACCGCATCGAGATCCGCGCGGTGCATGACGAGAAATACCTCACGATTACCGTGGATGACGATGGTCCCGGCATTCCGCCGGAGAGCCGGGAGGATGCGTTCAAGCCGTTCCTGCGGCTCGACGCCTCCCGCAATCAGGATCACGGCGGCACAGGTCTCGGGCTCGCTATTGCGCGCGATATTGCGCGCGGCCATGGCGGGGATGTAATGCTGGAGGAAAGCCCGCTCGGCGGGTTGCGGGCGCGGGTGCGGGTGCCCGCTTAAAACAACCGCCCGCCCAAAGGCACATCGCGCTCGGGCGTTACCAGCACCACTTCGCCATTCTCATCGGGGAAGCCGAGGGTCAGCACCTCGGACATGAACTTCCCGATCTGGCGCGGCGGGAAATTCACCACCGCCGCGACATGCCGGCCCATCAGCGTTTCGGGCGTATAGTGCTTCGTGATCTGTGCCGAGGAGCGCCGCGTGCCCAGAGGCCCGAAATCGATCGTGAGCTTGAAAGCCGGTTTGCGCGCCTCGGGGAAGGCATCCACCGCGATAATCCGCCCGACGCGGATATCGACCTTCATGAAGTCGTCGAACGTGAACTGCGGCGCGATGCCGGTGGTCTCGGTGGTCATGGTCCCTCAGGCGGCGTCAGGCTTAGCTTCATCACGATGGCTGCGGCGCTTGCGGGCATCACAAGCCGCGCGGAAGAAGCCCCGGAAGGGCGCTGCTAGCCGATCAAACCCCTCGGCGCGGGCGAGCACCCATTCGCCGCGCTTCAACTCGCGATCGAGTGCCGCCATGGTGCGTGTCAGGGCTGGATCATCCTCCTCGAGGAAGATGCGGAAAGCGCGGGCAAACACGAGAATTGCGCCCTGGATCTTCACGGCACCCATTGCGCCATCGACCTCGATGCCGGCGGCTTCCAGCATGTAGCGCCAGGAATTCAGGCCCTGTTGGTTCAGCGCGAGCATGCCCAGCGGGTCACGCTCGAAGCCGCGCGAGATGGAGCGCAACGCCTCGCGATAGGGCAGCAGCGCATCGAAGCGGCGCATCATCAAATCGAGCACGCGGTCGCGCGCCGGCTGGTCGTGCATGTCCTCGCCGGTGCCTTCGAGCACGATGCGGTCGATGCGGCGCACGAAGCTGCCGAGAATCGCGCCCTTGGAGGGGAAGAGATCGCGCAGATCAGCCAGCGAAATCCCGGCCTCCTCGGCAATGGCCGAGAGGGTGATCATGTCCCAGGGCTGGCGTGCGGCGAGCGCCATCAGCGCATCGACAACGCGGGCGCGCGGATCGCCCTTCGGAGCCTCGGCGGATTTCTCGGTCGGTTTGCGGGCCATGGTCGCCTCCCTTGAAGGGTTGAGGAACGTCCGTCTGAAGGTAGTCGTTCCCGGCCCGACTACAAGGGCCGACTAGCCCGCGAGCGCCTTTGCGCGCGCTTCCGCCGCGGCAACGGCCTGCGTCATCAGCGGCGTAAGGCCGCCTTCGCCCATCAGGATTTCCAGCGCCGCAGCGGTTGTGCCGCCGGGTGAGGTGACATTCTGCCGAAGCTGGGCAGGGCTGGTTTCCGCCTCCTGGAACAGCAATTCGCCTGCCCCCTCGATTGTGGCGCGCGCGAGCCGCGCCGCGATGGCGGGTTCCAGCCCAAGCTGCTCACCCGCCTTCGCCAAGGCCTCGACCATGTGGAACACATAGGCCGGACCGGAGCCGGAAACGGCGGTTACCGCGTCGATCAGCCCCTCGCTCTCCACCCATTCGAGGCGGCCCGTGGTCTGGAGCAGGCGCGTGACGGCGGCGCGATCGGCCTCCGAGAGTGCATCCGTCGCGTAGGCGCCGGTGATGCCGCGACCGATGGCGGCCGGCGTGTTCGGCATGGCGCGCACGAAGCGGGTGACCTGCGGCAGGCGCTTCTGCATATCCGCGATGCTCTTGCCGGCCATGATCGAGACGACAACGCTTCCGCCATCGAGGCAGCGTGAAAGGCCCTCGGCCGCCGTATCGAGCATCTGCGGCTTGATGGAGATGAGCATCATGCCCGCGAGGCGTGGCTCTGCCGGGTTCAGTATGAAGCCAGCCTTCGCCTGCAAGCTCAGCAGATCCGGCGAGGGGAAGGGCTCTACCACAGTGATGCTCGCGGCAGGCCAGCCGCCCGCCAGCGCGCCCTTCAGCATGGCCCCGCCCATCTTGCCACAACCATAGATCAGAAGATGGGGAACGGACATGGCAGGCTCCAGACATGAAAAAGGCGGGTGTTCCCCGCCTTCTGTCATGCCCGCCTTGTGGCTTCAACCGCTCAGGCTTCCCCTGCGGTCTCGAACAGGATGGTTTCCAGCGCCTCTGCGGCGTTCTTGCCGGCCCAGACCACGAACTGGAAGGCCTGATAATATTTCTCGCAGGCCTCGACCGCGACCTTGATCAGTGCCTCGCACTGGTCCGGGCTCGGCGGCGTGCCGCCCGCAAGCACGAGCGCATGGCGGAACATGATGGAATTCTCGCTCGACCAGAGATCGAAATGCCCCACCCAGAGCTGCGCATTCATGCGGCCGATCAGCTCGATGATCTCAGAGCGGCGGCGCTCCGGGACCTTCAGGTCGAAAGAGCATGCGAGGTGCAGGGCTTCCATGTCGTCGAGCCATGTGAAGCTCACATGGTAGTCGCACCAGCTCCCGGCGATGACGATGGAAATCTCGTCCTGCTCATCACGCTCGAAGGCCCAGGAATGCCGGGAGGCAATCTGCTCGATGAGATCAACCGGGTGTTCCGGTCGTCCGCCATGATGATCGAGGATGTTCATCCCGAAATGCCCTTTTTCGTCGAGGTCGAAGGAGGCACAAAGCCGTTCCGTCGCGATGACCCGCGACGGCGTGTGCTTTCACGCTTCCACCGGAAAAAACCTTTACGCCTCACTGGCGTGCACGAAACGGCTGCACGCCGACGCGTACCGAGACCCTGCGAACCCTCTGAAATCAGGCCACGAATCACCCTGACACGAAACTAGCATGGCTAGATTCGCCATGTCCTCCTGAATTTTTGGGCAGGAGTCCGGTCCGTGTCAGGCGTGTCCGAGGCTGCTTTCCGCGCCCGCTTCACCACGATGACTGTCGAGCGTGACGCTCTCGGATTCGCTCTTCCGCCACAACCGACCAGAGGGGGTGATCCACAGCCCTGGGCCGATTTCCACAGGCGGCGAAATGACTCACCCCTTGGCGGCGAGTTTCGCTTCCAGCGTTTCGAGCCGCGCCATGAGCCTTTCATTCTCGTCGCGGGCCATGATCGCCATTTCGCGCACGGCCTCGAATTCCTCGCGGGTCACGAAATCGCTGTCACGCAGGATGCGCTCGATCTGGCTCTTCACGAAGCTGTCGGCCTCGCGGCTCACGCCCTGCGCCACGCCGATGGCGCTGGTCATCACGCGGGAGAGTTCATCGAGCAGGCGGGTCGGGGGTTCACGCATGGGAGTCTCCCAAAAATCGGGGCGAAAAGAATGATGCGGCTCACCTAGCACGGGCTCTCGCCTTTGGTTAGACAGAATTCGCCTGTTCGTATGTTGCGAACCCTGCTGCCCCAACCGGAAGCCGCCCGGATGCTCTTTCCCCAGTTCGATCCTGTCGCATTCTCCATCGGCCCGCTGGTCGTGCGGTGGTATGCGCTGGCTTACATCCTGGGTTTGCTGGGTGGCTGGTATTACGCGCGGCGGCTCGCGATGGATGCGCGGCTCTGGCCTGCGCATGTGAAAGCGCCGACGCCGGAGCAGCTGGATGATCTGCTGGTTTATGCCGCGTTCGGCGTCGTGATCGGTGGGCGACTGGGTTTCGTGCTGTTTTATCACCCGGCTTATTTCGCGGCGAACCCGCTGGAGATTTTCCAGGTCTGGAAGGGCGGCATGGCCTTCCATGGCGGCCTGTTCGGCGCGGGCGTGGCGGTTTTCCTCTGGGCGAGGCGCAACGGGCTGAACCCGTTTTCCATGCTGGATATCGCCGCTGCCGTGGCACCTCTCGGCCTGATGCTAGGGCGCATCGCGAATTTCGTGAATGGCGAATTGTGGGGCCGTGTGAGTGATGTGCCCTGGGCCTTCATCTTCCCCGTCGCCGGCCCTCAGCCGCGGCATCCCAGCCAGCTTTATGAGGCCGCGACGGAAGGCCTGCTGCTGCTGATCATTCTGGCCATCGTGGTGCGGAAGAATGGCTTCGCGCATCCCGGCCGCATCGCCGGGCTGTTTGGCATCGGTTATGCTGCGACGCGCATTTTCTGCGAGTTCTTTCGCGAGCCGGACCGGCATCTCGGCTTCCTCGCGGGCGGGTGGGTGACGATGGGCATGCTGCTTTCCGTGCCGATGGCTCTGGTCGGCTTCTGGCTGTACACGCGCGCTGGCAAGCAGGCGGTGACGGCATGACGAGCCTCAACACGCCTCTCGCGCAGGAAATGGCGGCCTTGATCGCCAGCGAAGGCCCGCTTTCGCTGGATCGGTTCATGGCGCTTGCGCTGGGGCATCCGCGCCACGGCTATTACATGACGCGCGATCCTTTCGGTGCCGGCGGCGATTTCATCACTGCACCGGAGATCAGCCAGATCTTCGGCGAGTTGCTGGGGCTCGCGCTGGCCATTACCTGGCAGAACATGGGCGCACCCGAGGGCGTGGTAGTGGCCGAACTCGGTCCCGGTCGCGGCACGCTAATGAGCGATGCCCTGCGTGCGGCCAAGGCCATTCCCGCCTTTGCGGAAACGCTCGAGCCGCATTTCGTGGAGACGAGCCCGGTGCTGATGCGCGCGCAGGCCGCGCGCCTCGCGGCGGATGGGCGTGATGCCCAATGGCACGCGACAATTGACAGCCTGCCGGAGGACCGTCCGCTGCTGATCGTCGCGAACGAGTTCTTCGATGCCTTGCCGGTGCGGCAGTTCCAGCGCGCGGGCAACCATTGGCACGAGCGCCTCGTTGGGCTCGATCCCGCCGGAGGTCTCTCCATTGGCCTCGCGCAGGAGCCCGCGGGCAACATTCCTTTTGGCGCGGCGGAGGGCGCGATTTTCGAGACCTCGCCGCTCTCGCTCGACATCATGCGCCGCCTCGGCGAGCGCCTGGTGCAGCAGGGTGGCGCGATGATCGCCATTGATTATGGCCACGCGAAAAGCGGTTTCGGCGATACCCTTCAGGCCGTGAAGGCGCATCGCTTTGTGCCGGTTCTCACCGATCCCGGCGAGGTGGATATCACCGCGCATGTCGATTTCGCGATGCTCGCGATTGCCGCGCAGCGCGGGGGTGCGGTGGCGCATCCGCTGCTGACACAGGCGACCCTGCTGGATCGACTCGGCATCCATCACCGCGCCGAGATCCTCAAGCGCAAGGCCGAGAACCCGGCCGAGATCGACCGCGCCGTGGCCCGCCTCGCCGGCACGGATGAGGCCGCGATGGGCCAGCTCTTCAAGGCCTTGGCGATTACCGCGCCGGGCATGACCCCGCCTCCCGGTTTCGAACAGCCCGACCCGCGCCTTTCCTGAGTGAACGCCCTGACATGCCCCAGCCCATCCTTTCTCCCGTTCTCGAAAAAGCAGGCATCCGCCACGCCTTCTTCACGCGCCATGGCGGCGTCTCGCAGGGGCTCTATGCCGGGCTCAATGGCGGCATCGGCTCGAATGATGATCCCGCGCTCGTGGCCGAAAACCGCCGGCGCATGGCGGCGTGGCTGGGGGTGGAACCCACGCATTTTCTCTCGCTCTATCAGGTGCATTCACCGGATGTGCTGCATGTCACTGGCCCGTGGTCCGGCGACCGACCCAAGGCCGATGGCATGGTCACCGCTACGCCTGGTCTCGCGATGGCCGTGGGCTCGGCCGATTGCGGCCCGATCCTGTTCGCGGACCCGCAAGCGAAAATCGTTGGCGCCTGCCATTCCGGCTGGAAGGGCGCGATCGGCGGGGTGCTTGAAAGCACGATCAATGCGATGGAGCGCTTGGGCGCGCATCGCTCGCGCATCGCGGTCGCACTCGGGCCTATGCTCAGCCAGCAGAATTATGAGGTCGGCCCGGAATTCCGCGAGACCTTCCTCAAGCATGATCCCGCCAACGCGGATTTCTTTCGTTCCGGACCGCGCGAGACGCACCCGCATTTCAACCTGCCGGGCTATATCGCGCGGCGTCTGGCAAAAGCGGGCGTGGCGGAAATCGACGATTGCGGCCTCTGCACCTATGCGGATGAGGATCGCTTCTATTCCTATCGCCGCATGACGCATCGCGGCGAGAAGGATTACGGGCGTTTGCTCGCGGCGATCCGCCTCTAATCCACCACATCCGGTGTTTGCCAGCCCAGGTGCTGGCCGGAATCGACCGCGATCATCTGGCCCGTCACGGCTTGCGCCTCAGCCAGATAGAGCACGGCGTCGGCGATTTCCGCAGGGCTTACGGCGCGGCCGAGCAAGGTGCCCGCTGCCTCTGCCGTGAAGCCTTCAATCCCGTCATGGATGTTCGGAAGCGTCGGTCCGGGCCCCACGCCATTCACGCGAATGCCGCGCGGGGCGAGCGCCTGCGCCAGCGTGCGTGTGGCCGTGAACAACGCCGATTTCGCGAGTGTGTAGGAGAAAAACTGCGGATTGGGCCGGAAAACCCGCTGATCGATGAGGTTCACGATCGCACCCGGCGCGCCCGCTGGCAACGCTCGGGCGAAGGCTTGTGCCAGCAGAACGGGAGCCTGCAGGTTGACCGCGAGATTGTTCGTGAAACTCTCGGGCGTCAGGTTCGCGAGGCTGTCTTTCTCGAAGAGCGACGCGTTGTTCACGAGGAGCGTCACGGGTCCGAAAGGCAGGGTGGCGGCTTCCATCAGCGTGCCGAGACCCGCGAGATCGGCGAGATCGCCGATGAGACTCGCGGCCTCTGCGCCGTTCGCGCGCAATTCTGCAGCCTTGGCCTCGGTGGCGACGGTCTCGCGGCCATGAACAACGATGGCATAGCCCGCACCCGCGAGACGATCTGCAATCGCCGCGCCGATGCGCTTCGAACCGCCGGTGACCAGCGCGACTTTTCTCACTTTTTCGACTCCCGGTTGCGGCGCTCGAAATCCTTGGCCACGCGCAGCCAGCGATAGAAGGCGAAATTCATGGCGGTGATGAAACCATAGGTGCCGCGCACTGCGTGCCGGCGACCGAAATAGGCTTTCAGGAAGGCCACCGGAAATTCGAGGAAAACGCGCGCGGTGGAGGTGGATTTTCCGCGCGCCGCGAGATCCGCCACCTGCTGATCCGAATAGGCGTTGAGTTTTCCGATCTGGTCGCCGATGGAGCGCACCGAGAAATGGTGCACCGTGCCCTTGAGCCGCGCGACGCGCGTGCCGGGCTGCAAATCCACCCGGTCATGAACTGGGGAAATCGAATAAGTGCCGCGATCCCGTCTGTAGAGCCGCACGGGCGCCAAGGCATAAGCGAGCGGATGGGGGGCTGCCTCGCCGGGGAAAATCTCGGCGATGCGGATCTCATAGGCTTCGGCGGCGGGTTCACCACTTGCAAAAAGCCCGGCGATTTCGCTCGCGAGATCTGCTGGCACGACCTCATCGGCATCGAGGTTCAGCACCCAGTTGTGGCGGCATTGGCTCTCCGCGAACCGTTTCTGCGGGCCGTAACCCGGCCATTCGCGCTCAATCACGCGGGCACCCAGCGCGCGAGCGACTTCCTGCGTGCCGTCGGTCGACCCGGAATCGACCACGAGAATGTCATCCGAGAGGTGCCGCACAGCCTCGATCACGCGCGGCAGGCGATCCGCCTCGTTCTTCGCGATGATGAAAATCGAGAGGGGCGGGGGCACGAGATGGTCCGGATTTGACGCGTTTCCCTCGCTTCGCATGCGTTTGCCGGGCTGGCAAGCGGCGGAAGGGCCGGGTTTCAACGGGTTACGCTTGATTAGGCTTAATGGATTGAGACCATGATTAATCAGTTGTTCTCCTTCTCTTCAGGCTTTTGTTCAGCATGGTGAACGCCCGTGTTAATCCTGACAAACCGTGAAGGGGCCTCTGGCTCCTGTATTCGATTCAAATGAGGAGGGTTGCCATGCGCAATCATCTGCGTTCGACTTTGATCTGCATCGCGCTTCTTCAAGGTGCGCTGTATTCCGCGAAGTCCTATGCTGCGGATTTCCCCGGCAGCCGCAATTCTTCTCCGGTCTATTCTGCGCCGGGCACGGCAGCGAACTGGCAGGGTCTCTATCTCGGCCTCAACACGCATTATGGCTGGGGCAAGGCTAATGGCGCGAGCCTTGATGGCTTCGGCATCGGCGGCCATGTCGGCTACAACTTCCAGTCCGGCCCGGGTGTTTTCGGTGTCGAGGCGGATCTTGGCTACACCGGCATCGATTATCGCGGCTTTGCGGATGCGTTCCGCCAGAAATGGCTGGGCTCCGGCCGGCTGCGTGCGGGCTATGCCTTCGAGCGCTTCCTGCCCTTCGTCACGGGCGGTTTTGCCTACACCAACGGCACGCTGAAGACTGCGACGGGCAAGGATAGCCAGGGCCATATGGGTTATGTCATCGGCGTCGGTGTCGAGGCGATGCTGACCGATCGGGTCTCGGCCCGCGTGGAATTCCTGCATTATGGCTTTGGCCGCGAGAATTACGCCGTGCCGGCCGTACGCCGCACCGGCGTGCAGGATAACCTGCTGCGCTTCGGCATGAGCTATAAGTTCTGATCGCTACAAGTTCTGATCGCGGCCCGCGGGGGCTCGCCGTCGATCACCAACCCGGCCTGGAAACAGGCCGGGTTTTTTGTTTTTACTTAGATGCCGGGTATCGGATCAGACATGCGGCTTGGTCTTCGAAAAGCCCGGCATGCCCTTGTTCATCGCCTCAAGGAACGCCGAGAGCTTCGGATATTGCCCACCGGCGAGGCTGGAGAAGCGGAAATCCATCCAATCGAGCATGCAGGCCACCGTGAGCGTGCCGACATCCGGCGTGGCCGAGGCCTTGGGCGGATCGGCTTCGAGGGCGGCGAGGCCCCGCTCGACCTTTCCGCGCTGATGGTCAATCCAGCGCGCTTCATGCTTCTCGGCCACGCGGAAGCGGCCCTCATAGAGCATGAGGATCGCGGCATCCATGATGCCGTCGGCCAGAGCCTGAAGGCGCAGGGCTGCGATGCGCTTCGGCCAATCCGTGGGGATCACCTTGCCACCGCCGGCATCGTGATCCATCCATTCGATGATCACACGGGAATCATAGAGCGCCGTGCCATCCGGCAGGATGAGGCAGGGGATCTTGCCGAGCGGGTTGTCGCGCCGCAGCGGATCATCCGCCGCCATGGTGTCGGCGGTGATGATCTTGAACTTGTCGGCATGGCCGGTGACGAGCGCGGCGACCTTCACCTTGCGGCCAAAGGGCGAGGTGGTCGAAGAGCGCAGGGTGAGCATGCGGGGAGGTCCTTCCGGGTGGACTCAACGATTTGAGACACCGGGATTTTGCGCGGCCCGCGCGGGCTGGCAAGCGGCTTTTATGCTTTCGCCAGCCATTCGAGCCGATAGCGGGCGGTGCGCCCCGTGGCGAGGCGTTCGGCGAGTTCGGGCAGCAGCGCGTTGAGATCGGCCTCTAAGGTGTAAGGCGGGTTCGCGATCAGCATCCCGCAGGCCGCGAGCGGTCCCTCTGCATCGAAACGGTCAGTGTGCAGTTCCGCCACGAGCACGTTCGGAAAGCCGCTTGCGATGGCGGCATCCTCGAAGGCATCGACCGCGACGCGATCCTTGATCGGGTACCACACGGCGAGGCTACCGCCGGTCCATTTGCGGGCCATCGTCGTCACCCCCTTGGCGAGGCGGGTGAATTCATCGCGTTGCTCGAAAGGCGGATCGACCAGAACCAGCCCGCGCCGCTCATTGGGCGGCACCTGCGCATTCCAGATGGTGTAGCCATCGAGTGCGGTGATCACGAGGCGGTTGTCGCGCGGGGGCAGTGCCTTGCGGAGTGCCGCCTGCGCCAGCGGATGCGGTTCGTTGAAGGCAGCGCGATCCTGCTCGCGCAGACCGTGACGGATGAAGAGCGGCGAGCCGGGATAATGCTGGGCATCCGGACCAATCGCGGCGATGGCCGCGCGCCATTGCGCGAGCACGGCCTCGGCTTTCGGGCTGAAAGGCTCGGCCATGCGCCCCACGCCACCGCGCCATTCGCCCGTGCGCTCGGCTTCTTCGCCGGAAAGGTCGTAAAGCCCGCTGCCGGCATGGGTGTCGATCACCCGGAAAGCCGCGGGCTTCAGTGCGAGATGCGCGAGGATCCGCATAAGGATCACATGCTTCAGGACATCCGCGAAGTTCCCGGCATGGAAACCGTGGCGATAATTCATGGCATGTGGCTCGCGACGTTTTTTCGGGCGATGCTTCGGATTTTAGTCATCTGCGTCATAGCTTTTCAGAATTTTTAACGGATAACCTGAGGGCAAGAACAACGGTTGAAGCCGGATTTCCGGAGTAGTGCTCATGAAAATGCAGATGAAGACGGTCAACTTGCCACTGCTGGCCCTGTTCGGGCTGTGCTACGGCTTGGGGCACCCTTCGCTCGCGAACTATCGCCCGGCGATGGTCGACAAGACACTGGCTTCCTTCCACACCGATCTCAACCGCTCTGTCGTGGCCTGGTCCGATGATCTCGCCAAGTCGATCTTCCCTGAGCCGCAGGCGGCAACGGCCTCGCAGGCCTCCGCGCCGGTGGCAGCGGTGATCCGGACGACCGAGTCCGCGACGCGGGTCGCGCAGCAGCCGGCACGGCATTTCGCCGATGTTGCGCGCGTCGCGAATGCCAGCTTCACCGTGCTGTCGGCACGCTGACTTCACGCACCCGGCAGGCGGCACGGTCAACCTCCGGGCAGGGGCGGAAGCTCCGCAAATCCTTGGTAAGGCAGATCCGAACCTCCTCGAGCATGCCGCGCTCGCAGGTCACGGCCATCATGTCGGGGCGCAGGCCGGGATTGGCCTCAGCGAAGGCGCGCTCGATTTCCAGCGGCGCGAAGCGGTTCACGTCGCGCGGAGCCTCCAGCGCGGCAGGGATGCGCACTTTTGCGCGCGCCGCACCAATCGCGTTGAAATAACCTTCCGGCGGCAGGCCCGAGCAGGTGCCATGCTTGCGCCATTGATGCCGCGCGAGGCCGGAATCCGGGAGAACCGTCTCTGCGATATCCATGGCTCGGCGCGACGGGTTTCGCCCATCCGGCGTGCAGAAAGCGGGGTAGCCGCGCTCATATTGCGGCCAGAGCCCATGCACCACGAAGCCGGGATTGCGGCCGGAGTCACACTGGCGCGCGCCACGCCGTTCGCCCGTGATCTGGCACCAGGTGGCCGACCATGAGAGCGAGAGCACGTAGAAATCGAACTCGCCCATCGCCGCACCGCGATCTTCGCGCGGCTGGGCCTGCGCGGTGACGGCGCTGGCGAGCAGCGCCGCGAAAACGGCGATCCGGCGAAGCATGGCCTCAGCGGCCGGGCAGGCGGCTGCAATCGCCGCCATTCGTTAGGTTGCGATCATAGCCCGCGAGGCAGAAGGTGACGTTGTTGCCGTAACCCGCCAGCCCATAAGCCTCGATGATGGCGTAGCGCAGTTTCAGGCGGCGCTTGTCGCCCATCACGGCCACGGCCTCGCAGGTGCGGCGGGGTATCAGGTCGATGCCATGCTGGCGCATACCCGTCTCCTTCACGCGCTCGAAGCCGACGATATCGGCCGTGCTGTTCCAGTCGCGGCGCTCGGTGGCGGAGAAGCGCCACTGGATATTGGAGAGAATGCCGGGTGAGGCGCAGGTATCCACGATGCCGGAGAAAGGCGCATAGCGGCCCTCTGCGGGGATTTCCTCGCGGGCATTCGCCGGCGCGAGGACAGCAAGAGCGACAAGGCTGGCAAGGGCGAGAGAGGCGCGGCGCATGGCGGACTCCGGAAAAGGCCTGATTCCCGAGATTTGGACGCCTGTTCCCTCCGGGTCAAGCCAAAACGCGGCTCAGTTTCCGCCCATCGGCATGGAAGGCTGACGCACCTGTGTTTGCCGCGCGGGAGCCCGGCTCGGCGCATTCTGCACGCGCGGGGTGCTCGGCAGCAGGCCGCTGGTGGGGGCGGGCATGGGCTGCCGGGTCACGCTGCGACCACGACCCGTCGGCAGTTCCGAAACCGAGGATGTGAGATCGAAATCGCGCGGATCGAATTCGCCCTCCTGCTCCGTCACTTCCGGGGTGATGCCGTTGCCCTGCTGCAGTCGCTGCTGCTGCCAATCAAGCGATCCAGCGGATGTGGCCGGCGGGCGCTGCGTCAGCGCCACGGGCGGCTGCGACGCGGCATAGGGGTTCGACTGGCCGAGGCCATGCGGTGGGCGCACGGCTGAATAAGCCTGGTTCGGGAAGCCCTGCGGTCCCTGCTGAGGGGCCTGATTATACGCCGTGGCCGGCGGCATCTGCGTGTTGAATTGCGGCGGGAAGGCCGGGCGCGGCGGCGCGTCCACCTTCGGGCGGCAATAACGGCGCTGCCCGCGCGCATCGTGCCGTGCGAGATCGAGATGGAAATGATCGTGGTGGAAGGCATCCGAGCCGGGGCCGAGCACGGTGCGGAACTTGCCGCAGGCCGAGTTCAGCACTTCGCGCAGGAAACCCTGCTCCATCTCCGAGCCACGCCAGCCACCCTTCACGGTCGTTACGGAGCCATCCGCGAAGACAAACGACATGATGTCGATGGCATTGCCGAAGGCGTGTTCCGAGAGTTTCGCGCCTGGCTGGTGGTTGCGCCTGCGACAGGAATAGGAGCCGCCCGTGCGGATTTCCTTCACGCCCTGACCCATCCAGGCGAGAGCGGCGGGCTGCACTGCCGTCGCGAGCCAGTCATCCAGCCACGCGACCATGGGGCAGGTGAGGGTGGCCTCGGGCTTTAGCACCGTCATGCGGAAATCCTGCCCGGTGGAGGTGCGCAAGGGCGCGCCTGCCTGCGCAAAGCTCGAGAGGATGTTCTGGTCAATCTGGAAGGCCTGCACCTTCAGCGGGATGTCGAGCCCGCAGGCGCCGGAACCGTCGATCGGCTTCGTGATGCGCACGAACTCGCTTTCCTGCACGATGCCCGCCTTCATGCAGGCGACTTCCGCCTCACCGCGCCAGGCCTCGCGCTGCTCATAGCGCACGAAGCCGCAGCCCGACAGGAAGGCGGCGCTCGCGAGAATCGCGAGGCCCAGACGCGCCGGTGCCCGGATGGCCGCAGCCTGAGGCAAGGAGGAATGGCGAGAACGCAACATTCCCGAAAATTGACTCGACCTCGGTAAGGTTCCTTTAAGAGATAGGGTTACGCGGGGGTTAAGATTCCCGCTTGTGGCAGGCAGGAGAGGCCGGTGCAGGGCAAGGCGCGTTTCATTTTCCCCTTCTTCCAGGCGGGCATCATGGCCTTCCTGATGACGGGCTTCGTCACCTGGCTCAATCTGGGCCTGCCTTCAGATTTCGTGGTGCGCTGGATGCTGGCTTTCGTGAAAGCCTGGCCGCTCGCCTATCTCGCGGCGCTCATCGCCGCACCCTTTGCCCAGCGCGCCACGCGCTTCGTCATCGCCAAGCTGGAAGGAACCAAGACATGATGCGCGCGCTCGATCTCGCCGAGGCCGTTGAAGCCGGCGATCTCACTCCCGCGACCGTGCTTGAACTCGCGCTGGAAGCCATCGGGGAGCGGGAGAAGGATATCCGCGCCTTCGCGTCACTGGATACGGATCGCGCCCGTCTTGCGGCCCGCACCATTCCCGGCACGGATGGTCTGTTCGGCCTGCCGGTCGGCTTCAAGGACATCATCGACACGGCGGATTACCCGACCGAGCATGGCTCGCCCATCTACAAGGGCCACAAGCCCATCTCCGATGCGCCCATCGTGCGGATGACCGAGGCCGCGCAGGGCCTGCGCTTTGGCAAGACCGCGACGACCGAGTTCGCCTTCCTCAACCCCGCGCCCACCTTCAACCCGCACAATCCGGCGCATACGCCGGGCGGCTCCTCCGCGGGTTCGGCGGCGGGGGTCGCGGCGGGGTTCTTTCCGCTGGCCTTCGGCACGCAGACCGGCGGCTCGGTGATCCGCCCCGCGAGCTTCTGCGGTGTCGCCGCGATGAAGCCCTCCTTCCGGCTCATCCCCATTCAGGGCGTGAAGCCCTTCGCGCCCCTGCTCGATACCGTGGGCCTGTTCGGCGCGCGGGTGGTGGATGTCGCCTTTGGGCTCGCGGCGATCACGGGCCGCGATCTGCGCGTGGATGGTGGTGATTTCGGCAAGCCTGTCTTCGGCATCACCCGCCAGCCTTTCGCGGGCGAGGGCTCCCTCGAGGCGAATGCTGCGCTCGAGCAGGCGATCAAGGCGCTCGAAAAGGCGGGCATCACCTGCCGCGAGGTCACGCTCGCGCCGGTCTTCGGCGAGGCGCATGCCCATCACCGCGCGATCAACAACCATGAGGGCGCGGTGTCGCTCACTTGGGAATACGATGTGCATTGCGAGCGGCTCTCGCCCATCCTGCGCGATTGCATCGAGCATGGCCGCTCCGTGAGCCTTGCGGAATATGATGCGGCGCGCGCGGTCTCGAACAAGGCGCGCAAGGCCACGCATCCGCTCTTCGAGGAGGTGGATGTGCTCCTCACCTTCTCCGCGCCGGGTCTCGCGCCCCTGCGGGATAGCACGGGCGACGCGACCTACAACAAGCTGATCACTCTGCTGGGCCTGCCGGCGGTGAACGTGCCAGGCTGGCGTGATTCCGCGACGAACCTGCCGATGGGCGTGCAGGTGGTCGGGGCCTTTGGGGATGACCAGCGCACGCTCGCGGCAGCGCATTTGCTGGAACAGGCGCTTGCCGCCCATGCCTGAGGATTTCCCGCAAAGCTGTTGAAAAACGAAACAGTTCGGAGAAGGGTGCGTTAACGATTTCGCAATGCGGCGACGAAGCCCCATTGCCAGCGCAGGAGTTTGGGTTAATCTCGCGTTATCGCCACGTGGAGAGGTGAACCCATGAGCACCACCTATCGTCTGGATGTTCTGGCGTTTCTGGCTTCCTTTGTTCTGCTCGTCGCCATTCTGTTTGGCGCGGTGTGACAGCAACAATCGACGTTTGACCGGCCTAGCTGGCTCAAGACCATTAGCCTCGTCGCTGAGCGGCGAGGCTCTTTTTTGTTGGGCCAGTCGCGGCGGAAGACTTGGCTCAGCTCTGCGGGCAAGGCTGGGCGAGAGAACGCCAGCTCGTCACATTCTGGTCCATCACGCAGCGGAACATGCTGTTCCGCATGCAGACTTCAGTGCCCACCGGCAGGTTCTCGCCGCGCATGCGGCAGGTGCACTCGGTCTTGTTGAGCTGGGCCCGGATGATCACCCGGTCGCTGGCGAAGCGGGTGGCGTTGTCCTGTGCGAGGGCGGGTGCAGCAGAGAGAAGCGGTGCTGTCAGCGCCATTAGGTTGGCCAAGGATGCACGTCTTGTCGTGATTGCCATATCACGCTCCTATGGGAACCGGAGGGACGTCACGCATGAACTTGCGCGATTGCATGCGGATTATCGCAGCTTGTCAATCCTTTGGCGCGGCCGGGCATGTCATGTCGATCGAATGACATAATACAACTTTAAATTGTGTTCGGTATGGCTTTTCTCGCCTGAGGATCACAAGAGGTTGGATCGTGATCGGACCCCGAAATGCCAGTTATGCCCTTGGCCTGCTTCTGGTCGCCAGCTTTTTGCCTATTCCGGCTTTGGCCAGTTCGTCGCAGACTCTCTGCACAAACCTGCCACGGGTCGGCTGGATCTCCGCCGATGAAATCGAGGACCGGTTGCGACGCGACGGCTTCCAGCTTCAGAAATTGCGGATGACCAACGAGGCCTGCTTTGTCGCGCTTGTGACCAATGCGAGCGGCGAGAAGCTTGAACTGCGCATCCACCCCGGAAATGGCGAGCGGCTCGGCCCGCCTGAACAGCCGCTGCCGCCCCGCACGCGCTGATCAGCGGCGGCGCGGCTTCCCGCCCCCTTTCGCGCGGGGCGTGCCGGAAAGCGGCACCTCGCGATCTGTTCCCGGTCCCATCGCATCGAGCGAGGGTTTGCTCGCACGGGGCGGGGGCAGGTTCGCCGCCGCGCCGTATTGCGAGGCTGCTGCCTTGCCGGCCTTGGCGGTCACATTGCCTTGCCTTGCACCCGGCTCCTCGAACACCGCGAGTTCAGTGGCCTTCAGGCGTTTGATCTCGTCGCGGATGCGCGCGGCCTTCTCGAAATCGAGATCGGCGGCTGCCTCGCGCATCTTCTTCTCGAGATCCGCCAGAACTGCCTCGAAATTGTGGCCGATGGAGATCGCCTTGTCGGCCTGCCCCTTGTCCACCGTCACGCGGTCCCGCTCGTAGGGGCTGTTGATGATGTCCTCGATGTTGCGCTTCACGCTTTGCGGCGTGATGCCGTTCGCGACGTTATAGGCGGTCTGCTTCTCGCGGCGGCGATTGGTCTCGGCCATCGCGCGCTCCATCGAGCCCGTGATGTTGTCGGCATAAAGAATCACCCGGCCATCCACGTTGCGCGCGGCGCGGCCGATGGTCTGGATCAGCGAGGTTTCCGAGCGCAGGAAGCCTTCCTTGTCGGCATCGAGAATGGCGACGAGCCCGCATTCGGGAATATCCAGCCCCTCGCGCAGCAGGTTGATGCCCACGAGCACATCGAAAGCGCCGAGGCGCAAGTCACGGATGATCTCGATGCGCTCGAGCGTATCCACATCCGAATGCATGTAGCGCACGCGCACACCCGCCTCGTGCAGGTATTCCGTGAGATCCTCGGCCATGCGCTTGGTGAGAACCGTCACCAAAGTGCGATAGCCGGCGGCTGAAACCTCACGCACCTCGCCGAGAAGATCATCCACCTGCGTCCGCGCTGGCCGCACGATCACCTCGGGGTCGATCAGGCCGGTGGGGCGGATCACCTGCTCGACAAAAATGCCGCCGGTGCGGTCCATCTCCCAATCGCCGGGGGTCGCGGAGACATGCACCGTCTGTGGGCGCATCGCCTCCCATTCCTCGAAGCGCAGGGGGCGGTTGTCGAGGCAGGAGGGCAGGCGGAAGCCGTATTCCGCCAGCGTGGCCTTGCGCCGGAAGTCGCCTTTGTACATGCCGCCGATCTGCGGTACGGTAACGTGGCTTTCGTCTGTGAAAACCAGTGCGTTATCCGGCAGATATTCGAAGAGCGTCGGCGGCGGATCGCCCGGATTGCGCCCCGTGAGATAGCGCGAATAATTCTCGATGCCTTGGCACACGCCCGTGGCCTGAAGCATCTCCAGATCGAACTGCGTGCGCTGTTCCAGCCTCTGCGCCTCGATGAAGCGGTTCTGGCGGTTGAGTTCGGCAAGGCGCTCCTTCAGCTCGGCTTTGATGCCATTGACGGCTTGATCCAGCGTGGGGCGGGGCGTGACATAGTGCGAGTTGGCGTAGACCTTCACGAATTTCAGGTCGGCGTTCTTGTGGCCCGTGAGCGGATCGAATTCCGCGATCGCCTCCACCTCGTCGCCGAACAGGCCGATGCGCCATGCCCGGTCTTCCAAGTGGGCCGGGAAGAGTTCGATCACGTCGCCGCGCACGCGGAAGGTGCCGCGCGTGAAATCGGTGTTCGTGCGCTTGTATTGCAGGGCCGTGAGGTCGGCGATCAGCTGGCGCTGATCGATCCTTTCGCCCACCTCGATGCCGAAGCTCATGGCTGTGTAGGTCTCGACCGAGCCGATGCCGTAGATGCAGGAAACCGAGGCGACGATGATCACGTCATCGCGTTCGAGCAGCGCACGCGTCGCCGCGTGGCGCATGCGGTCGATCTCCTCGTTGATGGTCGATTCCTTGGCGATGTAGGTGTCGGTCCGCGGCACATAGGCCTCGGGCTGGTAGTAATCGTAGTAGGAGACGAAATACTCGACCGCGTTCTCCGGGAAGAAGCTCTTGAACTCCGAATAAAGCTGCGCCGCCAGCGTCTTGTTCGGCGCGAGAATGAGCGCGGGGCGCTGCGTTTTCTCGATCACCTGCGCCATGGTGAAGGTCTTGCCGGAGCCCGTGACGCCCAGCAGCACCTGGTCACGCTCGTGCTGCTGCACGCCTTCCACCAGCTGGCGGATGGCTTCGGGCTGGTCGCCGCGCGGCTCGAACGGTGCCTTCATCACGAAGCGCAGGCCGCCCTCGCTCTTGGCGGGGCGTTCCGGGCGATGCGGCGCCCAGACCTTCTTCTCGCGGAAGAGCGGGTTGCCGTTTTTCAGCAGTTCCTGCAACGCCTCATGCGTTGCCTGCACGCCGACGGTGGAGGTGAGGGCATCCGCTTCCGAGATGCCATCGAGCCCGCCGCCCATGCGGGCATCGTCGGGCATCAGGGGAACCACGTTGCCCTGCATCACGCGG
>JALOTF010000037.1 GCA_025458025.1 Beijerinckiaceae bacterium | reverse complement strand
CGGCACGGGCGAGCTGATCGGCGAGTTTCCGCTGTACATCCCCTCGGTTTCGGTGAGTTCGATCGGCATTGGCGGCGGTTCCATCGCGAGCGTCGATGCCCAGGGCGTTTTGCGCGTCGGGCCGGAATCGGCGGGCTCCTCGCCCGGCCCCGCCTGCTACGGGCGCGGCGGGAACCGCGCGACCGTGACCGATGCGATGGTTGTCTGCGGCTGGCTTGGCCATACGAGCATGGCCTACGGGCAATTGAGCCTCGATGTGACGCGGGCCCGAACAGCGGTCGGCGACCTTGCGCACCAGCTCGGTCGCAGCCTGGAGGAAACCGCGCAGGCCATCCTCGATATCGCGATCTCCGAGATGTTCGTGGAGGTGGAGAAGCTGGCCTCCCGCTCGGGCGTGGATCTACGCGATTTCACCCTCATGCCCTTTGGCGGCGGCGGGCCGATGCTCGGGGCGTTCCTTGCGCGCGAACTTGGTATCCGCCGGGTGATTGCACCCCGACGGCCGGGCGTGGTGTCGGCTTTGGGTGGCCTCGTGGCGGATTTGCGCGGGGATTTCATCCGCACCGTCTTCACATCGCTCGCGGAGAGCGCCTTGCCGGCCTTGCGCGAAACTTGCGAAACGCTGACGCGTGAGGGGCTGGCATGGCTCGCGGCGCAAGGCCATTCGGGCGCGGCGGAACTGAAATTCTCCGCCGATATGCGCTATGCCGGGCAGAGCTTCGAGATCGAGGTGATGCTCGAACGCGACTGGATCATGGCCGGTGATCTCGCGGCTATCGCGCGGACCTTCCACGAGACGCATGCGCGAATCTACGATTTCCAGGATCCCAAGGGGCATATCGAACTCGTCAATCTCCGCCTCTCGGCGATTGGCGTGGGGCCGCGCCTGACATTTCCGGAGGCCGAGGCGAAACCGGCTCCGGCCGTCCCGGATCGCATGCTCCCGGTTTCCATGGGGCGCGCCACCGAGACCATCCCGCTCTATCGGCGTGAGGATCTTCAGCCCGGCGGAACCTTCACCGGCCCCGCCGTGGTGGTGCAGGAGGATACGACCTTCGCCATCCCCGCCGGCGCGGACGTGCGCGTGGATCGCCATTTCAACCTGCTGCTGAGCTTTGCGGAGTGATGCCGATGTCCAGCCCTTCGCATGCCGCCGCGTTTGATCGCACCAACCTTCAGGTTCTTGCCAACCACGCGCGCGCCGCCGCCGAGAACATGGCGCATACGCTCCATCGCACGGCGCATTCCGCCTTCGTGAAGGAAACGCAGGATTTCACAGTGATGCTCATGGATCGCCACGGTTTCACCTTCGCGGTGCCGATGGAACTTGGCGCGACCTGGTATCCCGGCCTCTCCTGGACGCGCGCGATCCGCCTCGTGGAGGATTATCGCCCCGGCGATATCGCCTTCACGAACGATCCCTATTCCGGCCATGTCGCGACGCATGCGCCGGATACGCATCTGTGGAAGCCGATCTTCGTCGAGGGCGAGATTGTCGCCTGGGCAGGCGGACACATCCACAACACGGATATGGGTGGTGCTGTGCCCGCTTCCCTCAGCCGCGCGCTGACGGAGATCCATCAGGAAGGCATCCGCTTTCCGCCGATGAAGCTTGTGCGCGAGGGGGTGTTCGACGAGCAGATCCTGCGCATCATGGGCCTGAATGTGCGCAAGCCGGATCTCAATATCGGGGACATCAAGGCGCTGGTCGGTGCCTTGGCCACGGGCGAGCGCAAGGTGCTGGCCATGGTGAAGAAGTTCGGCAAGGCGGCCTTCCTGGAAGGGGTCGATGCGCTGCTCGATCAGGCGGAGGCGCAAGCGCGCGACATTCTCCGCGCCATGCCCGATGGCACATGGGATTTCGCGGACTACGCCGACGAGGATTCGGTGGAGGCCAATCCCTGTCGCCTCAAGCTGAAGCTCACCATTCGTGGTGACGAGGCTTTGCTCGATTTTACCGGCTCCGATCCGCAACTCGGTTCGTCGCTCAACGTGCCTTCGGGCGGCGATCCGCGCCACACCATGCTGCTGGTGGGCGTCTATTACGTGCTCTACACGCTGAACCCGAAGCTTCTGCTGAACACGGGCCTCACGCGGCCCTTCACCTGCATCACGCCCGAGGGATCGGTGCTGAACCCGGTGCACCCCGCTGCCGTGGGGATGCGCTCGCTCACCTGTGCGCGTTTGCGCTCGGTGATCTTCGGGGCCTTCAGCCAGGCGGTGCCGGATCGCCTGCCTGCGGCACCAGCCGGAAACAACTGCATCGTCAATGTGATGACCACCGATGAGCGCACCCATCGCACGGTGATCGCCGCTGTGAACCCTGTCGTCGGCGGAGGTGGCGGCATGCCGCATCGCGACGGCACGAATGGCTCGGGCGCGGATGCGGCCTATCTCAAGAACACGCCGATCGAGATCACCGAAACCGAGACGCCGGTGGAATTCGTGAAGTACGGCCTCGCGCGGGATAGCGGCGGCCCCGGCCGGTGGCGCGGCGGGCTTGCCACCGAACTGGCCTTCCGCGTTTTCGCGCCGGATTCGCGCGTCACCGCCCGCAACCGTGATCGCAGCTTCTTCCGCCCCTGGGGCGTGCTCGGCGGCAAGGCGGCGGGCCTATCGGATATGGTGGTGAACCCTGGAACCCCGGCTGCGAAACGGCTCGGCAACATCGATACGGTGGTTCTCCAGCCCGGCGATGTGCTGGAAATCCGCTCCGCCGGCGGTGGGGGGCGCGGCGATCCGTTCACGCGGGAGCCGTGGCGGGTCGCGGCGGATGTGCTCCAGGGGTATGTATCGCCGGAATCAGCCGAGCGGGATTACGGCGTCATCCTGCGCGATGGCGAAGTGGATGAAGCCGCGACTACCCGCCTGCGCGCGCAGCACGTTGCGCCCACCGCGCATTTCCATTTCGGGCCGGAGCGCGAGGGTTATGAGGCACAATGGAATGCCGCGGCCTATGCCCGTCTGCACACCCTTCTTGATGCGCTGCCCATCCACTGGCGCTTCTTCACGAAAACCGAGATTTTCCGCCGCATGAAGGGCCGTGCCGGCAAGGCGGGCGTCGAGGCGGCCTTCGAGGAAGTGTGTGCGCGCTTCCCGGAATTGCCGCGCCCTGCGCCGCTTCCCGAGGCGGCGGAATGAGCGGGCCGGGTCGCATCCAGCGCCTTGCAGAGAAGGACCGCCCGTCGGTCCGCTTCCATCTCGATGGAAAGCCCGTGAGCGCGCTTGTAGGCGACACCGTGCTGACGGCTGTCCTCGCGCATGCGCCGCGCCTCCGGATCTCTGAATTCGGGCTGGAGGCGCGCGCGGGCTTCTGTCTCATGGGCGCCTGTCAGGATTGCTGGATCTGGCAGGAGAGCGGCCCGCGCCTGCGCGCCTGCTCCACGCCCCTCGCCGAGGGTATGCGCCTGCTCACCGCACCGCCGGAGGTATGGCCATGAGCGAAAACCCGGCCATGAAAGCCGCACGCATCGCGATTGTCGGCGCGGGTCCGGCAGGCATTCGTGCGGCGGAGAGGCTCGTGGCGGCGGGCCTACATCCCATCGTGATCGACGAAGGCAGCCGCGCGGGTGGGCAAATCTATCGCCAGCCGCCGGAGGGCTTCACCCGCAGTCCGGCTGAACTCTATGGCCCCGAGGCGGGGAAGGCCTCGGCCCTGCACAGCCTCTTTCAAGCTATGGTGGCGGATGGGCGGCTCACCCATCATCCGGCGACCTCCGTGATCGCCCTGCGCGATCATCGCCTGCACATTCTCGGCCCCGATGGGCCCGGCACCATCGTCTATGACCGGCTGATCCTCGCGACCGGCGCGTCTGATCGCGTCGCGCCCATCCCTGGCTGGCAGAATGCGGGAATCTACACGCTCGGCGCGATGCAGATCGCTCTGAAGGCGCAAGGTTTGGCTTTGGGCCGGCGGATCGTGCTCGTCGGGTCCGGGCCTTTGCTCACTTTGGTGGGCGCGCAGCTTGTGAAAGCCGGCGCGGCGGTGGAAGCCGTGCTCGATACCGCGACATGGCGCGATCAGGCGAGCGGTTTCGGCGATCTTCTCGCGCGCCCCGGTCTTGCAATTCGCGGGCTCGGCCTGCGCGCGACTCTGGGGCGGCGATATCGCGCGGGCGTCGTTCCGGAGCGGATCGAGGCCAACGAAAACGGCCCCATTGCCCTGCATTGGCGGGATGCCCGTGGCCGCAGCCATCGCACGCCCTGCGATGCGGTCGGCATGGGCTGGCACCTTAAGGCCGAGACGCATCTCGCGGGCCTCGCCGGTTGCACATTCGACTATTCGGAGCGCTGGCACCAATGGTTGCCGCGCATGAATGCCCTGGGACGCGCGGGGGAGGGGCTTTACCTCGCCGGCGATGGCGCGCGGCTTCTCGGGGCGGATGCGGCGGAGGTTACGGGGCGTCTGGCCGCCTCCGCCTGCCTTCAGGATCTCGGGATCGCCGCGCCATCCGTCGAGACTGACCTCGCGGAACTCGCGCGGCTCGAACGCTTCGCGGCGGGGCTCGCGCGGGCCTTTCCCTGGCCTGCCGCGCGCTTGCGGGATCTCGCGGATGACACGATTATCTGCCGCTGCGAGAATGTCACGGCGGGCGCGATCCGCGAGGCCGTGTCGCGCGGTGCCGATGAAGCGAACCGCGCGAAATCGCTCTCGCGTCTCGGCATGGGGCGCTGTCAGGGTCGCTATTGCGAACTCGCGGGTGCCGAGGTGATCGCGGGGGCAGCGAGCTGCGCAGCGAAGGAGGCAGGACGACTTCGCCCGCAGGCACCGATACGCCCCGCACCTATTGCGGCTTATCTGCCGAAATCCTGAATATGTTCACCCGGTGCGAATGTTCGTCCGGCGCGCTTGTTCAGATCGCGTCGGCGATGGCCTTGCCGCATTCGATCGTGTTGGCCTTCCCGCCGAGATCACGCGTGCGACAATCCGGCTTCGCGAGCACGGCCTCGATGGCCCGCACGATATCCGCGGCCGCTTCCGGCTCGCCGAGATGATCGAGCATCATCGCCGCCGACCAGATTTGCCCGATGGGGTTCGCGATGCCCTTGCCCGCGATATCCGGCGCGGAACCATGCACCGGCTCGAAGAGCGAAGGGAATTTCCGCTCCGGATTGATATTGCCCGAGGGCGCGATGCCGATGGTGCCGGTGCAGGCCGGGCCGAGATCGGAGAGGATATCGCCGAACAGGTTCGAGGCCACGACCACATCGAAACGGTCGGGATTCAGCACGAAATGCGCGGTGAGAATATCGATGTGATACTGGTCGAGCGTCACATCCGGGTATTGCTTCTTCATCTCGGCCACGCGCTCGTCCCAATAGGGCATGGCGATGAAGATGCCGTTGGATTTGGTGGCGGATGTCACCTTCCTGCGCGGGCGCTTCATTGCGAGCTCGAAGGCATATTTCAGGATGCGATCCACGCCCACGCGGCTCATCACGGTCTGCTGGAGCACGATCTCGCGCTCCGTGCCGGGATACATGCGCCCGCCGACGGATGAATACTCACCCTCGGTATTCTCGCGCACCACGAAGAAATCGATATCCCCCGGCTTGCGATTGGCGAGCGGGGAGGGCACGCCCGGCATCAGCTTCACAGGCCTGAGGTTCACGTATTGATCGAATTCGCGCCGAAAGAGCAGCAGCGAGCCCCAGAGCGAGATGTGATCGGGCACGCGATCGGGCATGCCCACCGCGCCGAAATAGATCGCATCATGGCTGCCGATCCGGGTCTTCCAGTCATCCGGCAGCATCTTGCCGTGCTTCTCGTAGTAATCGCACGAGGAGAAGTCGAAATGGTCGAGATCGAGCGAGAACTTGTGCTTCCTCGCCACGGCTTCCAGCACGCGCAGGCCCTCGGGCACGACTTCCTTGCCGATGCCGTCACCGGGAATGACGGCAAGACGATAGGTGTTCGAACGGGCCATGGTCGGGTCCTCGGGCAGGCAGGGGAGGGGAAGGGGCGGCGCGGCCGGGGGCCGCTCAGAGGCCGCCCACCAGCAGGTATTTCATCTCGAGATATTCCTCGATGCCGTGGTGACCACCTTCGCGGCCAAGGCCCGATTCCTTCACGCCGCCGAACGGCGCGATCTCGTTGCCGAGAATCGCGGAATTGATGCCGATCATCCCCGCCTCGATCTCGTCGGCGACGCGGAAGGCGCGCGCGAGATCCTTCGTGTAGAAATAGGCGGCGAGGCCATAGGGCGTGTCATTCGCGAGGCGGATCACCTCCTCCTCGCTCTCGAAGCGGAAGATCGCCGCCACGGGGCCGAAGGTCTCTTCCTGCGCGAGCTTCATCGCGGTCGAGGCTTCGGCGAGAACGGTCGGCGCATAGAAGGTGCCGCCCAGCGCATGCCGGGCACCGCCGGTCACCACCCGCGCGCCACGCGCCGTGGCATCTGCCACATGGCTTTCCACCTTCTCGATGGCGCGCGCATTGATGAGCGGACCCTGTGCCACGCCCTCGGCATCACCGGGGCCGACCTTCAGCGCGGCCACCGCCTTGCCGAAGGCTTCCACGAAGCGATCATGAATGCCCGCCTGCACGAACAGGCGGTTGGTGCACACGCAGGTCTGGCCCATGTTGCGGAACTTCGCCGCGACAGCGCCGGCCACGGCGGCATCGAGATCGGCATCATCGAACACGATGAAGGGCGCATTGCCGCCCAGTTCCAGCGCGACCTTCTTCACGGTGCTCGCGGCCTGCTGCATCAGCAACTTGCCCACGGGCGTGGAGCCGGTGAAGCCCACGAAGCGCACGGCGGGATGCGTGGTGAAGACCTTACCGATGGCCACCGCATCGCCCGTGATGATGTTGAGCACGCCTTTCGGCAGGCCTGCACGCTCCGCGAGTTCGGCCAGCGCCAGCGCGGTCAGCGGCGTATCCGGCGCGGGCTTCACCACGAAGGTGCAGCCTGCCGCGAGGCCCGGCGCGCATTTCCGCGTGATCATCGCCGCGGGGAAATTCCACGGGGTGATCGCCGCGCAGACGCCGATCGGCTGCTTCTGCACGATGATCTTCGATTTCGGGAAGGGCGAGGGCATGGTCTCGCCATAGACGCGCTTGGCTTCCTCGGCGTTGAATTCCACGAAGCTCGCGGCATAGGCCACCTCGCCGCGCGCTTCCGCCAGGGGCTTGCCCTGCTCGGCGGTCATGATGCGCGCGAGATCCTCCTGGTTCGCCATGATCAGCTCGAACCAGCGGCGCAGGATGGCGGAACGCTCCTTCGCCTGCAGCTTCGCCCAGGGCTTGAAGGCCTTCTCCGCCGCCAGCACGGCCGCCTCGGCCTCCGCCGCGCCGAGATCCGGCACATGGCTCACCACCTGCCCCGTTGCCGGGTTGGCGATGGGGAGTTTCGGCTCACCCACCCACGCGCCATCGAGATAGGCGTGCGAGCGCAGCAGGGTCGGGTCTTTCAGCAGCAGGGTCATGGTCTCAGGCGGCCTTCTCGGCGAGTTCGGCAAGGGTCGAGAAATGGTAGTCGGGCGTGGTGAGTTGCTCAACCGCAATCGTGCCGCCAAAGCCGCCGAGGCCCTTGCGGCGCTCGATCCAGCAGGTGGTGTAGCCCAGCTTCTTCGCAATCCCGATATCGTGATACTGGCTCTGCGCGACATGCAGGATCTCTTCGCGCACGATGCCGGAACGGCTGATGCGACCGCGCGCGAAACCGAAGAAATTCGGGTCGGGCTTCTCGCAGAGCGCGTCATCCACGGTCACGCTGTCCCAGAACGGGTTACCGAGCGTGCGCGCGAAATGATCGAGCGCCCAGCGTTGCGCATTGGTCATCGCGACGAGGCGATAGCGCGCGGAGAGCCGCTTCAGCGCTTCAAACGAATCCGGAAACGCTGGCCAGAACTCGGCGGAATCGCGGAAGCCGCGCGCGAGGCTCGCGCTGTCCTTCAGCCGCACATCGCGCACGAGATCGAAATAGGCGCGTTCGAGATCATCGGGATATTTCAGCGTCTTCCCCGCCGTGCGCGAGGCGCGATAGGCATCGAGGATCGCTTCATCGCTGACATCCGAAGGTGCCGCACCTGATTGGCGCAGATAGGCGAGCATACCGCCTTCGAAATCGATCAGCGTGCCGACGACATCGAAGGTCATGACGCGGAAGGCGTGGAACGGGTTGGTCTGGCTCATGGCGTGGTGTCCTGATCCGAGGAAGGGCTCAGGCGATGGCGCTGCGGATCTCGGACTGGCCGAGCACGTCATCGAGGGTTTTCTCAAGCCGGCGCAGCAATTCGCCCATCTCGTCAGCCGTGCAGGAGAGCGCCGGAGCAAGGCCGATGGTGCCATCCGCGAAGGCACGGAACAGGATGCCGTTCTCGTAGCCGCGCGCGAAGAGCCGCTCGGAGAGTTTCAGCTCCGGCGCGAAAGGCGTCTTGCCCGCCTTGCTGGAGACAAGCTCCAGCGCGCCGAGCATGCCGCGGGCCCGCGCATCGCCCACCAGTGGGTGGCTCGCGAGCCGGGCGAGGCCCGCTTCAAACTGCACGCCGACCTTCTGGCCATTGGCGAGAATGCCGTTCTCATAAAGGCGGATCACCTCCAGCGCGACAGCCGCACTCACGGGATGGCCGGAATAGGTGTAGCCATGCCCGACCATCACCTCGGGTGCCGCGCCATCGGCAATCCCCGCATAGATCGCCTCGCTCATGAGCACCGCGCCCATCGGCACGTAACCGGCGGTGAGGCCCTTCGCGACCGTCATGATGTCCGGCGTCACGCCCTCGGCGGCACAGGCGAACATCGGCCCGGTGCGGCCAAACCCGGTGATCACTTCATCGGCGAGGAACAGGATGTCGAGTTCGCGCGCGGTCTCGCGCATGGCCTTCAGCCAGCCCACCGGCGGCACGATGACCCCGCCCGAACCCTGAATGGGCTCGCAGAAGAAGGCCGCGACATTCTCCGCGCCCAGCTCCGCCACCTTGTCGCGCAGCGCCTGCACGGAGGAGGCGATCACCGAAGCCGCATCCGCCCCCGCCGGGTTGCGATAGGGATAGGGCGAGGCAATGTGATGCTGGTTTGCGTTGGGCAGGTCGAAATTCCGGTGGAAGACCGGCAAGGCGGTCATGCCCGCGCCCTGCGAGGAGGAGCCGTGATAGCCCTTCTGCAGCGCGATGAACTGCTTCTTCGACGGCTTCCCGATCGCATTATAGTAATGCGTGATGAAGCGGATGGCAGAATCAATCGCATCCGATCCGCCCTGACTGAAATACACGCGTGAGAGGCCCGGCGGCGCGATCTCGGCCAGTTTCGCGGCGAGGCGGATGGTGGGCTCGGAAGCGAAGCCGAAATAACCCGTGGCATAGGGCAGCTTGCGCATCTGCGCGGCGGCCGCTTCCACCACGCTCTCGTGGCCGTAACCGATATTCACGCACCAGAGGCCGGCAAAGGCATCGAGCAATGCGCGGCCCTGCGCGTCGCGGATGAACATGCCTTTCGCGCTGTCGAGCACCATGGCGCCCTTGGCTTCATGGGCGCGATAGGCGCTGACGGGATGCACATAATGGTCCCGATCGAGTTCGATGAGCGAATTGGCGAGCATATCTGCCTCCCGGGCCTGTCCTGTCACCCGAGGCTAGCAAGGACGGGGAGCAGAGCGTCGCTTTTTGCCCGGATGCGCGATGCGGAGATGTCGTTCGGGGCCCCTTCGCAGCAGATTATGCTGTCCAAAGGGGCCTGACGGAATGCCGCAGTGAGGCATTTTCCGGCCTGAACAGCCAAGAAAGCCCCTCCGGAACGGCTGGTTTGAGGCCTCTGAACGGAATTGTGCCGGGCAGCCCGGTCAATACGGCAGATTGTTCTGAACTTGCCAGCCCAAACGCGCGATTCAGCATGAGGGAATGCTGCCATCATCCTCGCAGATGGATCGCGGGCTCCGGCCTCTCTGAAGCGCGGAACCCGGGTCATCAGACAGCGAAGTCGGGCCTCCAGCCCAAATAGTGACCCGCTGGGTACAGCGCGGTCCGATACCGGCGCCTCTCCCCGTCCGGTGGAGGGCCGCGCTGGCTCCCCAGATCCCCTCTCAGGGCGAGAGGCAGGCTTGAAGGGAGCCCGGCAGGGTAGGGGGCATGAGGCAGACGACCATGTGGCCGCTCATCGAAGGGGAGAGGCGGCCAGCAGGGACAATCGGGTTCAAAGCGGCCGCAGGCGGCCATCAGGGGAGACCACGATGACAGACAAGCACAACACAACGCTCGCGCTGCTGAACCATGGCGAGCAGGAACGCCTGATGCGCGCCATCCGCGCCGGGGCCTCGCGGCGTGATCTTCTGGGCATGATGGGCGCGCTCGGCCTTGGAGCGGGCCTTGGCGGCTCGCTGATCGGCTCGGCCACCAATGCGCATGCGCAGACCCCTAAGAAGGGCGGCAAGATCCGCGTCGCGGGGTTCGGTTCCTCGACGGCTGATACGCTCGATCCGGCGAAGCAATCCTATTCCACCGATTATTGCCGCTGCACGATGTTCTATAACGGCCTCACCGAACTCGATGACGTGATGGCCCCGCAGCTCGCACTGGCCGAATCCATCGAGAACGAGAAGGCGACCATCTGGACCATCAAGCTGCGCAAGGGCGTGCAGTTCCACGATGGCAAGGAACTGACCTCGGAGGACGTGGTGTTCTCGCTGAAGCGCCACCACGATCCCGCCGTCGGCACCAAGGCCAAGGCGCTCGCCGACCAGATGAAGGAAATCGTGGCCACCGGCAAATACGAGGTGAAGGTGACCCTGGGCGCGCCGAATGCCGATTTCCCGGTTATTCTCGGCACCTATCACTTCCTCATCGCACAGGCCGGCACCACCGATTTCAACAAGGGCATCGGCACTGGCCCGTTCAAGTGCAAGGAATTCTCGCCGGGCGTGCGCTCGATTGCGGTGCGCAACGAGAATTACTGGAAGCAGGGCGGTGGTCCCTACGTCGATGAGATCGAATTCTTCGGCATCCCCGATGTCGGCGCCCGCGTGAACGCGCTGCTCGCCGGTGATGTGCACATGATCGGCAACGTGAACGCTGCTTCCGCGCGCCTGATCCTCGGGGCCAAGGGCCTGAAGATCATGGAGACGAAGTCGGGGAATTACTCCAACCTCATCATGCGGCTCGACCAGGCGCCCGGCAATAACCCGGATTTCGTGCTGGGCATGAAGCACCTCATGAACCGCGACCTGATCAAGCGGAACGTGTTCCAGAACTATGCGGAAGTGGCGAATGACACGCCGGTTCCGCCGCTGAACCGCTATTTCGCGAAGGATATCCCGCAGCGGCCCTTCGACCCGGAAAAGGCGAAGTTCCACCTCAACAAGGCGGGCGCGCTGGGTTCGCCCCTGCAGATCACCACCTCGCCGGCCGCAACGGGCTCGGTGGAAATGGGCCTCGTGCTGCAATCCTCCGCCAATCAGATCGGCATGAAAATCGATCTGCGGCAGGTGCCGGCGGATGGCTACTGGTCGAATTACTGGTTCAAGGTTCCCGTGGGCTTCGGCAACATCAACCCGCGCCCCACGGCGGATATCCTGTTCAGCCTGTTCTTCGCCTCGAACGCGGCCTGGAACGAATCCGCCTGGAAGAACGAGAAATTCGACCAGCTTCTCGGTGCGGCCCGCGCCGAAACGGACGAAGCCAAGCGCAAGCAGATGTATACTGACATGCAGGTGATGATCCACGAAAGCGCGGGCATCGGCATCCCGGTCTTCATCAACGGGCTCGACGCCCATACCGAGAAGCTCAAGGGCCTGCGCCCGATGGGCACCGGCTCGATGATGGGCTACGCTTTTGCCGAGCATGTCTGGCTTGACGCCTGACCCAACAGGAAGAGGCGCGTCGCGGCTCACGGGTGGCGACGCGCTTTCGGGGTGCAATCATGACCGGAAGCATCGGCACATTGCTGCTCGGCCGCCTTTTGGCCGCGATTGCGACCCTGTGGTTCGTGGCCACCATGGTCTTCATCATCACGAACCTGCTGCCGGGTGATGTGGCGCAGGAACTGCTTGGCCAATCCGCAACACCGGAAGCCGTGGCGGGCCTGCGCAAATCCCTGGGCCTCGATGTCCCGCCTTTCGAGCGTTACCTCACCTGGCTTGGCGGGCTTGTGCGCGGCGATGCCGGGCGCTCGCTAGTGAATGGCATGCCGGTGGGCGATCTCATCGGTTCGCGTCTTGGTAATTCGCTGCTGCTCGCGGGGATCACCGCGCTCGTTGCCGTGCCATTGGCGCTGGCGCTGGGCATTGCCGCTGCCGTGAAGCGCGGCTCGATCTATGACCGTGCCATCGGCATGGGCACGGTGCTGGCGGTGTCGGTGCCGGAATTTCTGGTCGCCTCGGCGGCGGTGCTCGTCTTTGCGGTGCATCTGCGCTGGCTGCCCGCGCTCTCGCAGCTCGGACGGATCGAAACCTTCTGGGACGGGTTCCGCGTCTTCGCGCTGCCGGTGATGACGCTGACCTTCGTCATCATGGCGCAGATGGCACGGATGACCCGCGCAGCGCTCGTGGATGTGCTCTCCTCCTCCTATATCGAAATGGCGAAACTGAAGGGTGCCAGCGCCGCGCGCATCGTAGTCTGGCATGCTCTGCCGAACGCCATCGGCCCCATCGCCAATGCGATTGCCTTCTCGCTCTCCTTCCTGCTCGGCGGTGTCATCATCGTCGAGACGATCTTCAACTATCCCGGCATAGCCAAGCTGATGGTGGATGGCGTGGCGACGCGAGATATTCCGCTCGTGCAGGCCTGCGCCATGCTGTTCTGCGGTGCCTACCTGCTGCTGGTCACCGCCGCCGATGTCGCCGCGATCCTCGCCAACCCCCGTCTGAGGCACCGATGAGCGCGAGCAAGGCTGCGGCCTCCCCACCCCGCCGGCGCGTTTCGCCGCTGCGCTATGTCATGCCGGGCATCGTGCTGTTCTGGCTGGCGATGACCTTCATCGGCCATGCCGTCGCGCCCTATTCCGGTGCGGCGATCCAGGATGCCGATCTCTTCGAGGGCATGAGCCGGAAATTCCTGCTGGGCACGGATTATCTCGGCCGCGACATGCTTTCGCGCATTCTCGAAGGGGCACGCTTCACGGTCGGCATCTCGCTGGCCGCCACGGCACTGGCGGTGGGGGCGGGGCTGCTGCTGGCCCTCACGGCCTCGGCGGTGGGCGGGCTGGTGGACCAGGTGCTGAGCCGCTTCCTCGATGCGCTGATCTCCATCCCCTCGAAGATGTTCGGCCTCGTGGTGGTCGCGGCCTTCGGCGCATCGATTCCCGTGCTCATCATCACCATGGCGATCATCTATGTGCCCGGCTGCTACCGCATCAACCGCGCGGCGGCGGTGAACATCGCGGCGCTCGATTTCGTGGCCGTGGCGCGCTCGCGCGGGGAGAGCACCTTCTACATCATGCTGCGCGAGATCCTGCCGAACATGGTGGGCACCACGCTGGCGGATTTCGGCCTGCGCTTCATCTATGTCGTGCTGCTGCTCTCGAGCCTCAGCTTCCTCGGCCTCGGCGTGCAGCCGCCGGATGCCGATTGGGGCTCGCTGGTGCGCGAGAACATGCCGGGCCTGCCTTATGGCGCGCCCGCGGTGCTGATGCCGGCGCTCGCCATCGCGAGCCTGACCATCGCGGTCAACCTCTCGATCGATGCCTTCTATGGCAGCCGTCGCGCCCGCGAGGGGGTGCATTGATGGCCCCGCTGATCGAAATCCGCGACCTGCGCGTGGAAGCGCGCGGGGATGATGGCCAGCCGGTCGAGATCGTGAAGGGCGTGAGCTTCACGGTGGAGCGCGGCGAGGTGATGGGCCTCATCGGTGAATCCGGCTCGGGCAAGACCACCATTGCGCTGGCCCTCATGGGCTATGCCCGGTTCGGCTGCCGCATTTCCGGCGGCACGGTGCGCATTGGTGACACCGAGGTCACGGGCCTTAGCGAAGCTGCGTTGCGCAAGCTGCGCGGGCGGCGCGTGGCCTATATCGCGCAGAGTGCGGCGGCCTCCTTCAACCCCTCCCGCACCATCATGCAGCAGGTGATCGAGGCCGCGCGCATTCACGGCACTCTGGATGAGGCCGCCGCGCGCGAGAAGGCCATCGGCCTGTTCCGCGCCATGGCGATCCCTAAGGCGGAGACCATCGGCGAGCGCTATCCGCATCAGGTCTCGGGCGGGCAGTTGCAGCGCCTGATGGCCGCGATGGCGCTGATCACCGACCCAGAGGTCGTGATTTTCGACGAGCCCACCACGGCGCTGGACGTGACCACGCAGATCGAGGTGCTGAAGGCCTTCAAGAGCGCCATCCGCGATCGCAACACCACGGGCATCTATGTCACGCATGATCTCGCGGTGATCGCGCAGATCGCGGACAGCATCACGGTCTTGCGCCACGGCTTCGTGCAGGAAACCGCGAAAACCGGCATGCTGCTGGCCTCGCCCGCGCAGGAATACACCCGCAACCTGCTCGCCGCCGCCGAACCCGCCAGGCGCGAGCGCCCGGCTCTGGTGGAAACCGCCGCTCCGCTGCTAAAGGTCACCGGCCTCACCGTCGGTTACGGCGGGCTCGATGCCGAGGGCATGCCGCTCGTGCCGGTGGTGCGCGAGGTCGATCTCGCGATCCGCCAGGGCGAGGCGCTCGGCGTGATCGGCGAATCCGGCTGCGGGAAATCCACTTTGGCTCGCGCGATTTCCGGCCTCGCGCCGCCCGCACGCGGCACGGTGGAACTCGGCGGCAAGGTGCTTGGCCCCGGCCTCGCCCAGCGTAGCCGTGAGGAACTCCGCGAGATCCAGCTTGTCTTCCAGAGTGCCGATACAGCGCTCAACCCGCGTGTGAGCATCGGCGAGATCATCGGGCGGCCGCTCACCTTCTTCTTCGGCCTCAAGGGGGCGGAACGCGATCGCCGCGTGCGCGAATTGCTCGATCTCACGCACCTCCCCGCGAGCGTGCTGAACCGCCAGCCGGGCGATCTCTCGGGCGGGCAGAAGCAGCGCGTGAACCTTGCGCGCGCGCTGGCCGCCAAGCCGCGCCTGCTGCTCTGCGATGAAGTGACCAGCGCGCTCGATACGCTCGTGGCCGCCGCGATCCTCGATCTCCTCGCCGAACTGAGGAAGGAACTCGGGCTGACGACGATGTTCATCAGCCATGACCTGAAAACCATCCGCGCGATCTGCGATCAGGTGCTGGTGCTTTATGCAGGCCGGGTGGTGGAGACCTTGCCCGCCAGCGCCATCAGCGCGCGGGGGCATCACCCTTACGCGAAGCTGCTCTTTTCCTCCGTGCCCGCTCTGCATCAGGGCTGGCTCGACGGGCTCGCGGCCCCGGCCATGCCCGCTTCCGCCACGGAGGCGCAGGGCCGGGAAGGCTGCACCTTCTTCCACCGCTGCGAGTTGCGGATGGAAGGCACTTGCGATCGCATCGTGCCGCCCCCGCGCCAGACGCCCGAAGGGCTCACCGTCGCCTGCCATCACCCGCTCGAAGGCTGAGGCCTGCCTCTCGCGCCATTTCGACCCTCTCAAAGGAAACTGCCATGTCGCTGATCGTCCCGATCGACCACCACCCCACATTCACCCCGAAGCATGGCGTGCCCGCGCCCGACCGGCTGATTGCCGGCAACCCGGAATTCTCGACCTGGGCGATGGATGAAAGCCGCAACGGGCAGGTGAAAACCGGCGTTTGGCAGGCGACCCCCGGCCTCACCCGTTCCATCAAGGGCGAGACACTGGAATTCTGTCACCTCATCGAGGGGCTGGTGGAAATCACCGCAGAGACCGGCGAGAGCTGGACCTTCAAGGCCGGCGACAGCTTCGTGATGAAGCCGGGCTTCGTCGGCACCTGGAAGACCATCGAGACCGTGAAAAAGGTCTACGTCGTCGTTTACTGAGAAAGTTCGCGGGCGAGTTTGGCAAACAGGCTCATGCAGCCGGCCAGCTCGTCCGCCGTGATGTATTCATCCGGCCGATGCGCGCGGGCGATATCCCCCGGCCCGCACACGATGGAGGGGATGCCCGCCGCGTGGAACAATCCCGCCTCCGTGCCATAGCTCACGGATTGGCGCGGCGTCTGTCCGGTCCAGCTCGAAAGTTTGTCTGCAAGGGCCTGTGCATCCGGCGGCAGGGCCGGGTAGCGCGCGATTTCGGTCGCGTGCCATGAGACCGCCCGGCCAGCCTCCACCTCCGCCGCGGCACAGGCGAGAAGGGGTGCGAGCATCGCATCGGCATCATCACCCGGAATGGTGCGGAGTTCGAAAGCGAGTGTCGCGCGATCCGGAATGATGTTCACCGCCGAGCCCGCGCGCAGCACACCCGCCACCAGCGTCGAATAATCAGGCGAGAAGCGAGGATCGCGCCGGCCGCCCGTTACGATCGCGCCGGCCTGTTCCTCCACCGCTCGCGCCAGCGAAGCCGCGGCATAGAGCGCATTCACCCCGCGCGCCGGCTCGGAGGAATGCGCCGAGCGGCCCTCGAACGCGACCTCATAGGCCACCTTGCCCTTGTGCGAGAGCACAGGCTGCAAGCCGGAAGGCTCACCCACGATGCAACCCGCCGCCGGTGCGCAGAGGCGCGGCAGTTGCGCGATGAGATAAGGCGCGCCGCGGCAACCGATTTCCTCGTCGCAGGAAAAAGCGAGATGCACCGGTCGCTTCAGCCCCGCCGCCTGGAACATCGGCACGGCCGCGATCATGCAGGCAAGAAAGCCCTTCATATCCGTGGCGCCGCGCGCCTGCAGGCGGCCATCGACATTGGTGAGGCGGAATGGGTCAGTCGTCCAGGCCTGCCCTTCCACCGGCACCACATCCATATGTCCCGAGAGGATCATCCCGCCGGGCTGGTCCGCCGGGCCAATGCTCGCGAGGAGGTTGAGCCGGTCGCCGTCCGGCATCGGCACGCGATGCACCGTGAGACCGGCGGCCTGAAGCGTGTCCGCTATCCATCCGGCAATAGGCCCGTTCGGCTGGCCGGGCAGGCCGGGAAAGGCCACAAGATCGGCGAGGATCACCTCGGGTGTGCGGGTGGATTTGATGGGCTCTGGGGTCGGCATGAGGTTATTCTCCTTCGGCCGGATCATCGCCAGCACCGTCTGGCATGACCTGCCGAAGATGCGGCGCCAAGCGGAATTCCCTGCCGCAGTAGGTTGTTTCGTGCGGGTTTCGCAAAACAGCGCAATGCGCTGGCGCATCCCCGGCGAAAGCATCTCCACCGGAGGAAGCACGCCGATAATCGATGGCGAGAACCGGAGTTCCCGCCATGACCCTCGCTTTTGCCCCTGATTCGATCCCGCTCGATCCGCGCCATGTCATCGGCGGCCAGCGGGTGGCAGGGGTGGAACGCCTCGCGGTGGTGCGCCCCTCGGATGGCGTGACCGCCGCGAATTTGCCCGTGGCCGATGCCAGCTTGGTGGATGAAGCCGTGCGTGCTGCCCACGCCGCCCTCGACAGATCCGGCTGGGGCCGCGCCATGCCGCGTGACCGCACCCGCGCCATGCATCGCTGGGCCGATCTCGTCGAGGCGCATGCAGCGGAGCTCGCGCGGCTCGAGGCCGTGGTGTCCACCCGGCCCGTGGATGAACTTCCCGGCGGCGACATCGCGATCACCGCCGAGCAAATCCGCTTCTTCGCGGAACTCGCGGACAAGGAAGGCGGCACGGTGGTGCCCACGCGGGATGCCAGCCTCGGCATGATCGTCGATTCCCCCATCGGCGTGATCGGCGCCATCACGCCCTGGAATTTTCCGCTTTCCATGGCCGCATGGAAGATGGGCCCGGCGCTGGCGGCAGGCAATGCGATTGTGCTGAAACCCTCCGAGATGACGCCGTTTTCCACGCTGCGCCTCGCGGAACTCGCGGTCGAGGCTGGCATTCCCGCCGGGCTTGTCAACATCGTGCTGGGCGACGGGCCCACCACCGGCGCGGCGCTCGTGGCGCATCCCGGCATCGGCAAGGTGAGCTTCACGGGCTCGACGCTCGCGGGCTCGGCGATTGCCGCGAACCTCGCCGCGACCGGGCTGAAGCCGATGACCCTCGAACTCGGCGGCAAGAGCCCGCAGGTGGTGTTCGCGGATGCCGATGCCGATCTCGCCGCGCGCTCCATCGCTCGGTCGATCCTGTTCAATGCCGGGCAGGCCTGCGTGGCGGGGTCGCGCGTCATCGTCGCGCGGAAAGCGGCGGATGAACTGCGTGAGCGGCTCACCGTTCTCATGAGACAGCCGCGCGTGGCCCCGACATGGGGCGAGGGCTCTGCTGGCTACCCTATCATCTCCGGCAAGCAACTGGCGCGCATTGATGGCCTCGTGCAGGCCGCGCGCAAAGCCGGCGCGGAGGTGCTGCTCGGTGGCGGGCCGATGCAGGCCGAGGGTTTTTTCTATACGCCCACCATCCTCGCGACCGATGACCCGGATAATCCTGCGATCCGCGAGGAGATTTTCGGGCCGGTGCTCACACTCCAGACCTTCGAGGACGAGGAGGAGGCGATCGGCATCGCCAATGCCTCGCAATACGGCCTCTGCGCCGGGCTCTACACGCGCGATCTCTCGCGCGCGCTGCGCCTCACGCAGCGGCTGGAGGCGGGCACGGTGTGGGTGAACCGCTATGGCCGCTCGCGCGATCACATCCTGCCCACGGGCGGGTGGAAGCAATCCGGCCTCGGGCATGATCTCGGGCGCGAGGCCTATCGCGCCTGCCGCCGCACCAAGAGCGTGCTGATCGACCTGTGAGGCGAAAACGCCTCACTTCACCTTGTCGAGAAACTGGAAATAGAGCCCCACCAGCGGCAGGAACCACGGCTTGCCCGTATGGCCCGGCACGGCATGCCAGGGCAGGTGATCGAACGGGTTGCCCTGCCTGAGGCCCAGCATCTGCTCGGCCACGGTTTCGCCCAGATGGCTCGCGAGCTGCGCGCCGTGGCCGGAATAGCCCATGGCGTGCCACAGGCCGTTGGCCTGCCCCGCGCGGGGGTAGCGGTCGGCGGTCATGTCCACCATGCCGCCCCAGCAATAGGCGATGTCCACGCCCGAAAGCTGCGGGAAGATGCGCAGCATCGCCGCCTGCAGGATGGCCCCGGCCTTCGCGTCGGATCGCTGGTCGGACCGGGCCGAGAACCGCGCGCGACCGCCGAAAATCAGCCGGTTATCCGGCGAAAGACGCCAGTAATTGCCGATATTGAGCGAGTTCACGCAGGTGCGGTTGCCCGGCATGATGGTCTTCGCCTCATCGCTGGTGAGCGGGCGCGTGGCGATGAGGAAGCTGCCCACGGGCACGAGGCGGCGGCGGAACCACGGAAAGGCCCCGCCGGTATAGGCGCCGGTGGCCAGCAGAACCTGCCGTGCCCGCACCGCGCCCTTCGGCGTGATGAGATTCCAGCTCCCGTCCTCGCCCGAAAGGGCCGTGACCGGCGCCTTCTCGACGATCACCGCCCCCTTGCGCGCCGCCGCCTGCGCCAGGCCATGCACGTAGCGGCCCATATGCATCATCGCGCTTTTCTTCGAGAGAAGCGCGCCGTGGAAGAGATCAGAGCCGATCTCGCGGGAGAGATCCGCTCTGGAGAGAAGCGCCGTATCCGGGTCCACCTCGCGGTGGATCGCCTCGAAATTCCGGGCAAGCCCTTCCATGTGCTGCGGCTTGGAGGCGAGTTTCAGCTTGCCCGCGATGCGGAAATCGCAGTCGATCCCCTCCTCGGCAATCAGCCGCCGGATGGTCTCGATGCCCGTATCGAAGGCGCGATACATGGCCTGCGCCTTTTCCGGCCCGAAGGCCTCGCGCGCGGCGAGATAGGAATGGGCGAGGCCATTATTGAGGTGCCCGCCATTCCGGCCCGAGGCGCCGAAGCCCACATGATGGGCTTCCAGCACCGCGACGGAGCGCCCTGCCAGCGCGAGCCGTCGTGCCGCCGCCAAACCCGTGAAACCGCCGCCGATGACGGCGACATCCACCTGTGCGGGCAGGCTGCCCGCCTGTTCGAACCGCGGTGACGTCTCGTGCCAGTAGGAGGAGAATTGCATGGTCAGAGCCCGAAAACGCCCGGAAGGCCACCAATATCCCTGATCTCGGTATATTCGTAGAACGGGTTCGCCGGCTCGTGCCCGCGATTGACCCAGACCTTGGATTTGATGCCGAGATCATAGGCCGTCATCAGGTCGTAGCGGAAGGAGGAGGAGACATGCGTCACATCCTCCGGGCCGCAGCCGAGGATCTCGAACATCCGCTCGAAGCCGTTCATCTGCGGCTTGTAGCTGCCCACTTCCTCCGCCGTGATCACCTTGTGGAACGGCGCGCCGAGCTTCGCGATATTGTGCGGGATCTGGTCCTTCATCGCGTTCGAGAGGATCACAAGAGGAATGTCCTTCGCCACCTTCGCGAGGCCCGCCGGCACATCCAGGTGCGGGCCCCAGGTCGGCACCTCGTTGTAGATGCGCAAGGCATCCTCGGGGCGGAACGGCACGCCGTGCTTCCGGCAGGTGCGCTCCAGCGAATTGTGCACCACCTCGGCATAGGGCTTCCATGCGCCGAGCACTTCATCGAGGCGATAGGCCGAGAAGCTCCTGATGAAGGCGTTCATCCGCTCCGGCGAAAGCATCTCGCCATAGATGCGGCGCGCGGCACCGGCCATGTCGAAGAAGATGAGCGTGCCGTGGCAATCGAAGGTCACGTATTTGGGTCGAAACGTCATGGGGGGTTCCCGCGCCTTGCTGTGATGCCCCGAGCCTAGACCCGGCCTCCCGCCATCTTTGGCGCAGGATCAACCGGAAGGGGCAGATTCCACCGATTCTTCGGCCCGGTGCAGCAGCATATTCTGCGGTGGGTTGCGCAAGCTTCCGCCGGCGGGAAAGGCCGCGCGGCTGCCCTGGCAGATCGTTCCGTCCATGGCGGGACGAACAGCGGAAGATACCGCGGCGGGTGGTTTCCTGCGCAGCCTCTGTGCCGCACGCCCTTCTAGTCTGCCTGGCACGGATGCCATCCAGGGAAACACATATGGACACGCTGACCCTCTCCCCGTTCGGGAAAGCCCATCTCGAAGGGGCCGTTCGCCTGTCGCGGGCCGTCTCCTGGCCCCACCGGCTGGAGGATTGGGCGCTGCTGCTGTCGCTCTCGAAGGGCAGCGTGGTGCTCGATGGCGAAACCGTCCTGGCAACCACCCTCGTGACGCCCATGGGCCCGGTGGCCACCGCCAGCATGATCATCGTGGATGGCGAAAGGCGCGGCGCGGGCCTCGGCCGCCGCGTGATGGAAGCCGCGATGGCGCAGGTGAACCCGCAGGAATGGCGGCTCACCGCCACGCAGGACGGGCTGCCGCTCTACACGCGCCTGGGCTTCGAGGCCTTTGGCGAGATCCGCCAACACCAGGGCATCGCCATGCCGCTGCAGCGCGGGTTTTCCCTGCCGGAGGAGGCCGGGACGGCCGATCTCGACACGCTCGCCGCGCTCGACCGGGCGGCGACGGGCATGGAACGCCGCAAGCTGCTGGCGGCCATCCTCGCGGAGGGGCGCATTTTTGTCACGCGCGAGGCCGGGCGCATCGTGGCCTTCGCCGCGCAGCGTCGTTTCGGGCGCGGAATCCTGATCGGCCCGGTGGTGGCGCGCGACCTTTCCGAGGCGCAAGGCCTCATCGAACCGCTGATCGCGGCGGCGGAAGGGCAGTTCCTGCGCATGGATTTCGATGCAGATTGCGGGCTGGGCGAGTGGATCGCGGCGCGCGGGCTCGCCCATTGCGGGGGCGGGGTGAAGATGCGCCGGGGCATCGTTTCGGTTGCGGAAGGGCCGCAGAAGACCTTCGGCCTCGCCGCGCAGGCGGTGGGCTGAGCCACAACGCGATGGCCATCCTCTACCTCTCCACGCCGGAGCGCGGCGCCATCTTCCGCGCGCAGCTTGCCGAGGCCTTTCCCGGCCTGCCCTTTCACGAGGGGTATGCGCCTGATCCTGCAGCGGTGACGGTGCTGATCGCTTGGACCTGCCCGCCGGAAACCTTCACAGCACATCCCAATCTCGCCTTGCTCATCTCGATCGGGGCCGGCGTTGATCAGCTCGATCTTTCAGCTGTGCCCGGTCACGTCACTGTGGTGCGCATGCTGGAACCGGGCCTGCCCGAGCAGATGGCCGAATGGGTGACGATGGCGGTTCTCGCGCTGCATCGCGACCTGCCGACCTACATCGCGCAAGGCCGCGAGGGCCTCTGGAAATCCGGCCGCAACGTGCCGGCCCGCGCGCGACGCATCGGCGTCATGGGCATGGGCCAGCTGGGGCTGGCAGTGCTTTCGGCGTTGAAACCCTTCGGTTTTCCGCTCGCGGGCTTCAGCCGGCGCGGCACGGCGCCGGAGGGGGTGGAGGGCTTCACGGATCTCGATGCCTTCCTCGCGCGCACCGATCTGCTGATTGGTCTCCTGCCGCTGACCGCCGACACCGAAGGCCTGTTCGATGCGCAATTCTTCGCGAAAATGCCGCGCGGCGCGCGCTTTGTGCAGGCCGGGCGCGGCAAGCAATTGAACACCACAGACCTTCTGGCGGCTCTGGATTCCGGCCAGCTCTCGGCTGCGATGCTCGACGTGACTGATCCCGAACCGCTTCCCTCTGATCACCCGCTCTGGCGGCATCCGGGCGTGATCATCACCCCGCATGTCGCCTGCCAGACACGGGCCGAGGAGGGCGCGCGCCATGTGGTGGCGGTGCTGCGGGCATGGCAGGCAAAAGCGCCGATTCCGGGTCTCATCGACCGGGCGCGCGGCTATTGAACGGGCGTTTCAGAGCGGGAACAGCGTCTTCAGCGGCAGGTGCGATTTCGTGAAGGAGGTCTTCATCACCACGAAGCTGAAATATTTGTCGATGCCGATATCGTTATCGGTCAGCCGCTCCATGATTTCCTGATAATCGCCGATCGAGGCGGTGATGAACTTCAGCAGATAATCATAGCCGCCGGAAATCAGGTGGCATTCGATCACCTCCTCCACCTTCTCGATGGCCTGCTGGAAGCGTGCAAAATCAATCTGGCGATGGTTCTTCAGCGTCACCTCGGTGAAGACGGTGATGGTCGGCCCGAGCTTTGCCAATGCGATCTGGGCCGAATAACCGATGATGAAGCCGGCATCCTGCAGCTTCTTCACGCGCATCAGGCAGGGGCTGGGGGAGAGATGCACCAGCTCGGCCAGCTCCACATTGGTGATGCGGCCATTCTTCTGAAGCTCGTGCATGATGCGGATGTCGATCCTGTCGAGCTTCACCGCGCTGTTCCTCCCCCGGTGACACCTGGCAATGAGCCTTGATCCTACAGAAAGGCTATCGACACCGGGCAGTATCGACCGCTTATTCACCTGCGTCTTGCGGCATAATATGCTGTGACATTCGCCCAATCGGCAAGTGCGACCATGGCGGCATGGTAGTTTTTCCGCCTCGGTTCTGGAGGCACCATGCCGGCTCCCCTGCTTCATGTCGAAACCCAATCCACCCTGCCCGCGGATGCCGATGCGGTGGTCATCGGCGCGGGCATTGTGGGCATCTGCGCGGGGTTCTTTCTCGCCGAGCGCGGGCTGAAGGTCGCCGTCATCGAGAAGGGGCGCGTCGGGGCCGAGCAATCAAGCCGTAACTGGGGCTGGTGCCGCCAGCAGAACCGCGATGCCCGAGAATTGCCGATGGCCACCAAAAGCCTCGCGCTCTGGGAGCATCTGACGCGCGCCACCAATCAGGATCTCGGCTTCCGGCGCTGCGGATTGCTCTATCTCTCGAATGATACAACCGAAATCGAGACCTGGGCGCGCTGGTGCCGTTTCGCCCGCGATCTTGGGGTGACGAGCAACCCCCTCGATGCCACCGCCGCCACTGAACGAGGGGCCTTCACCGGCAAGGCGTGGAAGGGCGGAGTCTTCTCCCCCGATGACGGAATCGCCAACCCCGAACGCGCCGCGCCGCTCATCGCGCAGGCTCTGGCTGCGCGCGGCGGCGTGGTGATGCAGAATTGCGCGGCGCGTGGGCTCGAACTCGAAGGGGGGCGCGTCGCGGGCGTCATCACCGAGCACGGCACCATCCGCACCAGGGTGGCTGTGCTCGCCGCCGGTGCATGGGCGTCGTCCTTCTGCCGGCAATATGGAATCCGCTTCCCGCAGGCCTCTATTCGCTCCTCGATCCTCTCGATCGCGCCGGGCGCAGAATTGCCGGATGCCGTGCATACCTCCGAGGTTTCCATCACGCGGCGCGGCTCCGGCGGTCATACGCTGGCGATTTCCGGCCATGCGCGGGTGGACCCCACGCCGCAGCAATTGCGGTTCGCGACCTCCTTCATGCCAATGTTCTTCAAGCGGCGGAAAGCGCTGGCACCGGGCGGGATCGAGGGATGGCTCTCGGGCCACGAGACCCTGAGCCGCTGGGCGCTCGACCGGCCCACACCCATGGAAAAGCGGCGCATTCTCGATCCGAAGGTCGATTCCCGACAGATCGATCTTACGCTCGCGCGGGCCAGCAAGCTGTTTCCCAGGATCGAGCGCTTCCCGGTGACCGCCCGATGGGCCGGCTATGTGGATTCGACACCCGATGGCGTGCCCGCCATTGGCGAGACGGACGAAGTGCCCGGACTCATTCTCGCGGCAGGCTTTTCAGGCCATGGCTTTGGCATCGGCCCCGGCGCGGGCAAGCTCATCGCGGATCTCGTAACGGGCGAAGCGCCGATTGTTGACCCCAAGCCCTATCACCCCTCGCGGTTCAACAGCGCGGCCTGGGGGAAGGTCGCGGAATTCTAGGCGAGGACCGCCTTAGCCGAAAAACTGGTTGATGAGCCCGATGGTGCGCGCTGCGCCCTGCGGCGGCGGCAATGGCCTGCCGAACCCCATCCGCGTGACCGTATCGTAATGCGCAAGCCCATGCGCCACGAGAAAACCGCGCAGCTCCCCCTCTGGCACGCCCGTATCCATGCGAAGGAACTGGCCGTGATGCTGTGCGATGATCGGCGCGATGAGGGCGATCACCTCCGCCTCGTTCTCCGCCACGATAGGGCCGATCACATGTCCCCGCCCGAAACGGCGGCACAGGGCAAAGCCGGTTACGCGACTGCCCCGCTCGATGACCATGCCGTGGGAGATATCGAAGACCTCGTTCAGCACGGAGAGGCGCGAAAGCCCGAAGGCGACCTCATCCAGCGCGAGGATCGCGGCCCGGTCCTCAGCCGCTTTGGGGCGCAGTTTGGCGCCGGGCATGGCAACAGGCTCCGGCTTTTTCGTCACTTCTCCATTGTGCTGGAAAATGGGCGAGAGCGGCAGGAAATCGAGCGAGAGATAAAGCCGGTAGGCCGCGCGCGTGGCACTCAGCACCAGCCCGCGCTCGCCGGTCTGCTCCATGAGCAGGCTCATCAGCCAGCGGCCGGTGCCATTTTCCTGCAGGCGCGGGGAAGTGATGACCATGCCGATGGCGGCGTGGCTTTCGCCCAGCGGCGACCACATACCCGAACCGAGGACGCGCTCGATCTCGTCGCGCGCGACAAGGCCATGGCCATGCCGGATTGCGAGTTCCCAATCTTCCTGCCGGTGCGGCCAGGTCACGGAAATCGACAATTCGTGAAGCTGCGGAGCATCCGATGCGATCATCGAAACGGCGCGAAGCTCGTAGGGGTCGAGCAACTTCGTCAGCCGAACCTGGTGGCTCATCCCGCCTCTCCCTGCCCATTTTGCGACCGAGCTTAACCCGTTCGCCCTAGCATGATCATCGGGATTTTCGTTATTCCCTGGCAGATGCTGCTGTGGATCGGCCTGAACAGACCTGAACCAACTTTTTCTCTGCCTGAACGCCGGGGCGGAGGCCAGCCGATCCGGAAAGAAAGGACCGATCCCCGGATTGCGCACAGCAGCGAGGATCACGCCCCAAATTGGGTATAATGATTGGCAGGACGTGTTGTTGACTCTGGTTTCGACCAGAAATGGCGCGCCCGAAAGGATTCTAGCGCATGCAGACAAAACAATATGTTAATTGATAGAGAAAAACTTGAATTGACGACAGAAGAAG
>JALOTF010000108.1 GCA_025458025.1 Beijerinckiaceae bacterium | reverse complement strand
CTGCTCGGTGAGGCGCACGCCACGCGCCTGGCACGCGGCTTCCGCCTCGGCGAGTAGGTTCGGAATCGAGGGGCCGTGGTTGTGCCCGCAGCACGAGGAAGGGCGATCCAGCAAGGTCATGTCTTGTTCTATAGTGCTTCGTCGCGCAATTGGCGAGATTGTCAGCAGCGCAAAACGCGTCGTCAAACTGGCGACGGCCTGCCAATGCCGCTAGAGTGCGGTGCACAATCGGACGGAACAGGAGAAACGATCATGGCGCTCAAGGGCAAGAACGCGGTCATCACGGGGTCCACCAGCGGCATTGGCCTCGGCATCGCGAGGGCTTTGGCGGCCGAGGGCGTCAATGTGATGCTGAACGGCCTTGGCGATGCGGCCGAGATCGAGACCGTTCGCGCCGGCCTCGCGCAGGAATTCGGCGTCACCGTGCTCTATCACCCGGCGAACATGCTGGAGCCGGCCGAGATCCGCGACATGGTGGCGAAGGCGGAAGCCGCGTTCGGTTCGGTCGATATCCTCGTCAACAATGCAGGCATCCAGTTCGTCTCGCCGGTCGAGGACTTCCCGGACGAGAAATGGGACCAGATCATCCGCATCAATCTCTCGGCCTCCTTCCATGGCATCAAGGCGGTCATCCCCGGCATGAAGAAGCGGGGCTGGGGCCGCATCATCAATATTTCCTCGGCGCATAGCCTCGTCGCCTCGCCCTTCAAGAGCGCCTATGTCGCCGCGAAGCATGGCGTCGCGGGCCTCACGAAGACCGTCGCGCTGGAAGTCGCCACCGCGAAGATCACAGTGAACGCCATCGCACCGGGCTATGTCTGGACCCCGCTCGTGGAGCGCCAGATCCCCGATACGATGAAGGCCCGCAACATGACGGAGGAGGAGGTGAAGAAGAATGTCCTCCTCGCGGCCCAGCCCACGAAGGAATTCGTGACGATCGAGCAGGTTGCGAGCCTCGCGCTTTACCTGTGCTCGGATGCGGCTTCGGCCATGACCGGCACGACCTATTCCATCGATGGCGGCTGGACGGCGCAGTAACGCCGTTATGGCTTCCCGCCCCATCTCGCTCGCGCTTCAGGGTGGCGGCGCGCATGGCGCCTTCACCTGGGGCGTTCTCGATGCGCTGCTCGCGGATGAAAGCCTCGAAATCGAGGCGATTTCCGGCACCAGCGCCGGCGCGATGAATGCGGTCGCGCTGGTCGAGGGCTTCGCGAATGGTGGGCGGCAGGGGGCGCGCGCCCAATTGCGCAGGTTCTGGGAACGCATCGCCAATCGCTCGGCGTTTTCGATCCTCCAGCGCGATCTGCTGGGCCGCCTCATGGGGCAATGGGATATCGAGCAGAGCCCGGGCTTCCTGTGGTGGGAATGGTTCTCGCTTGTCACGAGCCCCTACCAGAGCAATCCGCTCGATCTGAACCCGCTGCGCGACGTGCTGGAAGACGAGATCCGCTTCGAGCATGTGCGCCAGTGCAGCGCGATCAAGCTTTTCATCGCGGCCACGAATGTCGAGACCGGGCGCGTCACGGTGTTTGATCAGAAGAAGCTCGAAGCGAAGCATGTGCTGGCTTCCGCCTGCCTGCCGCGCGTCTTTCAGGCGGTGGAAATTGGCGGCGTGCCCTATTGGGATGGTGGCTATGTCGGCAACCCCGCGCTGTTCCCGCTGTTCCACGCAGGCAAGGGGCAGGACATCCTGCTGATCCAGATCACCCGGATGATTCGCCGGGAGACGCCGAAAACCGCGCGCGCCATCGAGAACCGGCTGAACGAGATCACCTTCAACGCGTCGCTGATGGGCGAGCTGCGCGCGATTGAATTCGTGCAGCGCCTGCTCGATCAGCAGGCCGTGTCGCCGGAGAAATATCGCCGCCTGCGCATGCACCGGGTCGATGCCGACAAGGCGCTGGCCGATCTCAATGCGTCCTCAAAAATGAACATTGAGCGCGATTTCATCGAGGAATTGTTCGCCCGAGGACGCAAGACGGGCGAAGCCTGGCTGCGCAAGAACGGCGCGAAGATCGGCCACGAGGCCACGCTCGATCTCACCGCGCTCGTCAACCAGCCGCCGGCTGAGGCTTGAGGCGGGATTCCCGCCGTCTTGTCCGCCATTCCGAGATATTAGCGACCATCTGAAGCGAAGCGGGCGTGACGATCAGCGTGAGGATCGTCGCGAAGGTCAGGCCGAAGAGCATCGCGGTCGAGAGCTGCACCCACCATTGCGTTGCAGGCGCGCCGAAGGTCACCTCGCGGCTCAGGAACTCGATGTTGATGCCGAAGGCGATGGGCGCGACGCCCAGCACCGAACTCATCGCGGTCATCACCACGGGGCGTGCGCGTTCGGCGCAGGTCTTGATGATGGCTTCGGTCGCGGGCATGCCGTCGCGCCGGAATTCGGCATAGGTGTCGATCAGCACGATGTTGTTGTTCACGATCACGCCCGCCAGGCTGATGATGCCGAGCCCGGTCATCACCACGCCGAAGGGCTGCTGCATCACCACGAGGCCGATGAACACGCCGATAGTCGAGAGGATCACGGATGACAGGATCAGCCCCACATGGGTGAAGCTGTTGAACTGTGCGAGCAGCACCGCGAAGATCAGGAACATGGCCGCCGTGAAGGCCTTGGTGAGGAAGGCGCCGGCTTTCGCACGCTCCTCGTCCTCGCCCTTGAGGCGCACGAAAACGCCCTTTTCCGCGAGGCCCAAAGCCGCGATGGCCTTCGCGACATCGGCCTGCGCCTGCGCGCTCGGCACGCCTTCGCCAAGGTTGGCGGCGATGTTCATCACGCGCGTGGCATTCACGCGGTTGAGCGTGCCGACGGAGCGCGTGGCCTCGCGCGTGACAAGCGCGGAAATCGGCACGGGCCCGGCAGCCGTATTCACCAGCATCTCGTCAAGCACGTCGATGGAGCGCTTCTCCTTCGGGAAGCGCAGCAGCACTTCCACGGATTTATCGGTGGTCGCCGGGCGATATTCTGTGAGCTTCACGCCATTGGTGACGAGCTGCACCGCCGTGCCGACCGTGCCTGCTGCCGCGCCAACCTTCGCGGCCTCGCCCCGATCGATGCGCAGGGTCCAGTCGATGCCTGGCAAAGGCAGGCCGTTATCAATATCCTTGAAACGCGAATCGCCTTCTAGGAAGGCGACGACCTGCTTCGCCGCTGGCTCCAGCAATTCGGGATCCAGCGCGGAAAGTTCAATGCGGATGGGTTTGCCCGTGGGTGGGCCTGCCTTCGGCTTTGAGACAGCCACTTCAAGGCCAGGAATATCGGCCATTTTCTCGCGGATCTCGGCCATGATGGCCGAAGCCTTGCGCCGCTTTTGCCAGTCGATGAACTCGAACTGGACGATGCCGACCGTATCCTCGGAGAGTTCATCATTCCCGCGCGGACGCTCGCCAACGCGGGTGTAGATCGTCGCGATTTCCGGCATCGCGAAGAGGCGCTGTTCGACGATGCGCGTGAGCTGATCTTTCTCGGCGAGGCTGAGGTTGCCGCGGGCGCGCACCTGCACCAGCGCATAATCCGGCTCCACATCGGGGAAGAATTCCACGCCCTTGCCCAGCTTGGAATGCACCATGGGGATGGCGATGAGCATGCCGAGGGTGGCGAGCAGGGTGATGCCGGGAAATTTCAGCGCGAGGCGCACGCTGCGCATGTAGAGCCCGTCCTGCTTCAGCGCGGCCTCCTCGCCACCCGGCGTCGAGCGCCCGAGCATGCCGCCGAGAGCGGGCACGAAGAACAGCGCGAAGATCATGCTCGCGAAGAGGGTCGCGATCAGCGTGATAGGCAGGTATTTCATGAATTCGCCGACGATATCCGGCCAGAACATCAGCGGCGAGAAAGCCGCGATGCGTGTGATCGTCGCGGCAACCACCGGCCCGGCCATCTTGTTCGCCGCGAGTTCATAGGCCGCGCGCGGGTCCATGCCCTCGGACATGCGACGTTCGGCATATTCCGTGACGATGATCGCATCATCGACCAGCTCGCCTACCGCGAGGATGAGCGAGAACAGCACCACGATGTTCACCGTGAGGCCGGAGATCTGCAATCCCATGATGCCGGCGAGGAACGAGAACGGCACAGCGAGGCCGATGATCAGCGAGGCGCGGAAGCCGAGGGTGGCAAGGATCACGGTCGCCACCAGCAGCACGCCGGTGATCACCGAGTTCTGCAAATCGCCCAGCATGGTGCGGATATTCACCGAGCGGTCCTGCGTGGTCACGAGTTCCACCGTGGGCGGCAGCAGCGGCTTCGCGCGCTCCAGCACCAGCTTCACGGCATCGACCGTATCCACGAGGTTCGCGCCGGCGCGCTTAGAGATCTCGATGGTGATGGCCGGCTTGCCATCCACGCGCGTGATGCTCGTCGCGTCCTTGAAGGTCGGGCGCACCTCCGCCACATCACCGAGGCGCACCACGGCGCCCGCATTGGCGAGCACCGGCAGCTTCAGGATGTCCTCGGGTTTTTCAAGCAGGCTCGGCACCTTCACCGAGAAGCGCCCCTGTTCGCTTTCCAGCGCGCCGGCGGCAATCAGCGTATTGCCCGCACCCACCGCGCGGATGAGATCATCCAGCGAGACGCCGTAGGCCGCGAGCAGCGTCGGCTCGACAAGGATTTCTACCACCTCGTCGCGCGCGCCCTTGAGTTCGGCCGCGAGCACGCCCGGCACCTGCTCGATGGCCGTGCGCAGCTGGCGCGAGAGCCGCACGAGCGTCTGCTCCGGCACCTCGCCCTTCATCGCCACGATGATGACGGGGAAGAGCGCGAGACTGACTTCGGTGACTTTCGGTTCGTCGGCATCGCGCGGCAGATCGCGTTTCGCGTCCTCCACCTTGGCGCGCACATCGGCGATGGCGCGACGTGCATCCTGCCCCGCCCGGAATTCCAGCAGCACGAAGCCGCCGCCCTCAAAAGCTGAAGAGCGCATCTCCTTGATGTTCGCAACGGATTTCAGCTGCGTTTCCAGCGGCCGGAGGATCAGCCTTTCGGCATCCTCTGGCGAGATGCCACGCTGCGTAACCGAGACATAGACGATGGGAATCGCCACATCCGGCTCCGCCTCCTTCGGAATCGTGAGGTAGGACGAAATGCCGGCGACAAGCAGGAACAGCAGGACGGAAATCGTGAGCCGTCCATGCGTGATGGCATAGCGGATCAGCGCGCTCATGGTTTGGCCAGAGCCTCCACGCTGGTGACCGGCTCGACCTTCTGCCCCTCGCGGATGAAATCCTGCCCGCGGGTGATGAGGCGCATGGCATCCGTGAGGCCGGTGACCCACAGATGGGTTGTCTCGTCATCGACAAGCTCCACTGGCCGGAAGCGCACGATGTTGCCCTCATCCACGATGCGCAGGCCCAATTGGCCTTCGGAGGAGAAGGTGAGGGCGGAACGCGGCACGCGGCTTGCGGCCACGGGTGCCAGCGTCAGCAGCACTTCGGCGGCAATGCCTTCGGAAATCGTGGCATCGGCATTGGAGAAGGTCACATCCACGCGATAGGTGCGGGTTTGCCCGCCGGGGCGGCGCGCGATGAAACTGATCTTGCCCTCGCGCGTTTCGCCCGTCACGAGCTTCAACGTGGCGGGATCACCCAGGCGCAGGCCCGCGAGGCGGCGCTCCGGCACCTCCACCACTGCGAGCATGGGATCGGGCGCGATGAGATCGGCAATTGTCGTGCCCATGACGAGGCCTTGGCCGATTTCCACCGGCAGGTCATTCACGATGCCTGCGATTGGCGCGGTGATGCGCGTGCGGGCGAGTTCGGCCTCAGCGGTCGCGAGCGAGGCTTCCGCCGCTTCCTTCTCGGCCCGCAACTGCTCAAGACTGAGGGTAGGGTAGTTGCCGCGCTGCGCGAGTTGCTGGCGCGCCTCAAGTTCAGCGGCGCGCTGCGCCAGCCGGGCCTTCGCCTCGGCTACCTTCGCTTCGCGCGCTTCATCCGACAGTTCCGCGATCAGATCGCCGGGCTGCACGAGTGCTCCACGCTTCACGGCAAGGCGCTTCACGATGCCGTTGGTGCGGGCACTGACGAGCACGCGCTGGTCGCTCTGCGTGCGCCCGGTGAGCGCGAGGCGGCGGGCATGCTGTTCCAGCTTCACGCTTTCCACCAGTACGCGGAAGGGCGGACGCTCGGCCTCGGCCATGCGCGCCGGCGGCGGGGCGGGCGTGGAGGAGCGCAGATAGCCCGAGCCGATCCACAAAGCGGTGAGCAGGATGACGCCGAAGGCAGTGAAGCGGGCAAATTTCATCGGAAAAAGGCAATCACGGGGTATGACCAGACCCGATCCGGATAGGCCGGGCGGGCGCGGGATGCAACAAGCGATGCGGCAGCTCGTCGCATCGGAGCTCTATACGCGGCCCTCCAGCCATGGGATGACCGGCGGAATGCCGCAGGCCGGAAGGCCCAGTTCGGTGTTTCTGACGGCCAAAGGAGGCCCTTTCGTGTCCGATCGCCAGGGTTTCATCCTTCAGGAAACCGTCTTGTTGCCCGTGCCGCATGTTCCCGAATTGCGCCTGCATCTCGCGGATGAGGCCATCAGCCTGTGGCAGCGCACGGAGGAGGAACTGGCCGAAATGGGCTTGCCGCCGCCCTTCTGGGCCTTTGCCTGGGCGGGTGGACAGGCGCTGGCGCGCTATGTGCTCGACCATCCCGAAACGGTCTCGGGCAAGCGCGTGCTTGATTTCGCGAGTGGCTCCGGACTGGTGGGCCTCGCGGCGGCGAAAGCGGGCGCGGCGAGCGTGCTCTGCGCCGATCTCGATGAGTTCGCGCTCGCAGCCATCGTGATTAATGCCGCGGCGAATGGCGTTTCGGTTGCCGTGACGGGCGAGGACCAACTCGGTCGGGCTGGCGCGTGGGATGTCATCTTCGCGGGGGATATCTGCTATGAGCAGGCGCTCGCCGCGCGGGTCATCGCCTGGCTCTCGGCAGAGCAGGCGCGCGGCGTCAACGTGCTGATCGGCGATCCCGGGCGAGCCTATCTTCCGAAGGATCGGCTCGTCGCGCTCGCGACCTATCAGGTGCAGACGGTCGGCGCTCTGGAGGATAACGAGATCAAGCGTACCAGCGTGTGGCGGCTTGCATAAGCGCAAGCATTCTTTACCCTTATTGCTGGGCCTCATGGTTCGACGGGGGAATTGGAATGAAGCGGATTGTCTTGCTGCTGGCGATGTTCGCTGGCTGTCCCGGCCTCGCGCAGGCGACCTGCAATGCACATTTTCACGGTCAGGCCGGCACCCGAAGCGATGGTCTTGTGACCGGTGTCCGGGCCGGCGAACCTTGCACGATCCCGGTCTACCTCAGCGGAACGGGCCACACGTCGATGGCGGGAATCGAGATTGTCCGGCCGCCAAAGCATGGATCATTAGTCGTACAGGGCTCCGCGTTGATCTATACCCCGCGGTCGAGTTTTGCGGGAAAGGACTCGTTTTTCGTGCGGTTTCCGATGCAAAATCAGGCCGGCGAGCGTCGGAAGGGTGCGGGAATCCGCTTTGCAGTGAAGGCCTGACATGAAAAAGGCCCAGATCGCGCCGGGCCTTCGGGATGTCATGTCGCGAGAGCGGGTTACTCGCCCAGCTTGCCATCCACCGAAAAGGCGCCTGCACCGGCGCCGACAATCGCCATCAGGCCGCCGGTGATCGCGAGGTTCTTGAAGAAGAACAGCGTCTGCGTCTGGTCCGACAGGTTGAAATGGAACAGGAAGGTCGCGATCAGCGTGAAGCCGGCCAGCGCCAGAGCGGCATAGCGGGTCTTGAAGCCCGCGAGCAGCGCGAGGCCGAAGCCGAGTTCCGTGATGATGACCAGCGGCAGCA
>JALOTF010000036.1 GCA_025458025.1 Beijerinckiaceae bacterium | reverse complement strand
CTTGTAGACGATGCCGCGCGAGGAGAAGAACAGCACCGGCGCGTGGGTCGAGGCGACGAAGAGGCGGGTGACGAAATCCTCCTCCTTCGTCGCCATGCCTGAGCGGCCCTTGCCGCCGCGGCGCTGCGCCCGGTAAGTGGAAAGCGGCACGCGCTTGATGTAACCGGCATGGCTGACCGTGACGACCATGTCCTCCCGCGCGATGAGGTCTTCGTCCTCGAAGTCGCTCTCGGCCTCGATGATCTCGGTCAAGCGCGGGGTGGCATGCGCCTCGCGGATGGTGGTCAGTTCGTCGCGGATGATCGCCTGGATGCGGGCGCGCGAGGAGAGAATGTCGAGGAATTCGCGGATCTCGACCGCGATTTTCTCCAGTTCATCGCCGATTTCATCGCGGCCCAGAGCCGTGAGGCGCTGGAGGCGCAGATCGAGGATCGCCTGCGCTTGCCGCTCTGAAAGGCGATAGGTGCCATCGGCCTGAAGCGCGTGGCGCGGATCGTCGATCAGCGCGATGAGCGAGGCGACATCCATGGCCGGCCAATGGCGGCTCATCAGGGCTTCGCGGGCGGCTTCGGCATTCGCCGAATTGCGGATGGTCGCGATCACTTCGTCGATATTGGCGACGGCAATGGCCAGACCCACCAACACATGCGCGCGATCCCGCGCCTTGTTGAGGCGGAAGCGCGTGCGGCGATAGATGACCTCGATGCGGAAATCGACGAAGGCCTGGATGAAATCCTTGAGGTTCAGCGTTTCCGGGCGTCCGCCATTCAGCGCCACCATGTTGCAGCCGAAGGTGGATTGCATGGGCGTGTGGCGATAGAGCTGGTTCAGCACCACATCGCCAACCGCGTCGCGCTTCAGTTCGATGACGACGCGCATGCCGTGGCGATCGCTCTCGTCGCGCAGGTCGGAGATGCCCTCGACCTTCTTCTCGCGCACGAGATCGGCGATGCGCTCCACCAGCATCGCCTTGTTCACCTGATACGGAATTTCCGTGACGATGATCGCCTCGCGATCCTTGCGGATCTCCTCGATGGTCGCGCGGGCGCGCATGATCACCGAGCCGCGGCCCGTGTGATAGGCCGAGCGGATGCCGCCACGCCCGAGAATGAGCGCGCCGGTGGGGAAATCCGGCCCCGGAATGAACTGCATCAGGTCGTCGATGGTGACCGACGGGTCTTCGAGATAGGCCAGCGTGGCATTGATGACCTCGCCGAGATTGTGCGGCGGGATGTTCGTCGCCATGCCGACCGCGATGCCGCCCGCGCCGTTGACCAGCACGTTGGGGAAGCGGGCCGGCAGAACCACCGGTTCCTGCTTGGAATCATCGTAGTTCGGCTGGAAATTGACTGTATCTTCCTCGATATCCTCGAGGAGTGGCATCGCGGCCTGTGCGAGCCGGCTTTCAGTGTAGCGCATGGCCGCCGGCGGATCGCCATCGACCGAGCCGAAATTGCCCTGCCCGTCCACCAGCATTAGCCGCATGGAGAAGGATTGCGCCATGCGCACGAGGGCGTCGTAGATCGCTTGGTCGCCGTGGGGGTGATACTGACCCATCACGGCGCCGACGATGTTCGCGCTCTTCACGTATTTCTTCTCGGGCCGGTAGCCGTTTTCGTGCATCGACCAGAGGATGCGCCGGTGCACGGGCTTGAAGCCGTCGCGCACATCCGGCAGCGCGCGGGAGACGATCACGCTCATCGCGTAATCGAGGTAGGAGCGCTTCATCTCCTCGGTGATGGAGATCGGACGGATTTCCGAACCATCGCCACCGGGAGCGCCAGGCGCTACGCCATCCTTGTTCTCGTCTGCCACGGTTCCACACCTTTCGATTGCTCGCACGCGAGCACGCGCGCGAGAGACCCCCGTGTCTATGTGATTCCAACCGGGAAGGCGAATGCGCGGTGGGGATAACCCCGGTGTTTACGAGAAGAAGCCGCGCACGATCTGCCCCATGATGCGCGAGGGCAGCAGCGTGAAGACGGCGGCGATCCAGAAACCGATCGCCAGCCCGCGCACATTCCGGAAATGTGCCTCCACTGCGCCGCGCCGCGCCGTCAGCACGATGCGTGCGGATGTGACGAGCGTGACAATCGACAGCAGGTGGATGAGGCTGAAACCTTTGATGGAAAGCGGCGATTGGCTGTAAATTCCGAAGGAGGTGAGCGCCACCACGACTATCGCTGTCAGCCAGGCATAGCCTGCGACGCGATGCGGTCTGCTGCCCTTGCGAAAGCCCCAGAACTGGAAGGGCGTGACGAATGCCACAATCAGCGCTGCGATGATGTGGATCTGGATGACCAGCGGCGCAGCAAAAAAGGGATAAAACATCGATGAGACCGGTAGTGAGGATGTAAGTCTTCCTCACATTTTTTCTGCCGGTCTTCAAGGGTGCGGATTGCGCCTGTTCATACCGCGAGGGGTGTCCGCATGATCACGTGCGCAAATTCGCGCAGCAGTACGGGGTCGAGCTTCCCGGTCATTCCGCACATGAGGTCATAGGCCTCTGTGGCGCTGAGGCGCGATTTGTAGGCCCGTTCCTCAATGAGGGCCGCGAAAATGTCGGAGATGGTCACGGCGCGCACAAGATCGGTAATCTGGTTGGCCATGAGCTTGTCCGGATATCCCGAGCCATCGAGCATCTCGTGGTGATGGGCGACGACATCGATCATCTCGGCTGAAAACCCGCCTTTTCGTTGCAGGATCGCGCGCCCGAGGCCGGGATGGTGGCGCATGGCCTCGGTTTCCTCGGGCGTGAGGGAGCCCGGCTTTTCGAGGATGCCCACGGGGATTTCCGCCTTGCCCACATCATGCAGCAGGCTGCCGAGCGCGAGGCGCCGGAGATCGAGATGCCCCACGCCCAGCAATTGCCCGAACCCCACTGCAACCCCGGTCACCAGCAAGCTGTGCCGGAAGGTGCGGCTATGGTGCCGCTTCACAAGCTCCGCCCATTCGCTGAGGCCGATTTCGGCAATCGCCTCAATGATCTCATCGCCGTGGGTGTAGAGTTCGTCCTGCGTGAGTTCGAAGCCGGAGGTCGCGAAATGCAGGATATCCTCCAGCGCGGAGACACCCGCCTTCAGGCCGGCCCCGCCCGCATCGCGCGTGTCAGTGACAGGATCATGCAGCACCCGGTCGATGGTTCGGTAGAGCGCATCGCGGGTCAGCGGCCGCGGCAGCACCGCCTCGGCGCCGCAGGCATTGGCCCGAACGGCCAGCACGCGGTTGTTCTCTTCCACAACAAAAACACGCCGCACGAGGCGATTGGTGAGTTGCGCCAGCGCTTTTCGGAGCTTCTGCGCCTGATGTTCGAGATTCAGTGGTGCATCGACCACCAGCAGGCTGCGTTTTCCCGCCGCATCCGGCGAGAGTTTCTCGAGCGGGCAGCTCGACACGGCATAGCGGGCCTTGAGCGCCGCTTGCAGTTCCGGACAAGGCTGCGCCGCGGCATGGACGAGCAGGATGGGATCGCGAAGGAGACGCACAGGACCAGCCGTTCTGATTGAGATCCTGCGTATCGTCCCACGCGAATGTGAACAAGAAGAAAAACCACAGGTTGAATCTCGTGGTGTTCGGGAGCGTGCCTAACGTTCGGTTGCGCCCTGCCCCGCCTTTTGCGGACAGGTGCCCGCAAGGCCCTGATCAGGCTGGCGATCGCAGGCTTTGACAAAGCATTGGCGTTCCCGGAAAGCTGATATCATCCCGCGAGACGGGATTCCCGCGCGGAAGGAAAATGCAGCGTGTCGCCCCAACTCGCCGGCCTGATCGAGTATTTTCTCTCCGCGCTCACCACGCTGATGGTGACGGTTGACCCGCCGGGCCTTGCGCCGATCTTCCTATCGCTCACCGTGGGCATGACTTCGGCCGAGCGCCGGTCGGTTGCCATTCGTGCGACGCTGATTGCGGCGGGGATCATGGCGGGCTTCGCCTTTTTCGGCCAGCCGGTCTTGCGGGCGCTGGGTATCACCGTGCCGGCCTTCCGCATTGCCGGTGGCCTATTGCTGTTCTGGATCTCCTTCGAGATGATTTTCGAGTTGCGCACGCAGCGGAAGACCAATGTGGCGACCACCGCGATCAATCTCGATCACATCCGGAATGTTGCGGCCTTTCCGCTGGCCATCCCGCTGATGGCCGGGCCTGGCACCATAACCGCGACCATGCTGACCGCCGGTGCGGCCCAGGGCGATGCGCTGAAGCTCACCGCTTTGATGGCTGTGGTGGGGATTGTCAGCGTGTCCTGCCTGCTGACCTTCCTTGTCTCGGAAAAGCTCTCGAAGCTTCTGGGTGTCACGGGCAATCTCGTGCTTACGCGCCTGCTGGGCGTGATCCTCGCGGCGCTCGCGGTGCAGTTCGTCATTGACGGCGTGAAGGCCGTGATCGCGCAGAGCTAGGCTTATTTCTGCACTTTCTTGCGCACCTTGAAGACCGGGGAATCATCCAGCGGCAGGGCGGTAGTTGCCTTCACCTTCTCCATGGCAAAGCGCGAAGTGACGTTCTTCAGCGGCACGGCCTTGATGAGGCGGCGGTAGAAGCCATCATAGGCATCAATGCCCGGCACCACCACGCGAAGCATGTAATCGACATCGCCGGACATGCGATACACATCTACTACTTCCGGCATGGCCGTGACCGCCGCCGCGAAGCGCGAGAGCCAGCTTTCGGAATGGTCGCTGGTTTCAATCGAGACGAACACCGTGACGCCCAGCCCGAGGCGCCCGGCATCTAGCAGGGCCACGCGGCCCGTGATGATGCCAAGTTCTTCCATCTTGCGGATGCGGTTCCAGCAGGGTGTGGGTGACAGGCCGACGCGCGAAGCGATCTCGTTCAGCGGCAGGGATGAATCCTGTTGCAGGATGCCGAGGATCGCGCGGTCGAAGGAATCCATTTTGATCTCCTGCCCCTGGTGGAAAGCGGCTCCGCCCCGTTGTCAAAAGGCGGAACATTTTTCCTTTTTACCTACCCATGATTGTCGATACCAGAATAAAATTCTAAGACAAGGGCCTAAATTGCTGGAGCAAAGAATGTTTCCGTTTTTCCGCCGCTTGTCCGCCCCCCTCGCCGCCCTGCCGATTGTCGTGCTTGCAACTCTTGCGCATGCCGCCGAGCCATTGCGCGGGCTGATCGATGCGCCAGCGCTCAAGGCACGGCTAGGCCAAACGAGCCTCGTCGTGATCGACGTGCGCTCGGGCGAAACGAAGGAGCAAGGCCGCGCGACCTTCCTCGCGGGGCATATTCCCGGCGCGGTTCATGCGGATTACGCGCATGCCTCTTGGCGCCTGCCGCGCAACAATATCTCAGTCTATCTCCCCGAGCCCGCGCAGTTCGAGGCGCTGGCGGGCGATCTCGGCGTCGCGAACGAGAGCAACGTGGTGATCGTGCATGAAGGCACGGATGCCACGAGTTTCGGTTCTGCTGCGCGCGTCTACTGGAGTTTCAAAGCCATGGGCCATGCCTCCATCGCCATTCTCGATGGTGGGTATCAGGCCTGGCAGAAAGCGGGTTTCCCGGTCGAGACGAAGCCGGTGCAGCCCGTCGCGGCGATCTATGAGGCGAAGCCGGTTCCGGCCCTGCGCGCAAAACTTGAGGATGTGCTCGCGGCCAAAGACAAGAATGTCACCTTGGTGGATAGCCGGCCCGAGACCTTCTTTTCCGGGCAGGAAAAGCACAAGGCGCTCTCGACCGGCGGGCATATTCCCGGTGCGATCAACCTGCCGCATCACACCGCGTTCGGCCCGGATTTCAGGCTGAAGGATAAGGTGAGCCTCGCAAAGGCGTTCGCCCCGGCCAAGACGGGCGATGCCGCGATCGCCTATTGCAACACCGGTCACTGGGCCGCCACCGACTGGTTCGTACTCTCGGAAGTGCTGAACCAGCCGAATGTGAAACTCTATGATGGCTCCATGCTCGAATACACGCTCGAGCAGAAAGGCCCTATCGCCACCTCGCGTCCGCGCTCCGGTTCGTAACCGACACTCTTTCGGCCTGAGCCCGCGAGACCTCTCTCCGTCTCCCGGATTGCTCTGCCGGAACCCCCGCATGGGGTCTTTCAGGGCCGGTTCGCTGCAAGCGGATCGGCCCTTTTTTGCTCTTCCGGCTGCAAATGCAACGCAGCGAAGCGCCTCTCAGAATGGGATATCGTCGTCGAGATCGCCGCCCTTGCCACGCGGGGGGGCCGAGCGGCCGCCACCGCCGCCGCCCATTCCACCGCCCATGCCGCCACCGCCGCGGCTCATGCCGCCACCACCGCCGCCGCGATCATAGCCGACAGCGCCGCCCATATCGTCGCCGCCACCCATCTCCGCGCGACCGCCGCCATCACGCCCGTCGAGCAGCGTGAGTTCGCCGCGATAGCGCTGGAGCACCACTTCAGTGGAATAGCGCTTCTGGTTGTCCTTGTCGGTCCACTCGCGGGTCTGGAGCTGGCCCTCGATATAGACCTTCGAGCCCTTGCGCAGGTATTGCTCGGCCACTTTCGCGAGGTTCTCGTTGAAGATCACGACCGAATGCCATTCGGTCTTCTCGCGGCGCTCACCGGTCTGCTTGTCGCGCCAGTTCTCGGAGGTGGCGATGCGCAGGTTCACGACCGGATCGCCATTGCCGAGTCGCCGCGTTTCGGGATCGCGCCCGAGATTTCCCACCAGAATGACCTTGTTGACTGAACCCGACATACCCGTTCCCCGTGTCTCGCGCTGTCCCGACGGCCCAATGGCCGAAGCTTCTCTTCCATAGGCTGGCCGGCCTTCATCCGACAGGCCCCGCAGCAGCTTGTGCACAGCCGCCGAAAGCCTTTACTGGAGCGTGTTCTTTTTTTGTTCTAGATTATCGTAAAAGCGCTCGCAAGCCTTTGAGTGAAATCGGATAGCAAAAAATTAACTATGTTGCGCCCATCCTGATGCATTGGCGTCCTGTCCCGTTCGCCAGAATTCCGGCGCGACAGCCCGACGCCTCACATCAAAGAACCGATGACCGCCTGAGCGGCGCGCAGAAACCCTTGCGCCGAACGGGATCGGCTTGTCCGGGGATGGAGAGTTGGATGGCATATCGCAGTGTCTTCGCCTTCGCCTTGCTCACCGTTCCGGCTTTTGCGCATAGCTGGTACCCCTATGAATGCTGCTCCGAGCGGGATTGCTTCCCAGTGCCGGTGCAGGATGTGCGCGTTGTGCCCGGCGGCTGGACACTGAGTGATGGCACCATGGTGCGCCATGACGAGGCGCGGCCCTCGCCCGATGGTCGTTTCCATGTTTGCCGCGCGCAGGATGGCAAGGGTGCGCTGATACGGATCTATGCGAAGCCGGCCTGCTTCTGGGCGCCGGTGATGGGTTCCTGAGATTGGCCAGGTGAGGTTCGCCATGCTGCCCTTTTAAATGTTCCTTTTTTGTTCTTTTCATTCCTGCCAATCTGTGTCAGGATTTGCTGCGTAGAAACGGCATTGGGCAAAGGCCGGCTTGCGGGCGGGACGGCGTGCGCCTAACTCTGGCGCAGCTTGATCGGTTACAGGTCCCCATGTCGAAGTCGAAATCCTTGCGCGCCGTGAAGGCGGACGCTGTCGAGAACCTATTCGATGAAGCCGCCCTGCGCTTCCCCGGCGAGCGGGTGCTTTCGGTTCGCGGCGCGCGCGAGCACAACCTGAAGAATGTCGATCTCATCATCCCGCGCGACAAGCTCGTGGTGTTCACGGGCCTCTCGGGCTCGGGCAAGTCGAGTCTGGCCTTCGACACGATCTATGCCGAGGGCCAGCGGCGCTATGTCGAGAGCCTTTCGGCCTATGCGCGCCAGTTTCTGGAGATGATGCAGAAGCCCGATGTCGACCAGATCGACGGGCTCTCGCCGGCGATTTCCATCGAGCAGAAGACCACCTCGAAGAACCCGCGCTCCACCGTCGGCACCGTCACCGAGATCTACGATTACATGCGCCTGCTCTGGGCGCGCGTGGGCGTGCCCTATTCGCCCGCGACCGGCCTGCCGATCGAGAGCCAGACCGTGAGCCAGATGGTGGATCGCGTGCTCGCTTTGCCGGAAAAGACGCGCGCCTATCTGCTCGCGCCAGTCATTCGCGGGCGCAAGGGCGAGTATCGCAAGGAACTCGCGGATTTCCTGAAGCGCGGCTATCAACGCGCGAAGATCGACGGGCAATACTACGAGATTGCCGAAGCCCCTGCCCTCGACAAGAAGCTGAAGCACGATATCGACGTGGTGATCGACCGCATTGTGGTGCGGCCCGACATCGCCTCGCGCCTCGCTGATGGCTTCGAGCAGGCTCTGGAGATGGCCGACGGCATTGCCGTGCTGGAATTCGCGGACGAGAAGGAGGCCGATGGTTCGCCCCGCCGCATCACCTTCTCCTCGAAATTCGCCTGCCCGGTCTCGGGCTTCACGATTTCCGAGATCGAGCCGCGCCTCTTCTCGTTCAACAACCCCTTTGGTGCCTGCCCCACCTGCGGCGGCATCGGCCACGAGATGAAGATCGATCCCGGGCTCATCGTGCCGGATGAAACGCTCACGTTGCTGAAGGGCGCGATTGCCCCCTGGGCGCGCTCCACCTCGCCCTATTACGGGCAGACGCTGGCCGCGCTCGCCAAGCATTACGGCTTCCCGCTCAACAAGCCGTGGTCCGCCCTGCCGGATAGCGCGAAGATGGTCATTCTCTACGGCTCCGGTGCCGAGCCTGTGCGCTTTGCGTATGAGGACGGCATGCGCGCCTATGAGGTGAACAAGCCCTTCGAGGGCGTCATCACCAATCTGGAGCGCCGCTACAAGGAGACCGAAAGCGATTGGTCCCGCGAGGAAATCTCGCGTTTCATGTCGGCCACGCCCTGCTCGGATTGCGAGGGTCATCGCCTGAAGCCCGAGGCCTTGGCCGTGAAGATCGCAGGCAAGCATATCGGCCTCGTGACCGAGAAATCCGTGGCTGATGCCGGCCGCTGGTTCGAGGCCTTGCCGGGCGATCTCACCCCGAAGCAGAACGAGATTGCCGGGCGCATCCTGAAGGAAATCCGGGATCGCCTGCGGTTCCTTTCCGATGTGGGGCTCGATTACCTCACGCTGTCGCGCGCCTCGGGTACGCTTTCGGGCGGCGAAAGCCAGCGTATCCGGCTGGCCTCGCAGATCGGTTCAGGCCTCACGGGCGTGCTCTATGTGCTGGATGAGCCCTCCATCGGCCTTCACCAACGCGACAACGAGCGCCTGCTCGTGACCCTCAAGCGCCTGCGCGATCTGGGGAATTCCGTGATCGTCGTGGAGCATGACGAGGATGCCATCCGCGAGGCGGATTATGTGGTCGATATCGGCCCCGGCGCGGGCGTGCATGGCGGGCAGATCATCGCGCAGGGCACGCCTGCCGAGGTGATGGCCGATCCGAAATCGCTCACGGGCCGCTATCTCACGGGCGTCGAAAGCATTCCCGTGCCGAAGAAGCGTCGCAAGCCGTCGCCCGCGCGCATGCTGAAGCTGGTCGGTGCCTCCGGCAACAACCTGAAGCAGGTCTCGGTGGATATCCCGCTCGGCCTTTTCACCTGCGTCACGGGTGTTTCGGGCGGCGGCAAATCTACGCTCGTCATCGAGACCTTGTTCAAGGCTGCCGCACGGCGCCTCAATGGTGCGCTGGAAATGCCCTCGAAATTCGAGCGCATCGAAGGCCTGGAAATGCTCGACAAGGTGATCGACATCGATCAATCGCCCATCGGGCGCACGCCGCGCTCCAACCCCGCGACCTATACCGGCGCCTTCACGCCCATCCGCGACTGGTTCGCGAACCTGCCGGAAGCGAAGGCGCGCGGCTACCAGCCCGGACGCTTCTCCTTCAACGTGAAGGGTGGTCGCTGCGAGGCCTGCCAGGGCGACGGCGTCGTCAAAATCGAGATGCACTTCCTGCCGGATGTTTACGTCACCTGCGATGTCTGCAAGGGCAAGCGCTATGATCGCGAGACGCTGGAGGTGAAATTCCGCGACCATTCCATTGCCGATGTCCTCGATATGTCGGTGGAAGCGGCGGCGGATCTCTTCAAGGCTGTGCCCTCCATCCGCGAGAAGATGGAAACGCTGGCGCGCGTGGGCCTCGGCTATGTGAAGGTGGGCCAGCAGGCAACTACACTCTCGGGTGGCGAAGCGCAGCGCGTGAAGCTCTCGAAGGAGCTCTCCCGCCGCGCCACGGGCCGCACGCTCTACATCCTGGATGAGCCGACCACCGGCCTGCATTTCCATGATGTGAAGAAGCTGCTGGAAGTGCTCCATGAACTCGCCGACCAGGGCAATACGGTCGTGGTGATCGAGCATAATCTCGAGGTCATCAAGACTGCGGATTACGTTATCGATATGGGCCCCGAGGGCGGCGATGGCGGCGGCATGGTCGTGGCGCAAGGCACGCCAGAGGATATCGCGAAAGCTGAGGTTTCCCATACCGGACGCTTCCTGCGTGATGTTCTCAAGCGGGGGCGTGCATCCTGAGCCGAGAAGAACGGGGGAACGGCATGATCCTGATCGGGCAATACGATTCCCCTTTCACGCGGCGTGTGGGCATTGCCCTGACGCATTATGGCGTGGTTTTCGAGCATCGCCCTTGGTCGATCATGGGGGATGCCAACAAGATCCGGCCCTATAATCCGCTTTTGCGCGTGCCTACCCTCGTGCGCGATGATGGCAGCGTGTTGGTGGAAACGCTGGCCATCCTGGATTTCGTGGATTCCCTCGCGCCGCCGGGCAAGGCGCTGATTTCCGCCACCGAGCCGGAGCGCAGTGCCGTTCTGCGCCTCAGCGGGTTCGCATCGGGCATTTCCGATGCGGCCGTCAGCCTCTTCTACGAGATGAAGCTGCATGCCAAAGCCTCGCCCATGCTGGTGGAGCGGCGGCGGGGGCAGATCCGCGATACCCTCGCGATGCTGGAACTGGAAGCGCCAGCGCAGGATTTCTGGTTCGGTGTCAGCCTGACCCATGCCGATATCGCGGTTGCTGCCTCAATCGGGCATCTCGCTGGCGCGCATCCCGATCTTTTTTCGCGTATTATGACGCCTCGACTGGTGGCGCACGCGGAACGTGCAGAGGCGCTGCCGGAATTCAGGGAAATTTATCAACCTTTTATCGCACCGGATTGAAAAGAAAGCGGAAATCAGCCCTATAACAGGCTGTTTCGGTCGGGCATCTTTCGCAAAAGACGCTGCTAAGGCTCGCTTTGATCTGCAAAAAATGCATAGATGCTGTCTATTCTATGTGCAGATATGCCTATATTTTGCCTTTTTTGCACTGCACAAGAGCGCTCGTAACCGAGAGCGGTGACGCGGTCAGCGCGGTTCTCACGCGGGGCGGTCCGAAAGGATCTGAAGCCCGAGCGAGAGGTGCCAGCGCCCCTGCCCCCGGTTCGTCAATTTTGGAGAACGATCATGATCCTGACCACCCTCATCAGCCGCTTCAAGGCTTACTTGCGCTATCGCCGTTCAGTCGAAGCGCTCTCGCGTCTCACGGACCGCGAGCTCGACGATATCGGCGTGACCCGCTGGCGCATCGACGAAGTGTCGCGGAAAGTCTCGAACGCCTGAACAAGCTCCCTGACGTGTTGGGTTCTCCCTGCCCAAACACGCACTTGGCCCGCCGGAAACGGCGGGCCTTTTTTGTGCCCGGAAGGCTTTTGGGCCTACTGCAAACTGCAAGCCTTTCGTGCACCCGGAAGGTTTTTCGGACCGCCAAAATTCTAGAATGGGCCGTTCATGAGCTGCTCGAACCAGTCGGTTAGTTCAAGCGTCCGGGTGATCATCACGACCAGCAGGATATGCGCGACCACCAGAGCGAGATAGGCCACCAGCACGACGAAAGCTGCGCCAATGCTCATGGCGGGCCGAACGACCCCGCGCGGCGGGTTCAGCGCGATCATCGTGCCCAGCGCGACGATCAGCACCAGCATCAGGATGGAGGACATCCACCAGGCCAGGACCGCACCGCCCGTAACGAGCAGCAGCGAAACGGCGGTGACCACCTTCTGCCCGAAACGCCGCAGCAGAAGCGGCATCACCTGTCCGCCATCCAGCGGCGGCACCGGCAGGAGATTGAGGCCGTTGATGACCAGGATCATCCCGGCCGCTGCCCACCAGAACTCGGATGCCTCGCTGCTTTGGGCGAAAGCGAAGACCGCAAGCCCCAGCGCGAAGCCGAAAGCAGGCCCCATCAGGATCATCTCGGCATCCGAACTGTCACTTGGCATCGGTTGCGCGCCATAGGCGAGGCCGCCGAAGAAGGGCACCAGCGTCGCCTTGCCCGGCACGCCATGCCGGCGCATGGACCAGAGATGCCCGCTCTCATGCACCACGATGGTGGTGATCAGCACGAGGCCCGGCCACAGACCGAGATCGATGATGAACCAGAGAATAGCCACCACTGTGAGGATGGCTGGCCAGCCGCCGATGCGTTCCACGAGCCGGTGATGCCCGCCCGCGAGCGACACCGCGCCGCTCTGATCCGTGAGGCCGGATGCTGCGAGAACCTTCTTCACGTTGTTCTCGATGCGGCCGCGCGTCATGAAGCCGACGAAGGGGTAGAACAGCCGCATCCAGAACCCGGCCAGCAGCGCGCCGCGCACGAACTGCATGTCGGTGGTGACGAGCGTGCCGCCCGGCACTGCCTCGAAGCGCGATTCCGCCCGAAACGTATCAAGCGGGAGCTGGTCGCGGCTGCGCAGATAGGCGCCTTCGAGCACGAGAAGCGCAGGCGGCACATGCTCCACCTCGCGTATCAGCACCTCGATTTTCCCGTGATTATAGGTAACGCGATAAATCTGGCGGGCCTCGTCCTCCCAGGTCACGCCGGTCATTTCCTTGAACCAGAGTTCGGGCCGGTCGGGCCGGAAGAGATGCGCCTGCCAGGTGACCTCGAGCGGGCCTTCGCAGAGCATCGCTGTGCGATAATGCATCACCCGGCGGTTTGCGTAGAGAATGTAGGCGATCAGGCCCGCGAGAATCAGGGCCTCGGTCCAGAACAACGACATCGCAGCCCCTTCCTGTTCTGCGCCGATAGAGCAGAGCCGATGCCGCCGGGCAACCCGGCGCGGGGCCGAAATTGACGGGACCGGGCGCAGGGCCTAATTCGGCAGCAACGCGCTTCTGGCGCAATCGAACCACCATCAATCGAAGGGTGCAGGGATGACCGAACCGGTTCATGTCATCGGCGGCGGCCTCGCCGGCAGCGAGGCGGCGTGGCAGATCGCGCAAAGCGGTGTGCCGGTGATCCTGCACGAAATGCGCCCGGAGCGGATGACCGAGGCGCACAAGACGCAAGGGCTGGCGGAGCTGGTCTGCTCCAATTCCTTCCGCTCGGATGACAGCGATTCCAACGCGGTCGGCCTCATCCATCACGAGATGCGCCAACTCGGTTCGCTCATCATGGCCTGTGGCGACCGGCATCAGGTGCCGGCGGGCTCGGCGCTGGCGGTAGACCGCGACGGCTTTTCCGAGGCCGTGACGGCGGCGCTCGAAGCGCATCCGCTGGTTACCATCGCGCGCGGCGAGATCGCCGGCCTGCCGCCGGAGGATTGGGACAATGTGATCATCGCCACTGGCCCCCTCACCTCACCCGCCTTGGCCGAGGGCATTCGCGGGCTCACGGGTGAAACCTCGCTCGCCTTCTTCGATGCCATCGCGCCGATCGTGCATCGCGAGAGCGTGGATATGGGCAAGGCCTGGTTCCAGTCGCGCTACGACAAGGCGGGGCCCGGCGGCACGGGCGCGGATTACCTCAACTGCCCGATGGACAAGGAGCAGTACCACGCTTTCGTGGAAGCCCTGCTCGCAGCAGAGAAGACCGAGTTCAAGGAATGGGAGAAGGATACGCCCTATTTCGATGGCTGCCTGCCCATCGAGGTGATGGCGGAGCGCGGGGTCGAAACCCTGCGCCATGGGCCGATGAAGCCCGTGGGGCTCACCAATCCGCATAACCCTACAGTGAAGGCCTATGCGATCGTCCAGCTCCGGCAGGATAACAAGCTCGGCACGCTGTTCAACATGGTCGGCTTCCAGACCAAGCTGAAATATGGCGAGCAGGGCCGTATCTTCCGGATGATTCCGGGGCTAGAGGATGCGGAATTCGCGCGCCTTGGCGGCATTCACCGCAACACTTACCTCAATTCGCCGCGCCTTCTCGATGGCCGTCTTCGTCTCAAGGCGCGCACATCCCTGCGCTTCGCCGGGCAGATCACGGGCTGCGAAGGCTATGTCGAAAGCGCGGCTGTGGGCCTGATGGCCGGGCTTTTCGCGAGCCGCGAGCGTTTGGGCCGTGATCTCAGCCCTCCGCCCTCGACCACGGCGCTGGGCGCTCTGCTGAACCACATCACCGGCGGGCATATCGAGACGATTGACGCGGGCCCGCGCTCCTACCAGCCGATGAACATCAATTTCGGCCTGTTCCCGCCGATTACCGAGGCGCCGCGCGACGAGAATGGCAAGCGCCTGAAGGGGTCGGACAAAGCCCATGCCCGCAAGCGGATGATCACCGCGCGCGCGAAGGTGGATCTCGTCGGCTGGATGGCCTCGGAAGGCCTGCACGCCCCGGCCTTGCCCGTCGCGGCGGAATGATCAGCCGCGCCGCGCGAGCCACGCGCCGCGCGCGATGTGCCAGAGGCGACCGAGCGGGCTGAGGCCGATATAGCTCTCGAAGGGCCGGTAATCCGGCCGTTCCATCTGGCGCAGCAGCGGTTCGCACAGGGTCACTGGATAAAAGGCCGGCCTGATGTTCGGCTGGATGCCGCGAATGCCATCGCGCAAGGTGGAAAGGTGCCCGCGCGCGCGGTTCCGCATCGCAGCGAGCGCGGCCCGCAGGCCTTCGCTGTCCTTGCCCGCATAGATCTCATCATGCGTCACGCCGCAGGCGATCAGCACCTCATGCGGCACGTAGCATTGCTGGCGCCGGGCATGGATGGGGAAGGCGCGCAACAGCCCGACCAGCGCATAGGTGACGCCGGCCTGCCCGCACAAGGCGGCCGAACCGGGCTCATCCCCGCCCGCGAGAATGAGCGAAGCAATGCGGATAAGCGCCGAGGAGGTCTCGCCGCAATAGCCCTCGAGATCGAGCCAGGTCGGCATCGGATCGTCATAAAGGTCGAAGCTGCGGGCCTCTATGAGGTTCAGGAAGGGCTCCGGCGGCAGGCGAAAACGCCGCATGGTATCGAGCAGGGCAGCCGCGACGGGATGCGCGGCGGCGGCTTCGCTTGTGGTGCAGGAAAGCGCCTCCCGCCACCATTGATGGCGGATCTCGCCCGGCATGGCCTCGCTGACGGTCTCGCGCACGCGCGCAATCTCGCAATTGAAGGCGTAGAGCGCAAAGAGCGACGGGCGCGAGGCGCAAGGTGCGAAGAGAATGGAAGCGTAACGATCCGGATCTTCAGCCCGCACCACATTCCGGCACGCCTCATAAGCTGCCGAGAGCGTGGCCGTCTCGGGTTCTGCAAGCAGCCGTGATTGGCGCATGGTTATCGTCATTTCGCGAACATTCCCACCCAACGGCATATGGAGCCGCAACTGGAAAGGGAAAGAGCATGCTGCAAGCCCTGCGCAAAAAGAGCGCAGTTGTTCACACCATGCTGATGAGAAGGGCCGCCACGCGCCGGTCTTCGGCGAGAAGCACGTTGTAGGTGCGGGCCGCAGCCGGCGTGTCCATGAAATCCGGCCGGAATCCCGCTTCGCGCAGGCGATCCGCCAGCGGGCCGATGGGCAGCATGGCCTTCTTGCCAGAGCCGATGATCAGGATCTCGATCGCGTCGCGCTCGTCCATCAGCGGGGCGAGATCTGTGTCGCTTACGGCCGAGAGGTCTTTCACCGCCCATGCCCGGATGCCCGAGGGCAAGGCCATGACAGAGCCGGGATGCGCCATGCCTGCAAACCGAAATCCATCCGCGCCGTAACCTTGGATCGGGTGGCGACCCGGCGCAAAGCCGGGGCCGGGCGCGTTTCCGCTCATGGGGTCGCGGTGGCCGCCGGCTTCTCGCCAGCCTTTTCTGCCCCCACGCCTTCGCCCACGCGCACGCCGAGATAGATGAGGATCGGCGCGGCGATGAAGATCGACGAATAGGTGCCGATGAGCACGCCGAAGAGTAACGCGACGCAGAAGCCCCAGATCGCGTCACCACCGAAGATCGACAGCGCGATCAGCGCGAGAATGGTCGTCACCGACGTGATGATCGTCCGCGGCAGGGTAGAATTCATCGCGAGATCGAGCATTTCGAACAGCTTGATCTTCTTGTACTTCCGCAGCAACTCGCGCACGCGATCATAGACCACCACGGTGTCGTTCAGCGAGTATCCGATGATCGTCAGGATCGCTGCGATGGATGTCTGGTCGAACTGGATCTGCGTGACGGCGAAGAATCCGATCGTCAGCACAAGGTCGTGCATGGTCGCGATCACCGCGCCAACGGCAAATTGCCACTCATAACGGAACCAGAGATAGATCAGGATGGTCAGGATCGCGAGCAGCACGCCGACCGTTCCGTTCTGCACAAGTTCCTGACTCACGCGCGGGCCGACGACTTCCACCTTGCGGAAATCATAGTCCTTCTCGAAAATCTGGCGCAGCTTCACCACGACATCGGCCTGTGCCCGGTCGCCACCATCCTGCAGGCCTACGCGCAAGAGAACTTCCCGTGGCCCGCCGAATTCCTGCACCTCGACATCGCCGAAGCCCAGCTTGTTCGCTTCGTCGCGAATCAGCGCCACATTCGCGCGGTCGCCGCGGGCCTGTAACTCGACGACGGTGCCGCCCTTGAAGTCGATGCCGACATTGAGGCCAGCCCAAAGGAACGCCACAACCGCCACAATCGAGGCAAGCGCCGAAAACGGGAAGCTGAAGCGCCGGAAGCGCATAAAGCCGAATTTCGTGTTGTCGGGAACAATACGGAGAAGTTTCATCGCCAAAGAACCTGTCTGAAACCGAAACGGGAGGGAGCATTCCAGCTCAGATCGGCACCACCTTGGGCTTGAACCAGCGATACCATGACGCGACCATGATGCGGGTGAGCGTGAAGGCCGTGAAAATCGTGGTCAGGATGCCAAGGCACAACGTCACCGCGAAGCCTTTGATCGAGCCTGTGCCCACGAGATAGAGGATCGCACCGGCGAGGAAGGTCGTGATGTTCGCATCGAGAATTGTCGCGAGCGCGCGCGTGAATCCGGCATCCAGCGCGAGTGCGGCCCCGCGACCGGCCGCCTGCTCCTCACGGATGCGCTCATAGATCAGCACGTTGGAATCGACAGCCATCGCCACGGTCAGAACGATGCCGGCAATGCCCGGCAATGTCAGGGTCGAGCCAATGGCGGACATCAGCGCGAAGATCAGCATTACGTTCGCCACCAGCGCAATCAGCGCGATGATGCCGAAAATGCCGTAGGTCGCGATGGAAAACGCAACGATCAGCCCGCCCGAGACAGTGGCGGCCAACGTTGCTGCGGCGATCGAGTCGCGCCCGAGGCCCGGGCCCACAGTGCGCTCTTCCACCAGCGTGAAGGATGCCGGCAGCGCGCCCGAGCGCAACAGGATCGACAGGCGGTTCGCGGCTTCTACCGTGAAGCGGCCGGAAATCTGGCCCTGCCCTTGCGTGATCGGCGTGATGATGCGTGGCGCGGAAATCACGCGATTGTCGAGCACAATGGCGAAAGGCTTGCCTACATTCGCAGTAGTTGCCGCAGCAAAGGCCTGCGACCCGCGCACGTTGAAGCGGAAATTCACCACCGGCTCGCTGGAGCGCTGGTCGAATCCCGGTTCGGCGGAGATCAGGTCTTCGCCGCGCACGAGAATGCGCCGCTCGATGGTGATCGTGCCGCCGGCCTCCTCGACGTAAGGCAGCGTTTCCACCTCGGCTGCTGGCGCGCCCGGCTCGGCGACCATGCGGAATTCGAGTTTGCCCGGCTGGAGAACGTCGGTCACTTCCTTGGAATTGGTGGCGCCCGGCATCTGCACCACGATGCGATCGAGGCCCTGGCGCTGGATCACCGGCTCCTTCACGCCCTCGGGGTCGAGGCGGCGGCGAAAGATCTCGATCGACTGGTTCACCGCGCGGCCGATCTTGTCGTTGATGTCGGCATCGGTAATCGTCAGCGTGATCAGACCGTCGCCCTGATCCACGACCTCGAGATTGCGCTGCCCGGTCTGGCCGATCAGCGCATTAGTGATGGGCTGGGCGAGTTCCTGAAGTTTCGGCATAACGCGGGTGCGGTTTGCAGCATCGGTGATCCGCACAGCTACGCCGCGATTCTGCGCAACAATTCCGCCTGTGGGCGCCACGCGCTCATTGCGCAGAACACGGCGCACATCTTCCTGCAACTGGCGCGTAAGGTCGCGCATCAGACCAGGCCGATCGACTTCGAGCATCACATGCACGCCGCCCTGAAGGTCCAGGCCGAGCTTCACCGCTCCCTTGGGCACCATGAAGGAGGGCAGATAGCCCGCAAGCGAGCGCACGACCTGATCGCCAAAAATGGTCGGCAGCGTCATGTAGGCGCCGACGAACAATGTGAATGCGATGAGGACGGACTTGAGGGTCGATTGCCGGAACATGGAGATCCTTCGGAAAACGGCTCCCTTCGGAGCTCTTGGCGCGGATGAGGCAAAAACCTTGCCTCATCCGGCATTTATTCTCGGCGTCAGCTGGCGCTGGGTTCGCTCTTCACGCGCAGCTCGGCCACCATGCCGCGCAGCATGCGGACCTTCACGCTGTCGGAAATCTCGACCTCGAGTTCGTTGTCGTCGATGACCTTGGTGATCTTGGCGATCATGCCGTTGTTCATCACGATCACGTCGCCGCGGCGCAGGTTCTTCACCATCTCCTGATGGGCCTTGGCACGGCGCTGCTGCGGACGGATGAGCAGGAAATACATGATGATCAGCACGAGGCCGAACGGCAGGAGCTGCATGAACAGATCCGCGCCACCGGGGGCGGCTGCACCTTGCGCGAAAGCGGGGGTAATCACGGGGGTTTCACTCCATCAGCGCGGGCGGAAAACGCCCGGAAATCGGTTATCGGGGCGTATATAGTCGCTCGCTCCGGAAACGCAAACCGAAGGCGGAGTTGCGTGGCCCGGCAGCCACAGCCTTCTTGAACACCAATTGATCGGCAGGCCTTGCCGCGCTAAGCCCGCGAGGCCCCTTTTCCGCGCGTGAGATTGCCCGCATGAGCCTTTCCCCCTCCCCGGACGTGATGCCACTGCTGACGCGCATCGCCGAAGCCCTCGAGCGCCTGGCACCCCCGCCGCCGCCCGCGCCGGATTTTTCGGCTGCTGACGCCTTTCTCTGGAATGCCGGGCGCGGCGTGCTGCAACCCGTGGCGAAAGTGAACCGCATTCCCCTCGCGCTGCTCGTGGGGATTGATCATATCCGCGACATTCTCGTCGAGAATACGCGGCGTTTCGCGCAAGGTTTTCCCGCCAACAACGTGCTGCTCTGGGGCGCGCGTGGCATGGGCAAGTCGAGCCTCGTAAAGAGTGCCCATGGCGCAATCCTCGCGGAAGGATTGGGGCTGAAGCTCGTGGAAATCCATCGCGAGGACATCAATTCCCTGCCCGTGCTGATGAACAGCCTGCGCTACGCGCCGCATCGGTTCATTCTCTATTGCGATGATCTCTCGTTTGATTCCGGCGAGACCTCCTACAAGGCGCTGAAGGCCGTGCTCGATGGCGGCATCGAGGGGCGGCCCGAGAATGTGCTGTTCTATGCCACCTCCAACCGTCGCCACCTCCTGCCGCGCGACATGATCGAGAACGAGCGCGCGACCGCCATCAATCCCGGCGAGGCAGTGGAGGAGAAGGTCTCGCTTTCCGATCGCTTCGGCCTCTGGCTGGGCGTCCACAAATGCAGCCAGGATGATTATCTCGGCATGATCGATGCCTATGCCGCCCATTTCGGCCTCGATATGGACCGCGAGCGCCTGCATTGGGAGGCTCTGGAATGGTCGACCACGCGCGGCAGTCGCGCGGGCCGCGTGGCGTTCCAGTTCATTCAGGATCTGGCGGGCCGCATGGGCCGGCGGATCGACGGGTGACCGATGGCTGTTGTTGATGCGCACCCCTGCCAGCCGGAAAATTCAGCGCGGATGCTTCTGCCTGAAGCGACCTTTGTTGACAGTTTCCAGCGCACGCTGCCCGGAATGCACCTCAGCGCCGAGCAAGCCATCCGCTCCACGCTCGAACATCCGCCTGTCTGGATTTCCGGGTTGATGAATCTTCGTGATCGGTTGGTCGCGATTGTTGGCCTCAAGGGTCTCGACAAGGCCGATCATGGAGACGCCGCCATGATTGGCGGATTTCCGGTGGTTTTTCGTTCACCCGAACGCGTAGTGCTCGGGTTTGACGACAAGCACCTGGATTTCCGCATTGCCATTGATGTGCAGCATCGGGATTCCGGAACGGAAATCCGGGCAACAACGCTTGTTCGTCCCCATCACTGGGGTGGACGGGTGTATCTTGGTCTGGTCATGCCATTCCACAAGCGGATCGTGCCCAGCATGCTCAACCGCATCGGCGCGCAGCAACAGGCCGCCTGACAGGATCAGGCCGTGAGCTTCACGATATTGCTGGCTGGCTCGTCTTCCGGCTCGGGCACAACTTCCGGTGCAGGCTCGAACGAGGCCATGTTGCCGGCGACCCGCGCCAAGGTGACGCGATTGCGACCGCCGGATTTCGAGGCGTAAAGCGCGATATCCGCGTCTTTCATCGTCTGTTCGAAGGTCATGCCGGGGTTGCGCTGGGCCACGCCGACGCTGATCGTGACGTTGAGTTCCACCGATGGCAGTTTCACCGGTAGCAGCGAGATTTCCCGCCGGGCCCTCTCGGCGATCACCGCCGCCATCTCGATGGGGCCGCGCACGAGCAGCGCGAACTCCTCGCCGCCGATGCGCGCGAAACGGCTGTCGATCTGCACGAGCCGGCGCGCGACTTCCTGCAGCACTACATCCCCGCCATCATGGCCGTGGCGATCGTTCACCTGCTTGAAATAGTCGATATCGAGCACAAGCACGCTGGCGAGGTCCGGTTTGGCCTCGGCTTCGGCGATCATCTCGAAGAACATGCGACGGTTGCGCAAGCCGGTCAGCGCATCGAACGAGGCGATGCGGATGAGTTCACGCTGGGCGTCGAGCATGCGTTTGCCCGAACGGAGGCGGGCGAGCAGCTCGGTCTTGCGCGGGGGCTTGCCGATGAAGTCATCCGCACCTGTATCGAGCGCCTCGGCGAGCTTGATCTCGTCGGTCGAGGCCGACATCACGATGACGCAGAGCGGGCGATGCGTGCCGGCCAGCAGCCGGGCGGACCAGCAGAGTTCAAGCCCGGACATGCCGATGAATTCGATGGCCGTGAGCAGAACGTCGATGCCTTCATCGGCTTCGAGAATCTCGAGGGCGGCCTCTCCGCTGTCGCAGGTGATTACCTGATGGCCATCACCTTCGAGCATCTGCGTGAGAATCATCCGGCCGATCTTGCTCGGTTCTGCGAGTAGGATCCGCATCGAAACTCAACCACCCCAACCCGAAGCATACGGCTCCGGCACATCCAACACCCAGCAATCTGGCCAAAATTCTTTAACAAGTGTCGCCGGGGTTGCGCACAATTGAGTGTAAACGCCGATTTGTCGGGAAGCCAGAAAAACTCTGCGAAGTGCGGGTCTGAAACAAGAACCCCGCCGCCCCTTTCTTTGGAGGCGGCGGGGCTTGTTCCGGCTGGAAGGAGGTGTCTCGCGGCTCCTCCCACCCGAATTCTTGGTCCTCAGTTCGAGGAAAGCACCTTCATCGGGTCTACCGCCTGCGATCCCTTGCGGATCTGGAAGTGGAGCTGCGGCGACGTCACGTTGCCCGAGGAGCCCGAGGCGGCGATCACCTGGCCGCGCTTCACGCTCTCGCCGCGCTTCACCTTGATCTCGCCGTTATGGGCATAGACGCTGACATAGCCGTTGGGGTGGCGCACGAGCACCAGCTTGCCATAGCCCTTCAGCGCATCATCCGCGTGGATTACGGTGCCACCCTCGGCGGCCCGCACCGGCGTGCCTTCCGGCACCGCGATGTTGATGCCGTCATTGTTGCCCGAAGCGCTCTTGGCACCGAACCCGGCGATCACGCGGCCCTGGGCCGGCCAGCGGAAATTCGCGCTGTTCTCTGCCTGCTCCTCGGCCTGCGGAGCCGGCGCGGCAGCAGTTGCAGCGGCGCGCTCGGGCGTACGGGCCGCAACCTTCGGCTCGGGGATCGAGGCCGTGGTTTCGGGATCCGCAGCAGGAGCCTTCTTGGCGGCCAGCTTCGCCTTGCGCTCGGCTTCGAGGCGCTTCTGTTCGGCGAGTTTCTGCTCGGCGACTTTCTGGTCAGCCAGTTTCTTGTCGGAAGCAGCTTTGCGCTCGGCTTCAAGCTTGCGCTTGGCTTCGGCCTGGCGCTGCGCTTCGATTTTCGCTTTGTCCGGAGCGGTCGGCATCGGCTGGGTCGCGGCCTGCGTCACCGGCTTCGGCTGAGCCGTCGCTGCTTTCGGAACGGTGCGCGAGGGAACGGTAGGCGTCTCGTCCTCGTCATCCGCTTCACGCGTCTTTAGTTGCTTCAGCTTGGCGGCGGCGCGCTTCTCGGCTTCCGTTTCGGGCCGGCCGGTCACATCACGCACCGCAGCGCGGGCCACCGGACGAGCCGGAGCGGCATCCGTCAGCGTCTCACGCGAGGGAACCGGAGCCGCGCTCGCAAGGCGCCGTGGTGCCGCCGGAGCGGTCGCAGTGCCCGCACCCTGCACGGCATTGTAGGCGGGAATCATGATCTGCTGGCCGGGCTGGGCCTGATTGACCGAGGACAGTCCATTGACCGCGAGCAGCGCGCTGACCGGCACGCCGTAGCGCGTGGAGAGCGTGCCGAGCCCTTCGCCCTGCTGGAGAACGACCGGCGTTCCACCCACAGCGGTCCAGCCCTGCGAGGCACCGAGTGCCGTGGTCGGGCGCGGCGCGACCGGGGCCAAAGCGGGATAGGCGGCGGAAGCAACCGAGCCCGTTGTCGTGGGCGCCGTGACGCGCGGAGCCGCCGGGATGCTCGAACGCATCATTGGCTGGCTCGGCGGCGGCAAGGCCTGCGTGGTCGCGGGCATGGATGGCGCAGCGCGAAGCGGCGCTGCGGCCGGCGCCCGGTTGATCGAGGCGGTCGAAGCCGGGTCAAAACTCGTCCGGCTGTTGAACGGGTTCTGGAAAGGGTTGTCGTTGAAGCGGGCTGTATCGGTGGAGCAGGCCGAGACAAGGCATGCAACCATTACCGATGCCAGCAACCGGGGCTTCACCCGTTCGAACTGGATTGTCATCACTACGCCTACCCACGCGAAACACTCAAAGGCGACAGGTCTTAGTGATGAAGGATTCAGTTTAAGTCAGGGTTAGGGGACAGGGTTACGAGATTATGAATCGCGTATCCGTGGCCGAAATTCTACAAGGCGGACGGCAGGTTGGGCCGCATTCTTACCATGCGCGACGGTCCTAGATCGCTTTCCACAGGGAAACCCTGTGCATCGATCCGCCAGAGCGTGAGGCGCGTTTCCCCTCCCCTGATACGGCCGCCGATGGCGATCCCGCCCGGCACCAGCCCCTCAAACAGCTGTGACGGCACGATCTCCATCGCCCCGCCTATGATCAGCCGGTCGAACGGACCGCCAATCGCGCGCTTTGCCAATCCATCGGCCTGAAGCGCGGTGATGCGATTGAGCCCCAGCAGGTTGAAGGCGCGCATGGCCGCGACGCCGAGGCTCGCATAGCGTTCGAGCGTCACCACTTCCGCGCCGGCTGCGGCCATCAAGGCGGCGCTGAAGCCGGATCCTGTGCCGATTTCCAGCACCCGCTGGCCCGGCGCGATGCGCGCGAGCACGAGAAGCCGCGCCAGCGTGAACGGGTCTTCCGCCTCCTCCCCGCAGGGAATGGGCAGGTTGATCGGCGCGTAAAGCAGGCCGGGGCGAATATTTGGCAGAAAGGGCGCGCGCGGCACGCGCTCGAAGGCGTTGAAGATCGCCGGTTCCGTCAGGCCCTTCGAGCGAAGGTCGAGCAGGAATCGCGCAAGCGCGGTGTCGCTGGCCTCGCCGAGGCTCGCGCGCGGTGCTGATTCCCTCTCGCGCGGGGCCAAGGCGCCCCACGCCTCCCCCCGGCCGATCATGTTACTCCAGCGCCTCCGCGAGACGCGTGAGTTGCGGCAGATCGGTCAGGTCAAGCCGCAAGGGCGTCACCGAGATCTTGCCATTCGCGAGCGCATGGAGATCCGTGCCCTCGGCGGGGGTGATCTTGCCGCGCGCAAACGCGATCCAGAAATACGGGTTGCCGCGCCCGTCCTGCCGCTGGTCGATATCGAGCAAAGCCTGATTGCGCTGGCCCTGTACGGAAACCGCGATGCCTTGCACGGCCTCCGGAGGCACGGCGGGGAAATTCACGTTGATGACGATTCCCGGCGCGATACCCGCCGCCAGCACCTTCCGCACCACATCTGCGCCGTGTGCTGCGGCGCAGTCCCAGCGGAAATTCGCGCGATCCTCCGGGTTCACGGCCTGGCTCAGCGCGATGGACGGCACGCCGAGCAGCGTCCCCTCCATGGCCGCCGCGATGGTGCCGGAATAGGTGACATCCTCCGCCACGTTCTGCCCGCGATTGACGCCGGAGAGCACGAGATCGGGCCGCCGGCCCTTCAGCACATGCCGCAGGCCCATGATGACGCAATCGGTCGGCGTGCCTTTCACGGCGAAATGGCTCGGTGAAATCTCGCGCAAACGAAGCGGATCATTCAGCGAGAGCGAATGCGACACGCCGGATTGGTCGCTCTCGGGTGCGACCACGATCACGTCATCGGAAATCGCTCGCGCGATCTTCTCCAGCACGGCGAGGCCGGGGGCATGAATGCCGTCATCGTTGGTGATGAGGATGCGCATTTCAGTTCCTTTTGTCCGGGCTGGCCGCCCGGCGGCCCTCGGCCTTTGTCTGCTCAACCCGTTGGCATCCCTTCGAATGCCTCCTGCACGCCCCACCGATATCGATCCCGGTGTCATTCCCGGTGATGCGGCACGCATCGGACGGGAATTCTCAAAAAGCAAGTCTGGATTCCCGCCCATGCCTGCGGCGCGTCGGGAATGACAGATCAGCGCTTCTCGATGCGCGTTACGCCACCCATGTAAGGCAGCAGCGCGTCAGGCACCGTGATGGAGCCGTCGGGGTTCTGGTAGTTCTCGATGACGGCAATGAGGCAGCGCCCCACCGCCACGCCCGAGCCGTTCAGCGTGTGCACGAAGCGCGTTTCCTTTTCGCCGGAGCGCCGGAACCGCGCATCCATGCGCCGCGCCTGAAAATCGCCGCAGACCGAGCAGGAGGAAATCTCGCGATAGGTGTTCTGGCCGGGCAGCCAGACTTCCATGTCGTAGGTCTTCTGGCTCGCGAAACCCATATCGCCGGTGCAGAGCGTCATCACGCGGTAATGCAGGCCGAGCTTCTTCAGCACGGTTTCGGCCGCAGCGAGCATGCGCTCATGCTCATCGGCGGATTTTTCCGGCGTGGTGATCGAGACCAGCTCCACCTTGTTGAACTGGTGCTGGCGTAGCATGCCGCGCGTATCGCGCCCCGCCGAGCCCGCCTCCGCGCGGAAACAGGGCGTGAGCGCTGTGAAGCGCAGCGGAAGCTCCTCCTCTGAGAGGATTTTCTCCCTCACAAGGTTGGTGAGCGGGACTTCGGCCGTGGGGATGAGCCAAAGTTTGTCCGGGCGAATGCTTTCATCCCAGTTTATTGGCTTAAGTGCTTGAATTTCACGATTAATTTCAATGGAAATATCCAGATTTAAATTTCCATGCACTTTGTATTCTTTTGATTGGCCGAAAACATACTGAAAAACGGAGTTTTGGTCGAATTCGTCAGGTTCGCTATCAGGGTTTATTCCGAGTAGAATTTTTCGAATTTTTTGTTTTGTCTGCTCGGCAGCAATAGCGCGATCAGCGGCAGCAGTTGATACCTTATCGAAATCAACAGATGTTGGCGCAAACTGATCCTCTTTGAACTTCGGCAGTTGCGCCGTGCCGAACATCGCGTCGTCCTTCACGAGGATCGGCGGGTTCACTTCCGTGTAGCCGTGCTCTGTGGTGTGCAGGTCGAGCATGAACTGCCCGAGCGCGCGCTCCAGCCGCGCGAGGCCCTTCTGCACCACCACGAAGCGGCTGCCGGAGAGCTTCGCGGCGCTCTCGAAATGGCCGGGCGCGGCAGCTTAGAGCCCGCGATATCCGCATGCCCCGCCGCGAAATACTCGACATTGCCGTGCTCATCGGCGCCTTCCGGCACATCCTCCTTCGGAATGTTGGGAATGCCCGAGAGCAGATCACGGATTTCCGAGTCCATCTTGCCGGTTTCGGCTTCAAGCGTGGCGAGCCGCTCCTTGCCGCTTGCGACCTCGGCCTTCAGCGCCTCGGCCTTTGCCATATCCTTCGCGGCCATGGCGGCACCGATTTCCTTCGAGGCCGCATTGCGCCGCGCGAGCAGCGTTTCCTTCTCGGTGAGCAGCTTGCGGTATTCGGCATCA
>JALOTF010000107.1 GCA_025458025.1 Beijerinckiaceae bacterium | reverse complement strand
CTTTTCCACAATCGCCAGACGGCCCCTGCTGGAGGGTCACCGAGGACCTGGCGGATCAATGACAAACCGACGAATCCGGAGGCCCGGAATCGCTGGATGGCGTCGTATAGGGGGGAAGGCAGCGGGGGGCAAGGGGGAAGTTGGGGGAGGCGTCAGGGTGCCACAAATTTGCCAAATCCATGGCTTTCAAGGCATTGAGCAGACTTAGGAAACTTTGCCAGAGATAGGAAGCCTCCATGGAGAGTTCGTTCAGCAGCCGCTTGGTCCATGCGCTTCACGTTACGGTAGCCGCAGTCTACCTTCTTGGAACTGTGGCATCTCTAATCGTTTTGACTGTGGGAGTTGGGAGCGGAGTCTACGGTGCCGGCAATTACATCGTTGGGTACCTTTTGACCGAGAATGAGCCCCCAATTGCCTTACCTCCAGATCATCGTGACGCCCTAATGCGAGGTGATCCTGAAGCCATAGAACTCGAGGCCCGGTGGCGCCATGAAGGCAACGAGGCGACTTGGTTCTTCTTGCCTATCGATGAAGAGCTTGAACTGAAAGAAAAGATATCCCAAGCCATGTGGGATGCCACTGACACCCCCGGCGACCGCGACCGAGCATTCCGACAGTCGGTTCTTGACCCGCTCGGGTGGGCTGGTGTCGCAATGGTGGCTGGACCGGTGGTGTACTTTCTTGTCTGGACCCTTCGCTGGCTTGTCACCGGGCGGTCTTCCACCGTCCTTGGCTGGTTTCGGCGAAAGAGAGTTTCCGCTTCAAGCTAGAAACGAAGGCGGCAACCCCAGCGCACCCTATCCCAATTTCTCCGCAATCCACATCTTGATCAGCGACTGCCGAGTCACGCCCAGCCGCCCGGCTTCCTTGTCCAGGTCGCGGACCATCCAGGCCGGGAAGTCCACGTTCACCCGGCGGGGTTCCTGATTGGGGCGGCGGGCCTTGGACCAGTCGACATAGGCGCTGATGTCCTCGCCGTTGTCGAACATTTCGTCGAACTGTTCGGTTGTAATCGTTTCACGCGCCGTCATAGAACATCACCTCCGTTTTTCGCGCCCGCCTGACGGAGATGATCCGCACCACCTCGCCGCGCAGGGTGCAAATCGCCGTCCAGTGCTTGCCGGCGATACGCCCGATCACAAGGAAGCGCGGTTCGCCTTCTGATGTGACCGGAGCGTCGGCAAGCCCGTCATCCTGCCAAAGCGCTTGGGCCTCGACGAAGTCAATGCCGTGCTTGGCCTTGTTGGCGGCACTCTTCGCCGGGTCGAACTCGAACTCCATATGGCAATATGGGATAGAAATTATACCGTTTCAATACCCAATTCACGCCCAGCCATAGTTGAAGCTGACCGAGATCCGTTCCTCCTCGGACATGTTCATCGGGACTTCGTGGCGCAGCCAGCTTTCCCACAGGAGCACCTCGCCTACCGCCGGTTTGACGTAGACGAAGCGCTGGAGTTCCTGCGGCGCGGATTTCAGGGGGACGGGGGCCAGCATCATCATCGGGAGACGCGGGTCTTCCAGCTTCAGGGCGCTGGTCCCCTCCGGCATCGCGACATAGGTCGTGCCCGAGATCACCGAGTGCGGGTGGATGTGGCTGGCGTGGGTGCCGCCTTCGGGCAGGATGTTGATCCAGAGCGAATCGCATTTCAGCTTCTTGTCGCCAAGGTCGAAGCCCAGCTCCTTGCAGAAGGCGGCGACATGCTTGTCCAGCGCCTTTTCCAGATCGCCGAAGATCGGCATCCGCCAGGGAAGGTCATCCAGCGAGGCATAGGAGGTGTAGCCGGGATAGCCGTTGTCACGGCACCATTTCCGGCCTGCCTCGTCATCCACGCTCAGCACCTCCGCCGCCGCGACGATCTCCGCGAGGAGATCGGCATCGGTGATGTTTGCGCGGTAGATGCGGGTGGGGAACAGGGTGAGGATTTCGCTGGTCATCTCGCCTCCCGGCTGGCCCATGCGGCCTGCGCCTCGGTTTCCACGGCACCGGGCCGAGCCCGGCGAACCATCGCCAGAGCCTCGTCGGCTGGCAATCCCTGCTCCACCAGAAGCCGCATCGCCACCATGCCGGATCGGCCCTTCCCGCCCATGCAGTGGAGCAGGATGCGCTCACCCGCTGCGAGCCGCCGGTGCAGATTACGCGAGAGGCTCGCCCAACCGGCATCGGCACCGGGTGTTCCGAAATCGGGGATTGGGAACATGGCATGGCCGATGCCACGCGCGACCAGCGAAGCCGCAAGGTCCGCTGCGCCCCTCGCGGCCATCTCATCCGGCTCGGTCATGGAGAGCACGAGCCGCGCGCCCCATTGGGCAATCGCCTGCACGTCGCTTGCGAGATCGCCCGTGCGGCCCGGCAGGCGCGCGATGCCGAGGCGGCCCGTGGCGCAAGGCAGGTCAGCGATGGCGAAGGGCTCGATTGTGTCAGTCGTCATGCACGCGGAAGGTGGGCGTCAGTTGCCGTTGCCTTCCGGATTACGCACGAGTTCGGCCTCTGGCAAGGTTTCGGGCAATTCCGGTTCCGCCGTCGCCGTCATGGCAGGGGCGACGGGGGATGGTACCTCTGGTGTGGCCTTGCCGCCCAGCCGTTCGATGGTCACGCGGGCCGTTCCCTGGCCCACGAAGCCGAGCGCGCGCGCCGCCCCATGCGAAACATCGATAATCCGCCCGCGCACGAAGGGGCCGCGATCGGTGATGCGCAGAACCACGGCCTTGCCGTTCGAATGATTGGTGACTTTCACGCGCGAGCCAAACGGAAGGCTGCGATGTGCGGCTGTCATGCCATCGGGCCGGAAGACCTCGCCGGAGGCTGTGCGACGACCCGCAAGCTCACGGCCATAGAAGCTGGCATGGCCGGTTTCGGCCAGAGCAGCAGAGCCGGAAAGGATGAGGAAAACCGTGGCCGGCACGGCGCGAATCCCGTCACGCGGGAAGGTGCTGAGGTGCTTTTTCATCCTGCCTTTATATGCTGCAATGCAGCAAAAATGGGGCAGGCGTCTTTTGGGGGCCGGGAGGGGCTTGAAAGCCGCCCCGCAACTGCGCAAAGAACGGCCTGCCGGGGGTGTCGCCAAGCGGTCAAGGCCGGCTGCTCATAACAGTCTTATCGCAGGTTCGAATCCTGCCACCCCCACCATCTATTCCGCTCGCGGCGAGTTCGCTGCGCTCACCGCCTCCATTGTGGGGGCGGGCTGGCCGCCCGGCGGCCGGTCGGCCTATGTCTGGAGCGAGCTGAACTCAGGTCGGCGACAAACTATGCTGCCCTTCGTAGCGCCTGTATGCCGGCCTCACCGAACACCCGTCCCAGCCCGATGAGGATGGGCGCGCCCTCAGGCAGGCTCGCGATGCCCGCCTCGAGATCGGCGACCTGCCCTAACCACACCTGCTCCTCGGGCCGGGAGATGGACGCGATGGCCACCACGGGTGTCGCCGGATCAATGCCCCCAGCGAAAAGCCGCCCGCGAATAATCCCCGCCATGCGCGCTCCCATGTAAAACACGGTAGTGACATGCGGGCTCGCGGCATGGGCCCAATCGATGGTTTCCGGCAGATCGCCCTTCCGCGAATGCCCGGTGGTCAGCGTCAGGCTCTGCGCATGGTCGCGATGGGTGAGTGACAGGTTCAGCCGTGCGGCCATGGCCTGCGCGGAGGTGATGCCGGAAATCACCGTCACGGGAATGCCCGCCGCTTCGAGCGCCGCGATCTCCTCGCCCGCGCGGCCGAACACCATCGGGTCGCCGCTCTTGAGGCGCACGACATGCTTGCCCGCCTTCGCGAGCTTCAGCATCGTGTCGTTGATATCGCTTTGCGAGCAGCTCGCTCGTGCGCCGCGCTTGCCCACCATCATGCGCTTGGCCTCGCGCCGCGCGAGTTCGAGCACGCCATCCGAGACGAGATCGTCGAAGAGAATCACATCGGCGCTTTGCAGCGCGCGCATCGCCTTGATGGTCAAAAGCTCCGGGTCGCCCGGCCCCGCACCCACCAGCGTCACGCGGCCCGCCACCGGTGCGCCATCACGCGTGGCATGGATGAGCGTTTCGGCCTCGGCCTCGGCACAACGCGAAGGCGCGGCACCGAAAGCGCGCTCGGCGAAGGCCTCCCAGAAGGCCCGGCGCGGCGCACCCATGGCGAGCGCTTCCAGCACCCGACCCCGGATCCGATACGCGAGGCCCGCCCAATCCGAAAGACTCGCAGGCAGCAGCGTCTCAATGCGCCGCCGGATCGCCTGCCCGAGGATGGGCGCTGCGCCATCGGTCGAAATCCCGATAACCACTGGTGAGCGATTGACGATCGAGCCGAACTGGAAATCGCAGGTTGCGGGCTTGTCGATCGTGTTCACCGGCACGCCCGCCGCCTTCGCCGCGCAGCGGAATGCCTTGGCCTCCGCCTCGTCCTCACAATCGCCCACGGCAATCGCCGCGCCCGCAAAGACATGGATGCTCCAGGGGCGCTCATGCAGGGTGAGCGATCCCGCCGCCGCGCTGCGCGCGAGCAGCGCCCGCATTTCGTCGGAGGGTTCGGGCGCGTAGACTTCGACATCCGCGCCCGCCGCCGCGAGGAGTTCGGCCTTCCAGGCTGCCCCCGCGCCGCCGCCCGCGAGCACCGCGCGCTTGCCCGCGAGATCGAAGAATACAGGCAGTTTCGCGAGCGCCCCGAGCTTGCCGGGGCTTGCGTCAGACGGCTTTCTCGAAGCGGTTTCCATCGATGATCCTCCGGATTTCGCCGCGGCAGGAGCCGCAATTCGTGCCGGCCTTCAGGGCATCCCCGATGGCCTCGACTGTGGTCGCGCTCCCGTCGCGGATGGCCGCGACGATCGTGTTGAGCCCCACATTGAAACAGGCGCAGACGGTCGCGCCGGGATCGGGCCGATCTGCCCCGCCGAGGCCCGCGAGCAGGCGGATGCGCCCTGCGCCGGCATGGCTCTCGGCGAGGGCATCCGACAGAAACGCTCGCGACAACGCCACCGGCTCGGGCGACACGAAGAGCGCGCCCATGAGTCGATCACCCTCGAAAGCCGCGAGCCGCACGGTGCCGGCATGGCTGTCATAAAAGCCGGTCCATTCGGCATGGCCCGAAAGGCCGAAGAGCTTCGCGCCGAAGGCCTGCCAATCCTCCGGCATCGCGGTGCCCGCGAGTTCCAGCCGGAAGCCGCGATCGAGCTGTGCAAGTGCCCAGTATTCCGCGCCCTCCACCTGCGGGCGCTCGGCGGAAACCGCGAAGCCGAACCACGTCGCCGCGAAGGGCTTCAGCGACACGGCCACGCGCTTCAGGCCCGGCTGGCCGGAGATGGGGTCGGTCGCGGGGTGGGTCACGGCATTGGCGCGCCCCTCCGAAGCGAATTGCCCTGTCCAGTGCATCGGCACATAGACCGAGCCCTTGCGCTGCCGATCGGTCACCAAAGCGCGCAAAATCGCCCGGCCGAATTCGCTTTCAACCTCCACCAGCGAGGCCGGTGCGATGCCCGCCCCGGCAGCATCCGCCGGGTGGATCTCGCAGAAGGGCTCGCCGAAATGGCCCATCAGGCGCGGCGCTTTCGCGGTGCGCGTCATGGTGTGCCACTGGTCACGGATACGGCCCGTGTTCAGCCAGAGCGGGCGCTGTTCATCCCGGAATTTCACCTCGGCGCGAACCGGCGTCGGCACCATGCGCGCCTTGCGATCTGGCGTGAAGAACCGGCCATCGGCGAAGAAACGCGTCTCGCGCGGTGCTTCCCCCGCGGCTTGCGGCCAGAGGAAGGGCTGGAGGGCATCGAATTCGGCAATCGAAATCTCCGCATGGGCCGAGATATCGAAATCGCGCGTGCCCTGATTTTCGAAGCCGGACAGCGCGGCATGCTCGCGGAAAATCTCGGCAGCGTGCGTGAAATCAAAACCCGCGAAGCCCATGCGGCGAGCCACCTCGCTCATGATCCACCAATCGGGCTTCGCCTCGCCGGGCAGCGGCAGGAAGCTCCGCTGGCGCGAGATGCGCCTTTCGGAATTCGTCACCGTGCCGCTTTTCTCGCCCCAGGCGGCGGCGGGCAAAAGCACATGGGCGTGAGCGTTGGTATCGGTTGCGCGCACCACATCCGAGACCACTACGAAGGGGCATGCCGCGAGAGCATCGGCCACGGCATCGGCATCCGGCAGCGAATCCACGGGGTTCGTGCCCATGATCCACACGGCCTTCACCTTGCCTTCGCCGATGGCCTTGAAGAGATCGACCGCCTTGAGGCCGGGCTTCGCGGCCATGGCGGGGCTCGCCCAGAAGCGCCGCACGCGGTCGCGCGCCGCCTCGTCCTCGATGTTCATATGCGCCGCGAGCATGTTCGCGAGCCCGCCGACCTCGCGCCCGCCCATGGCGTTGGGCTGGCCCGTCACCGAGAACGGCCCGCAGCCGGGCTTGCCGATGCGGCCCGTGAAGAGGTGGCAATTCAGGATCGCATTGACCTTGTCCGAACCGGAAACCGACTGGTTCACGCCTTGCGAATAGATCGTCACCACGCGTTCGGTGGCCGCGAAATCCGCGAAGAAGGCGGCAACATCACGCTCCGAAAGGCCTGTCTCGCGGGTGGTGAGAGGGATGTCGTATTCGCGTGCGGCATCGAAAGCCGCCTCCGCGCCGCTGACATGGCGGTTGAGCCAATCCGGTGCGGCGAGGCCCTCGCGGGAGAGGTGATTGAGCAGCCCGAGGAACAGTGGCACATCGCTATCCGGCTCAAGCGCGAGATGCAGGTCGGCGGCCTCGGCGGTCACCGTGCGGCGCGGATCGATCACCACGAGGCGGATGGCGCGTTGCTCCCGCGCTTCCAGCAGGCGCTGGAACAGGACCGGGTGGCACCAGGCGAGGTTCGAGCCCACGAGCACCACGAGATCGGCCTCGGCGAAATCGGCATAGAGCCCCGGCACCGTATCCGTACCGAAGGCGCGGCGATGCCCTGCCACGGAGGAAGCCATGCAGAGCCGCGAATTCGTGTCGATATTCGCCGTGCCGATGAAGCCCTTCATCAGCTTGTTCGCGACGTAATAATCCTCGGTGAGGATCTGGCCCGAGACGTAGAGCGCCACCGAATCCGGCCCATGCTCCCGCACCGTCTCTGCGAAGCGGTTGGCCACCAGCTCCAAAGCCTCGTCCCAGCTCGCGCGCTGGCCCGCGATCTCGGGGTAAAGTAGGCGATCCGCCATGCCCATCGTCTCGCCGAGCGCTGAGCCCTTCGAGCAGAGCTTGCCGAAATTCGCGGGGTGATCCGGGTCGCCCGCAATGGCGAGGCTGCCATCGGGCTGCGGGGTCGCGAGCACGCCGCAACCCACGCCACAATAGGGGCAGGTGGTGCGGGTGGTGCTCATCACGCCGCCAGCCGCGCGATCGCTTCCGCCGAGAGCAGGATGCGCCCGGCCTCCACCTTCAGCGGGATTTTCGGCGTACAGCCCTTGTCGGCCCCCTGCGCCTCGCCATCGATCAGCGAGATCACCCAATTGTGCAGCGGGCAGGTGACGGCATGGCCGTGCACGATGCCTTGGCTCAGCGGCCCGCCCTTGTGCGGGCACTTGTCGCGCAGGGCGAACAAGGTGCCATCGGCCGCCTTGAACACCGCGATATCGCCCATCGGCGATTTCACCACGCGCGCCCCGCGAACGGGCACATCATCCGCTGCGCCCACATCGAGCCAAGTGCCGGAAATCATGTTCATGAAACTTTCCCTTTGTGGTCGCATGGCCGGACGCAAAACCGGCATCCAATTTTGCTGGCCATGCTCCGGCCTCCATCATTCAGCGGCTTGCGGCAGGCGAAGCTCCGCCATGGCCGCGAATTCATGCGCATCCTTGCCGTTCACGCGCTCCTCCCAGGGGTCGACTTGCGCGAATTGCTGGCTGAAGACGAAGCGTTCATAGAGCGCGCGGCGCTTCGCGAGATCGTCGATCACCGCTGCCTTGATGGAGGGAGTGCCCACGCG
>JALOTF010000152.1 GCA_025458025.1 Beijerinckiaceae bacterium | reverse complement strand
CGGGCTGGTTCGAATAGACGCGCGCCACCTCGCTGCCATCGACATAGAGCAGCGTGAAGAGCTTGTGCCCCACGCGCGATTTCGTGGTGGCATCCAGCGCCTTGTAAAGCGTTTCGGGCTGTCCCGGTGCGGCGAGCAGGTTGGCAAGATCGGGTGACATCAGGGTTTCGGAGCCTTCGGCATGGTTTCGGGCAGGAAGCCCTTTGGTTTGAGGTGAAGCACGATAAGCAAGGCCGCGCCGATCAGGATCTCGCGGAAGGCCGCGACCTGCACCGCCTGCAGGCCAGGCATCACATCGGCGGCAAAGCGTGTCGCCTCGATGAAGAGCAGCACGGCATAGCCACCTGCCACAGCCCCAGCCGGGCGCCCGACGCCACCGGCCGTCAGCCCCAGGAAGATGTAGATCGTGATGAGCGGCTGGATGTGATCGGGCGAGAAATACGACTGGAAATGTGCGTAAAGCGCGCCCGCGAGCGCCGCGATGGCGGCAGAGAGCGCGAAAGCCTCGTATTTGAAGCGCAGAACAGGCTTGCCCGCGAAACGCGCGAGTTCCTGATCTTCACGAATCGACTTCAGCGTGCGGCCATAGGGCGAGGCATCGAGCCGCGTGAGCATCCACCACACGCCGAGCACGATGGCGCTCACAATCGCGAGGTAGAACAGGTTGAAGCCGCTGGTGCCGAGTTCCGCCTTCATGGGCGCGGCAATGCCGGAAATCCCGTCAGCGCCCTTGGTCAGCCAGCGTTCGTTCAGCGCCACAAGCCGCACCATCTCTGCGAAGCCGAGCGTGACAATCGCGAGGTAATCATCGCGCAGGCGCAAGGTGGCGAAGGTCACGAGCAGGCCGACGGCCACGCCCGCAAGTGCGGCCACACCCCAGCCGAAGACCACCGGCGCGCCGGCACCCGTGGCAATCGCCGAGGCATAGGCACCCACGCCGAAGAAGCCCGCGAGACCGAGATTGACCATGCCCGCCGAACCCCAGACGAGGTTCAGGCTCAGCGCGAGAAGCGCATAGATGCCGCCGATCGTGAGCGCAAAGATGAGATAGGACAGCATCAGAGCGCCCTCTCGCCGAGAAGGCCGCGCGGGCGGAAGGTGAGCATCAGCAGGATGGCCACGAAACCCACACCCGTGCGGTAGGTCGGTGGGGCCACGAGCAGCGCGAGTTCCTCGGCGATGCCGAGCGCCAGCGCGCCCGCAACCGCACCGGGAATCGAGCCGAGCCCGCCCAGAACCGCCGCCGCAAAGACCGAGAGCAGCACGCGATAGCCCGTGAGCGGATCAATCGAGGTATCGAGCCCGATCAGCACGCCACCCACGCCCGCCAGTCCGCAGCCAAGGAACAGGGCCACGAAGGAGATGGTCTTCGGGTCGATGCCCTTGAGGCGCGCGAGATCCGGATTATCCGCCACCGCGCGCATGCCGCGCCCGAACCGGCTGAATTTCAGGAAGAGAAATACCGCGACCATGATCGCGGCCGCCATCACCAGGTTTTCCACCTGCTGGGGTCCGACGCGAATGCCTGCGAAGCGCCAATCCGGCAGAAGCGGAAGGTTGAAGCCGCGCAGGTCATTTCCGGCGAAGAAGCGGATGATATTCTCGATGACGATGTTGAGGCCGATCGAGCCGATAGCCACGGTCAGCGCGCCTGCCGGGCGCAGCAGGCGCAGGGAGCGATCCTCCACCAGACCGCCGATGAGGCCGGCGGCGAGGAACGCCACCGGCAGCAGGGCGTAGGAAGGCAGCCCCAGTTTCGTATTCGCGATCCAGCCCGCAAACGCGCCAAGCGTCACCCAGCCCGCGATCGCGAAGCTGGGATAGCGCAAAACCGCGAAAATGGCCGAGAAGCCGATGGCGGGGACCGCGAGAAGCGCACCCGTCATCACGCCATTGGCCAGGGCCTGGATCAGCGCCGTCAGGCGATCTTCACGAGCGTGATCTTGCCGGCCTTCACCTGCTCGTAGCGGAACTGGCAATCCTGAATGTCGCCGATTTCCGTGAAGTCGCAGGGCCCGGAAGCACCGTCATAATTCACGGCCTTCTTCTCGGCGATCAGCTTCAGGCCGTCGATGGCATTGTCGACCACAGCGCCGCCCGCCGCCTGGCTCACCTTGCGGATGTTGTCCTTGATGGCCGTGCCGCTCGCATCACCACCCGCCGCGATCGCCATGAGGATGAGGTTGATCTGGTCATAGACCTGGGTGGTGTAGGGGTCGGGATTGTTGACGCCGATCAGCTTCACGAGACGCTTGTAGGCGTTCGAGCCTTCTGCCGGGCTGGGCGAGATGGTGTAGATGCCCTCGGCCACTTCCGGCGGCACGCCTTCCAGCAGCTTCGCGTTCACGGAATAGCCGAACGCGATCTTCTGGCCCTTGTAGCCGGCGCGGAACACATCCTTCAGCAGCACGGTGGTGTCCGGCGTGTAGCCGCCGAAAATCAAGGCATCGGGTTTACCGGCCAAGGCCTGATCGACCTCGGTGCGGTAGGACGGCTTCTTGTCATCATAAATCAAGCGCTCGGCCTTGCCGCCGGCCTTTTCCATCGCCGCCTTGATGTTGTTGAACTGGCTGTCGGCAAACGGCGTCTGCGGGGTGAGGAAGAAGGCGGATTTCGCCCCCTGCGCGATCGCGAATTCGCCGAATTTCCGGCCCTGCAACGTGGTGTTGGGTTGTGTGCGGATCAGGAAGCCCTGATGCGGCAGCGCGGTGATTGCATCGGCTCCCGAAACCGTCGCGAGGAAGGTGCCCGAACCCCAGCAGAGCGGCGCGACAGCGGTCGTGACCGCCGAGGCCCAGGTGCCCATGATGGCCGAGACCTTGTCGACATCGATCAGTTTGCGCGCGGCGCGCACGCCCGCTTCCGGGTTGGTCTGGTCGTCTTCGCCGAGAAGCTCGATGCGCCGGCCGAGAATGCCGCCGGCGGCATTCACTTCATCCACCACGGCCTTCACGGCCTTGCCCATCACCGGGCCATAGGGGCCGCCTGCGCCGGTGAGCGGCAGCAAGGTTGCAACCCGGATCGGCGCGCCCTGCGCACGACCGATGGCCGGCATGGCCAAGGTGCCCGCGACGGCGGCCGTTCCCGCCAGCAATGTGCGACGATTGATATCCATTCCGATGCGCGTCATGTCCTGCTCCTGTCCCTGTTGTTGTTCGCTGTTCCCACGGCTCATCCCCCCAGAAAGAGCCGCCGGATTTCGGGGTCTGCTGCGAGCGCCTTGCCCTCGCCTGTCGCAGTGTCGCGGCCTGCGACGAGCACATAGCCGCGATGGGAGATTTCGAGCGCCTCGAGCGCGTGTTGCTCGACCATCAGGATCGGCAATCCACCGGCATTGAGCGCGACAATGGCATCCATGAGTTCGGCCGCCGCCTTGGGCGAGAGGCCTGCGGTGGGCTCATCGAGCAGCAGCAGGCGGGGCGCGCTCATCAGGCCCATGGCCATGGCAAGAATCTGCCGCTGCCCGCCGGAGAGCGTGCGCGCGAGTGCAGTCTTTTTCTCGGCCAGCATGGGGTAGCGCGCATACATCGCCGCGCTGCGTTCAGCCGCCTTGGAAGGCTCAAGGAAGGCGGAAATCGAGAGATTTTCGGCCACCGTCATGGTGCCGAAGACATTCTTTTCCTGCGGCACGAAGGCGATGCCCGCTTTCGCGCGCCC
>JALOTF010000035.1 GCA_025458025.1 Beijerinckiaceae bacterium | reverse complement strand
ACTCCGGAAAGCGTTCTTCTCCGTCCATTGCAACAGTTTCGGCGCGTCGATCATGGTGTCGGGGCCAGGACGTTGCGCTTTGCACTGGGTCACCCAGAAAGTAACATTCTTGCGCGCGGCCTCGCTGTCGAAAAAATCCGAGGCCAGCCAGCGCAGGATCTCAAGACGGCGCTCGCATGTTTCAGGTCTGAGATCTTCGTCCTCCCAGATCTGGACAAGGGCCTTGAGGGTCGCTTCTTCCAAGAGGCCTGCCAGCGTCGAGAGATGATGACCATGCGCGATGAGGCTCCGGCAGCAACCACAGAGTGTGTCCCGATAATTCTTCTGTATCCTTGATCGGAAGGTCACAGCGAGGCGGTTTTCAACCCGCTTCAATTCGCGGGCAAGATCGGGCGGCAGCCCGGTTGCTGTCGATGTCCGGTGTTGTGACCGTCCGGGCAGACGTTCCAGATCCCGCCAGTTGCGAGGGACCGCATGCCCCTGACCTGCAAGGATCAACCCGCGCGTCACAGTGGAGAGAACAGTCCAGAGGCATCGTTCCCGGCTGTCTTTCGACTGGCGATGGATCTGCCGATCGTGTTCCTGAAGTCTCCGGAGCGCGGCTGACAGATGTTCGGTTGTCAGATCCTCCGGAGCCACACCGTCCTTGACCAAGACTGGAACGATGACATCGTAGAGCCGGTGAAAATCCTTGCGAACAAAGGGTCGATAGGTGTTCCAGCGCCCAGAGAGCCGGGGATCGAGATTGGAGACCGGTCCTGCACAGGCCGCAATCTGGAATTCACAGCGCTTCAACGCATCCCAGACAACGGGATCAATGCTATGCCCCAGCCGGCTTTTGAAAGTTTTCTTGGAGGATTGAGAGCCCTGTTTGCGTCCAACAGGAGGGGAAAAAACAGCAATGCTGTTCGAAGTCTGATTGGGCATTTTACGCGCACCACCGGATAATACGTGTCAGATCCTGCATGCTCTGGGAGGCTGATCGCCAATCAAGACATGCACCGTCGATAAACCCGATTTCTCACAAGCAAGTCTCTATAATTTATTACCGGTATACCTGAATTTTTGAGTAAAATTTTAAATATCCGGGAAAAATACACTCGCACCGCCCGCAATAATCTAGAATTTATTTATATTTATCATGGTTTTAACTCAAAATTAACGATGTTGGCATTGGGCATATCGATTGGCATGGAACAAGCCCGTTGCCGCGACCATGGATGGGATAAAGCCCGTGTTTTTTGGACGATGATGCGCTCGGGACCAGCATCAGGCTTTGCCAGCCGTGGCAAATCGCAGTCTCGAGACTCGATGCCACAAAAATCCCGCCTTGTTCGCGACGCGCAATCCGTTCGGTCTTGGGGCATCTTCGGGCTGATCGCGGCTTGCATCGATGTCGATCCAGCCGCGCGATCGAGGAAAGGGTGGGCCGCGATCCGGAGCCCGATGCAGGAATGGAGCGGAGACCCGTTTTACGGCCCTCGACCGATTGTACGCTCGGCCAAATTGCCGCCGCCTCTCGCCCGTCTTGTGCATGAGGGGTTAGCTCTGCGGGTAGAGCCTCGGAAACAGATCTTCGAGGGCATCAGCAGGGAAGCCCAAGGACACCTTTCCCTTCGGCGTATCCGAGGCGAGAAGGCCAAGGCTCAAAAGTTCTCCCAGCACGCGGCGGGCCGTTCGTTCTGGCAGACCGGAAGCACGCATGGCTTCGCCACGCTCGAGCTCACAGCGCAGGAGGACGCTTTGCAGAAGTAATCCCGCTTCCGGCTTCAATGTCTCATGACGTTTGGCAGAACGATGAAAGGGCCCGGCGAGAGCCTCCTGATCGAAGAGAAAGCTCATGAATCGAACCTGATCAAGACAGATGCGCAGAAACCAAAGCACAAAATCCTGGAGAGCAGCCTTTGAGAGATTGCCGCGTCCGTCACGGTCACCCTGACGCGGCATGTCGGCGTGATCCATCATCGACTTGAATTCTGTTCGGCTTTCGAGACCCCGCGCCAGTCAACGCGAAATGGACCAGAGGCCATGAGCCCCGATGCCAGCCTTCGCCGCCATGGCATGGCTCATCAGCCAGCTGACGCGGCCATTTCCGTCGGGAAAGGGGTGAATGTCATTGAAGCGATGGTGCGCTGAAGCCATAGCGAGGATCCGATCAGGAGCGTCCATTGTGTGGAACCGGAACCGGCTTTCGACATGTTGCATGACGTCGACAACCCGCGCCCGGGACGGCGGGACATGCCGCCTCACGGCAACATCGTGCTCCGGCAAGTTTCGCCAATCGCCCGGCGTCATGTGAATGGAGTGATCGCCCTGCTTCAGCGTCAACATGGATGCCGGAGCGTCCTGGAAGAATTCCAGGTGTAGCCAGCGCAAGAAGTCGCTGGAGGCGGGAGAAAGAAGAGTCCCATCCTGCGCCATGACATCGACCTTGGCCTGCACGCGGACATGGGCTGCCGCCTCGATCTGAAGATTGCGCAGCCCTTCATCCTTATCCCATTCGCCGGAGAGGGCTCTTTCGATATCGCGAGGCCCTGTGTTGTGTCCCTCAATGAGATTGGAATAATGCGTGTTCATCATGCCGACGAGCCCGGCCAGGCTGGCGGCCGTCATCGGGTGAAGTGCTTTTACAAGCACGGCTGCTGAAGCAGAAAGTGCGGCGATGACATCGACGATGTCAGCGGAAGGGTTTTCCAACCGGGCCGGTTCGATCCGCTCAACAGTTTCCCGTGCCATCTGCCCGATTCCTTATGGCTTCAGACAACAGCGAACAGCCTCATTTTGATTTTGTTTCCGTGCTTCTGGCCGATCTTTTGGCCGATCTTGGACGCCGCTGGGCGCCAGCTGACCTGGCGCAGCGCCTTTTTCGCAAGGTTCAAGGTGACCGTAGCGATTTCAGCGACGTCATGCATGCCATCATTGCATGCGAGAGCAGACCGCTTTTGGAAGCAAAATGTCATAACAATGTTCAGCGATGAACAGCTTCACACCCGAAAGGAGGCAACCCTGACCGTCCGCCGGCCCCGCGCCCCAAAAGCGGGACCTTGGGATCAGTCCGGAAGCGAAGGACGCACTTGCCCGCAAAGCCACACCAACCTGACGATCTTTGCGGGGTTTCATGCCGAAGAGCGCGCTTGCCCTTGCCGACAAGACGCTCACCGGTCGTCGGAGCTTTCTTGAGAACGCAGACCCGTGGCCGGCATTCGTTATCGCCCTTGCTGCTCCGCCAGCAGATAACCCGGCGCTGAAGCACGGCCCGACATCCTTGGCCTGCCGTGAAGAGCCGAACCTGAACCCATACCGCTCCTGTGTTTCGGACACAGGGACCGCCTCGAAACCCCTGAAAAAAGGGGCGTCCCGTGTTGGACGCCGATCTCCGGCCGGCGTTGGCCCTAACTCTCTGCCGATTTTCCACTCTCTCATTCCATTGCCTCCTGGGATATCTCAATTCCCCGGAAAGGCTCCCCTCCCCTTCTCAGAAAGGAATAGCCCGTGCCGCGCGCCCGGGCGCAGATCCATGCCGAAAACCCGAAAAAACTCCCAAAAAACCCCAGAAACCACCTTCCAGGCAGTCATCGACGCGGCGAGCCAGCGTTCGGCATTCACTCTGCCTCTTCGTGACCGGATCGATCGGCTCCAGCTCATTGAAACGACGCTCGCAACGCGGCGCGACGATGCCGACGCAAAACTCGTCCAGGAGCTCCACGGCCGTCGAACAGAGACGCTTCTCGCCCTTGCCAGTTACGCCGCGAGCGACGAGGGCGAGTTTCAGGCCAAAGCGGCAGCCATCGGAGGGGACTTCGACCTTTCCGACGGGAAGATCACAGATCAGCATCTTGTGATCATCATGATTGTGACCGCGTTGACAGCGGATGGCCGACGCCACGGCATCTCAGTCGAGTTCAGCACAAACAAGTCGGCTGAAGAAGGCCCCAAGAGGCCTCACTGACCCACGCGCCAGCGCCATCACATCGCTGGTCCACCACCGACCACCACCAGGAAATTCCCCTCCGTCTCAGAAAGGACCGGCACCAGCCGGATCGCGCAAACATGTCCAATTCATCCCCCAAGAAGGCACCGTCTTGTCCCAGCTCTTTGCAGGCCGACCTCGCCCCCCTTACAACGCGCAACCCTCTCGTCAATCCAGCCAAAGGCACCCATCGCGTGATCGTCTATGCTGCCGGTTCGCGAGGGCTCATCAACTTTGCACGCCCGCTCGGGATTCCGCTTTACAAGATCGGTGTGACGTCGAGCCAGGACCCGCAACGCCGAGTGGAAGACCTGCGCCGCAAGGGCTATGCCGCACTTTGGGGCCGCCCGGGTCAGCCGATGGATCAGCTCACCCGGATTCCCCAGGGCCACGAATGGTGCCTGTCGCCTTTTCGCATGCAGGATCTCGAAGGCGCGCTACCGGCCGGCTTCGCTCTTGTGGATGGTCATCTCGAGATCGAGGTGCCCTTCAAAGTCACCGTGGAGGCCATCGATCGCGCGGTGCACGCCCTCCTCCGGCGCCGCTCGCTGGAACAATACCTGGCAAGCGAGGAAGGGCAGCTTCGGCTTGTTCAATCCGGTCTCGATCCGGCCGGGCAGCTCCTGACGCGCTATACCCTGATGACGCGCATCGATCGGATTTCAGCAGTGGAGGAACTCTATCTCATCCGACCCCAGCGCGACCTCGGTCCGCTCGTGCGCGGGCTGGCGCGGGCTCTCGCGCCGCTGATGGCGCGCGGCCATGAACAGACATGAGGCGGAGATGACCCCATTTCCCTGGCCCATACCGTCCGAGCCGGACCCTGATCCGGATAATCTTGTCGTCGATCATCCGTTCACCCTTGAGGAAGACGCGGACGATGTTGTCGCCGCGTCTCCGGACATGACGCCTCCGATGGAACCGTCCGACATTCCGTCGGGCTGGCGGGTCTTCGCGCCCAAGGACGCTGAAGCCCTGCTCGACGAAGCCGAGACCGAGGCCGATTTCGGCAAGGGCCAGGCGCGCGTGGAATGGATCCGGCGGATGGCGGAGGATCGGCGCCACGGATACCGGGACCTTTTGCGGCCAACCAGCGCCCAGATCGAGGCGGTTGAGCAACTCGGAATGACCGCGCCGAACTTTCAGCAGTTCTTCGGGATCGTGCTTCCGACACTGGGCGCTGCCTTGCGCACCGGATGCGCCTTCACGCTTCCGCCGATCCTGCTCCTGGGCAAGCCGGGCGTTGGGAAGACCCATCTGGCCCGCGCTTTCGCACGAACAATCGGTCTTCCGTTCCACCCCCTCTCGATGCCCAACCAGCTCGGCTCCGGGCTTCTGACCGGGCGTGACATGAGCTGGAAGACCCCTGCGATCGGTGCCGTCGCCAAGGCATTGATCGCAGGGAACGCGGCCTCCCCGATCTTCCTTCTCGACGAAATCGACAAGACAGCCGGAAGGTCTGCCGAATATGGCGATCCCCTCGGGCCACTTCACGATCTCCTCGAACCTATGAGTGCCGCGCATGTGGAGGATGATTGTCTGAAGCTGCGCTTCAACGCACGGCATATCATCTGGATCGCAACTGCCAATGACCTGGGCTCACTTCCCCCATCCCTGCTCGACCGGTTCCTCGTCCTTGAGGTCCAGCGACCGAGCGAACAGCAGATGCAGATCGTTCTCGAGCATCTCTACCGCGAGCTGGTCCAAAGCTGGGGCGACTGGTTCGAGCCCTCAATCGCGCTCGATGTCCGCGACAGCCTATGTGAGGCCCATCCTCGCAAGGCGCGCCGCATCCTGTCCCTTGCTCTTACCATCGCCGCCCACGACAATCGCCATCACCTCGTCATCGGCGACATCCTGCGCGCGACGCACATCATGGACCAGACCGCGCATCGCCCCCGTATGGGGTTCGTATAGGCCGGTTTGGTGCCGATGAACGAACGCGCTGCGCCGGTCCGGGCTCGCGCGCGGTTGCAACATTGACACCGGATGAGTGCAAGCGGCATGGGCTCACCCAAAGCCAGCTCGCTGGGCTGACGGCAACTTCGCAGCAATAGATCAGTGGCTTTGAGGGCGGTCGGGTCGATCCGTCGATTTCCATCGCGCGCAAGGTGCTGGCCAGGTAAAAACTTTTGGTCAGGCCCGTCCATGTGGTGCGATCTTCGGATATAGCGATCATGGCTCTTTTCATGCTGCCTTGGGTGTCATCCGAAGTGTTGGTGACGTTGCCCCACTGACCTAATCCAGCTTGAAGCTCGTTCTGGCCAACTGATATCGCAAGGGCCGCGCCGGGCGCCATTCGGGCCGTATTTCAGGGTTTTCGACTGAGGTTGGCGATGGGCCTGCCACGGTCGATCCTGTGAAAAGCCGCCGCTCGAGGATTGTCGCCAGCGTCTCACCCAGATTGTCGCGCTATACGTACCGGATAACCAGAACCTCGATGTGCCTTGCGCGGTTCGAATGACCGCATAGGCGTCTTGTCAAAGCCGGGCGAGCGGCTGGCGGCTGGTCCATCGTCGTCTCAGTGAAACGAGAGGGGGGCGATCCGGACGAGCGCCCGAGAGGTTGATTTATACGGCAGATCGCCGTATGAATTTCTGAGAAAGGAGGCTATCATGACGAAGACCCCAGTCGAAACTGGGACTGCGCGCCTGGAAGCCCGCATTCCGGTACAAGTCTATGATTACATGCAGCGTGCTGCTCGCCTGCGCGGCATGACCCTGACCGGCTATCTCATCGCGACCGCTGGAGAGGATGCCCGCCGCGTGGTGGAGGACGCCGACATCCTGCGCCTGGCGCGGGAGGATCAGATCCGGTTTGCTGAAGCGCTGATCGATCCACTCAGGCCAAACGACAAGCTGTCCCGCGCTGCCAAGCGCCATGCTGAACTGATCGAGCGCCGGTGACCCCCCGCTTTCGGATCGAGCCGCTCACGAAGATGCACCGGCGAGCGGATTTCACCTGCGGCAATGACCGGATCGACAGCTACTTTCACACGACCGCTTCGCAGGACGTGAAGCGGAAATACGCCACTTGTTTTGTGGCGCGGGAGATTGCGACGGATCGCGTGGTCGGCTTCTATACTCTGTCGTCCAGCAACGTGCCGCTCACGGAGGTGCCCAAGACGCTGGCCAGCAAGCTCCCGCGCTATCCAACTGTGCCGGCCGTGCTGATTGGGTGGCTCGGCCGGCATCGCGACTATGCGGGCCTGGGACTTGGCGAAGCGCTGCTGTTCGACGCGATCCGGACCGTGGCGACCGCGCCGATCGGAGTGCACGCCATCTTTGCTGATGCGATCGATGAGAAGGCTGCTGCCTATTATGCGGCCTTCGGCTTCGTGCCTTTGATTGAGCGCCCCCACACGCTTTATCTGCCCGTGGCCACAGCATTGAGCCTGATATCGCCTTAACGTTTCCCCGTTCCAGTACAGGAACTACGCCCCGGCCGTGCCTCGCCGTGCTCCTCGTCGCGCAGACCGCCCCTTCTTGTCACAATGGACTTCGTGTGGGGCGAGCGCTGCGAAGGCAAACTCAACCTAACCGCTTTCGCCCACTGCCCCGGCAGCAATTCTTCCGGCACCTACGAAGACCTGCCCCCTTGCGCGGGATCGGTGCTGATCGAGCAAGCTCCATTCATCCGCCCCAGATCACGCGCATCGAGCACAGATGTTCTTAAACGCTCAACCCTGCCGCCAAACTCGGCAGGTCCAGCGGACGGAAGCCGTAATGCTTCAGCCAGCGGATATCCGCCTCGAAGAACGGGCGGAGGTCCGGCATGCCGTATTTCAGCATGGCGATGCGATCGATGCCCATGCCCCAGGCGTAGCCCTGCACGGCATCGGGATCGAGCCCGCAATTCCTCAGAACATTGGGGTGCACCATGCCGCAGCCCAGGATTTCCAGCCAATCCTCGCCCTCACCGAAGCGGATTTCACCACCCTTGCGGGAGCACTGTATATCCACTTCCATCGACGGCTCGGTGAAGGGAAAGAACGAGGGGCGGAAGCGCATCTTCACATGCGGCACCTCGAAGAAGGCCTTGCAGAACTCCTCCAGCACCCATTTCAGCTGGCCAAGATTGGCGTGCCTGTCGATCACCAGCCCCTCGACCTGATGGAACATCGGGGTGTGGGTCTGGTCCGAATCGCAGCGATAGGTACGACCCGGGCAGATGACGCGGATCGGCGGCTTCTGCGTCAGCATCGTGCGCACCTGCACGGGCGAAGTGTGCGTGCGCAGGAGCTTCCGATCGCCCTTTTGATCCGGCGAGAAGAAGAACGTGTCGTGCATTTCGCGCGCAGGGTGGCCCACGGGGAAGTTCAGCCGCGTGAAGTTGTAGTCATCGCTCTCGACATCCGGGCCCTCGGCCACGGCAAAGCCGAGATCGGCGAAGATCGCCGTGAGTTCGTCCATCACCTGGCTGATCGGGTGGATGCGGCCCGCCTCGAGCCCGCTCTCGCGGATCGGCAGCGTGACATCGGCGCGCTCGGCCGCGAGCCGCGCATCGAGCGCAGCATCCTTCAGGGTCACGCGGCGCGCGGTGAGCGCTTCCGTCACGCGGTCCTTCACGGCATTGATGCTGGCGCCGAAGCTCTTGCGCTCTTCCGGTGCGAGGCTGCCGAGCGTGGCGAGCAAACCCGAGATCGAGCCTTTCTTGCCGAGCGCCTTCACGCGCAGCGCCTCAAGCGCCTCTTCATTCGCGGCCTGGGTGATTTCGCCGAGAAGTTCCGTTTCGAGCTGCGCCAGATCCGACATATCGTCCCCGTTCCGTTGGTCGAGACGCTTGTATTGGCACTGGGACGCGCGTCAAGCGCGGGAGGCAGGCAAAACGAAAAAGGCCCGCCGAAGCGGGCCCGAGCATTTCGGATGAACCGCGATCAGAATGCGTAAGAGAGCTTGGCGCGGACCTGATGCAGCGGGAAGACCGCCGTGCCAAGCTGCTTGTTCGGACCCGACTTGTCGTTGCCATAGACCTGATAGGCCCAGGTGCCGTTGAGCGTGAACTTGTCGTTGATCGCCCAGAGGAAGGTCGGACCAATGTAAGCGGCGGTGGCGCGGAAGCGTCCATCCATCCACATGCCGGTCTTGGCGACCTGGAAGCTCGCTTCGGCACCGAAATAGATCGAGTCGGTGATCGGCGAGGTCAGCGCGCCGCGCACGTTGAACTGCGAGAGGTTGCGGAAGCCCGGCAGCGTGTTCGAATAGGCCGCCTGGAACATCTCGAGGTTCAGGGCACCAAAGAGCTTGCCCTTCACCAGTTCACCATCGAGCAGCACGCGATAGGAATTCGCGAACACCGCATCATTGCCGCCATAAATCGAGAAGCCATTATAGCGGCCGACATTCGGGCTGACCGCCAGCGTAAGGCCCACGCCATGGGTGGCGCGACCCAGGAACTTGTATTTCATCTCCACGCCGCCGCCGAGCACCGTGCCCTGACGCTCGACGCCGCCATACGGCTTGTAGCCCGCGATGTTATAGAACACGTAGGGGCCCAGCTCGAAGCAGGGGAAGAACGAGCCCGAGATCTGCAACGTGCCGGTATAACCGTAGGCACGACCGCCACGGCCACCAGCCACATACGTGTTGTCGATCGCGATGCCCCAGGCATTGAGATCCGCCACATCCGAACCCGTGGCAAAGCCGAAGGCATCCACCGGGAGGCCCTTGGTTTCCTTGCAGGAGGCCGAGGGAGCCGGTGCCATCGGGCTGGGCTTCTTCACGCCGAGATCGGCCGCATAAGCACCAGTGGCAGCAAAAAGCGCGGTCGCAAAAAGAGCAGAACGAAACATGGGGAAGCTCCTTGGTGAACTGTCCCCATCACGGAAAAGCCGAGTTGCTCCACAAGTCAAACGCAGACCATGCCGAAAAAGCATATCGCCGGAGCGAGTTGCCCATTTATCACAGAATATCTGATTAACCTTTTGATATTATGCGATTTTTTTGATTTTATTGCCTATTTTTTGAACGATTTGAGCACATCTTCAGCGTGCAGGCTGCTCCTGCATTCAACCGGATCTCCCGCCGATTCAGGCGCCGGCTGCTGCGGCGCACAAGCTGGCCATGCGAAGCGACACGCTCATCCGCAGGCACAAACGCGCAACAAAAAAGCGGCCCCGCGAAGGGCCGCCTGTTTCTGTCCGGAAGGACTGGTATGTCGCGTCAGGCCGCAGCCGGAATCGCGCCCTTGGCCTTCTCGACAATGGCCTTGAAGGCCTCCGGCTCATGGATGGCCAGTTCGGAGAGCACCTTGCGATCCACCTCGATCCCCGCCTTGGCGAGACCATCGATGAAGCGGCTGTAGGTCAGGCCGAATTCGCGCACGGCGGCGTTGATGCGCTGGATCCAGAGCGCGCGGAACGTGCGCTTCTTCACGCGGCGGTCACGCGTCGCATATTGCATCGCGCGGTCAACGGCGGCCTTCGCGGTGCGGATGGTGTTCTTGCGGCGGCCATAGAAGCCCTTGGCGGCCTTGAAGGTTTTCTTGTGCTTGGCGTGAGACGTCACGCCCCTCTTCACACGAGACATATCAAAATCCTCTGTTTGGCTGATCGGTTGCTACGAATTTCCCGCGGGCGATCAGCCGTTCGGGAGGAAGTACTTCTTGATGTTGTCGCCGTCGGTCTTGAACAGGACAGCCGTGCCGCGATGCTCGCGGATCTGCTTGGTCGAGCGCTTGATCATGCCATGGCGCTTGCCGGACTGGGCGTATTTCACCTTGCCGGTGCCCGTGATCTTGAAGCGCTTCTTCGCGCCGGACTTGGTCTTCAGCTTGGGCATTTCGGATCTCCGTCTTCTTATGGAGGCGTTCCTCCGGCAAGCCGGAATTCGGAACGCATGAAAGAACCGCCACGGCAGCCCTTACCGGCCGGGCGGTTCGAATGAAGGCGCGTGCATAAGCCAGCGCGCCCGAAAGTTCAAGCGAAAACAGGGTCCGCCGACCCCGTTGCAGCCCCGCGCCTCACTTGGGCGCGAGAACCATCACCACCTGGCGGCCTTCGAAGCTCGGCTCCTGTTCCACCTTGGCGATTTCCACGATGTCCTGCTTCACCCGGTCCAGCACCTTCATGCCGATATCCTGGTGAGCCATTTCGCGGCCCCGGAAGCGCAGGGTGATCTTCACCTTGTTGCCTTCCTCGAAGAAGGCCCGCATCGCCTTCATCTTGACCGTGTAATCGTGGTCATCGATGGCGGGACGGAGCTTGATCTCCTTGATTTCGATGATCTTCTGCTTCTTGCGCGCCTCTGCGGCCTTCTTCTGCTCCTGGAAGCGGAAGCGGCCGTAATCCATGATCTTGCAGACCGGCGGAGTGGAGTTGGGCGAGACCTCGACCAGATCGAGTCCCTGTTCCTCGGCGAGCTGCACGGCATCAAAGACGTTCAGCACGCCCTTGTTGGAGCCATCAGCATCAATCACCTGCACTTCGCGCACGCGAATATCGCGGTTGATTCTCGGTCCGTCCTTGGTGGGGACGGGAGCGGTTCTCATGGGCCTGCGAATGGGTCTTCTCCTGGGTCTGTTGCAACAAGCGGCACCGTGGCTGGCGCGTATCCGGGAACGGATTGCGTCTCCATGCCACCAAATTCACCGGAATGCATGCGAAAATCGTGGTGTTCGCCCGCTTTGTCAACGGTTCCCGCGATCCGCGAGCAGCGCCGAATAGCAATCGAGCGTTTCGCTGACCATGCGCTCCAGCGAGAACTGCGCCGTGACATGCGTGCGGGCGCGATCCGCCAGCTGCTGATAGGCGCTCGGCATCAGGTCAATCGCCTCGGCTATGGCATCGGCGAGCTCTTCCGGATTATCAGGCGAAACGCGCCAGCCCGTGCGCTGATCGGGCCGCACCTGCGGGGGCGCGAGCACGGTTTCGGGCACCGCGCCGAGATTCGAAACCACCACCGGCACGCCCATGGCCTGCGCTTCTACGGCCACGCGACCGAAAGCTTCCGGTGCGGTGGAGGGCACCGTGACCAGCGCAGAAGCGGCCAAGGCCGCCGGCATATCCGAGACATGGCCAACGCGACGCACCACGCCACCGAGCTGGTTCTCGGTGATCAGCTTGTCGATCTCGGCGACATAGCCGTCTCGCCCCTGGGGATCGCCCGCGAGAATGAAGACGAGATCGCGATAGCCCCGCTCGCGCAAAACCTGCGCAGCGCGGATCAGCACCTTCTGGCCCTTCCAGGGTGTGAGGCGGCCCGCGAGCAGCACCACGCGCTCCTCGGGCGCCACCAGCCAACCGCGGCGGATCTTCTCGACACGCTCGGCGGAGACCTTGTCGGGCGCGAAAGCCTCAAAATTCGTGCCGCGATGGATGACGCGCAAACGCGTCGGCTCCATGCGGAACTGGGTCTGGATGCGTTCGGCGGTGAAATGCGAATTCGCGATCACCACCTCGCCGCGCGCCATGACGGAATTATAGAGCAGCTTGGGCGCGGAAAGACCGGAATAGGCCCCATGATAGGTGGTCATGAAGCCGGTGCCAGTGAGGCGGCTGGCGGCCAGCGCCACCCAGGCCGGGGCCCGCGAGCGGGCATGAACGAGATCAACTTTCTCGGATCGCAGGATCTGCGCGAGCTTGCCGACATTCAGCGCCATCGCGAGCGGGTTTTTCGTGGCGGCCGGAAAAGGAATCCACAAGCCGCCCTTGGCCTGCAACTCGCCCACGAGCCGGCCACCCGCAGTGGCCACGAGCGAACGCGCGCCGGCCTGGGCTATGCCCTCGGCGATATCGATCGTGGTGCGCTCCGCCCCTCCGGCATCCAGCATGGGGATGATCTGGAGGATCGTCTTGCCCACAAGGGGCTGCACCGTCTTTTGCGAAAACACCATTCGAGGGCTTCAACCGCGCAAACGAATATGACAGGTAGACAAGCTGCGCTTGGGCGAAGCAGCGATTAGGGAGCAATAAAGGCATGAGCGTGGAGACGCAATTGCTCGGGCTGAAAGCTGACAAGGATCGGAGCCTGCCCGCCCGCTACCTCGCCTATCGTTATCGCCCCGGCAAGGGGCCGGCGGTCATCTGGCTCGGCGGCTTCCGCTCCGACATGACCTCCACCAAGGCTGCGGCTCTGGATGAAGCTTGCGCTGCCGATGGCCGGGCCATGCTGCGCTTTGATTATTTCGCGCATGGCGAGAGCAAGGGCGATTTCCTGACGGCCAATCTTTCGATCTGGCTGGATGACGCGCTGGAGATGGTCCGCCGCTTCGGTGGGCCGGCTCCCGTGCTGGTCGGCTCCTCCATGGGCGGATGGATCACGCTGCTTGCGACCCAGCGCCTCAAGGCTGAGGGGCGCGCGCCTTCCGGTCTCGTGCTGATCGCCCCGGCGGTGGATTTCACCGAGCGGCTGATGTGGGCGCAGTTCCCAGAGGAGATCCGCCGCCAGATCATCGATCAGGGGGTGTGGTATCGCCATTCGGAATATTCGCCCGAGCCCTATCCCATCACACGCGCGCTGCTCGATGATGCGCGCCAGCACCTCATCATGAACAAGCCGATCCATATTGGCGTGCCGATCCATATCCTGCAGGGCGCGCAGGACCCGGATGTACCGATCCAATATGTCGATCAGTTCGTGAATTCGCTGCAGCAGGATGATGTGCAGATGACCATCATCCATGATGGCGATCATCGCCTGTCGCGTCCGGAGGATATCGCGACGCTCGTGCGCATCACGCGGAACATGGCCAAAAGGCCAGCTCCCGGCGGAACGCGCTGAAGCGCCCGCCGGTGAGGTGCCGCGCCCTCAATGCAGGGCGGAAAGGCTGAGCTTGTGATCCCAGGCGCCGTTGAGAACCGCGTCGCGGGTATCGGCGAGGATCAGCGGCGTGCCATCTGCCCCGAAGAGCGCGAAAAGCTCCACCGAGGGGTGCAGCTCGGCCGTCTGCGGAAAGAGCTTGCGGAGGTCGCCTGCCCGGAATTTGCGCAGATAGGCTGTTTCGCCCTCACCCATGGCCATAAGCGCCTCAAGCGCCTGGCGGTGATCGTTCACCGCGGAGCTTCCCGAGGCCAGAACGGCGGGGCGCCCGGGGGCGGACTTTGTGGTCGTGGATCTCTTCATGGCCATGATGACCTCCAGTTCTCACATGAAACGCCCGAAGGCGTTGACGAACTCTTGCAGGACCCGTGCCGTTCGACGGCCAAGGGCGGTCCCGTTGCCTCCACAGGCAACAAGGTTAACGAAGACGAACCGGGTTGGTGGCGTCAGTCGCGGGCGAGAATGTCGATCCGGCGAATGATCCGCTCGGGCTCGGGACGGGCGAGATCGACCGAAAGCAGGCCGTTCTGAAGCTCGGCACCGGCCACTTCCATGCCTTCCGCCAGCAGGAAGACGCGCTGGAACTGGCGCGCGGCAATGCCGCGATGGAGATATTGCCGGCTCTTGTCGTCGAGTTGCCGCCCACGGATGATCAGCTGGTTTTCCTCCAGCGTGATATCCAGCTCATCGCGCGTGAAGCCCGCCACGGCGAGCGTGATGCGGTAGCGCTCCGGACGATTGTCGTCGCGCTCGATGCGTTCAATGTTATAGGGCGGGTAGCCATCGGAGGCCGCCTTGGCGAGGCGGTCCATCGTGCGCTCGATTTCATCGAAGCCGAGCAGGAACGGCGCAGAAAGATTGAGAACGCGGGACATAAGAGGCAAGCCCTCCGGATGAAGCGGCTGGTGGTCGATTGTCACCCGATGCGGCATGACGAGTGGAATATGGGGGCGGTTTTCCGCCCATGCAAGGGGATGCCGGAATGAGCGATACAAACGGAATCGTGGCCGAGAAGGCCGCCCTGCGGCAGGCACAGATGGAAAAGCGCGATGCCATTCCCCGGCCCATGCGCCTGCTGGCGGGCCATGCGGTGATGGGCGAGCCTCATTGGTCAGTTCTTTCCGCGCATCTGCCGAAACCCGGCGGCGTGATCGCGACCTATGTGGCGATGCGCTCGGAATTCGATCCTGGCCTCTTGGTGATGCGGCTCGTCAATCTCGGCTACAAAATCACCTGTCCGCGCGTCACGAAGGAGGGTCTCGTCTTCCACCAGGTGAAGAACGCGGCGGAACTGGAAGAAGGGCCTTTCGGCACGCGCCAGCCTAAGACCTCCGCGCCGATCCTGAAGCCGGATCTCTTCCTCGCGCCGCTGCTTGCCTTCGATGATGAGGGCTACCGGCTAGGCTATGGCAAGGCCTATTACGATCGGGCCTTTGCCACGCATCCCGACGCGAAGCGTGTGGGTCTCGCCTTTACCGCGCAACGCGTGGATCGCGTGCCGCGCGAGACGCATGATGTGCCGCTCCATGCCGTGCTGGCGGTGGAGACCTAAAGCTTAGCCCATTCCGAGCTTCCACCATTTCTTTTTGGGGGTATCCGCCGCAGCCTCTTCCGGCGTCGGCGGCGCCACTTCAGCAGCGAAGCGCTCGAAGAACTCGCCGGCGAGCTTCTTCGCGGTGGCGTCAATCAGGCGCGAGCCAAGCTGCGCGATCTTGCCGCCCACTTCCGCACGCACGGTGTAGTGGAGGATCGTTTCCTCGCCATCGGCCTCAAGGCGCACATCGGCACCCCCGCGCGCATGGCCGGCTGCACCGCCCTGCCCTTCACCGCTGATAGTGTAGCCATTGGGCGGATCGATATTCGAGAGCGTCACCTTGCCCGAGAACGAGGCTTTCACGGGGCCTATCTTCAGCGTGACCTTGGCTTCGAGTTCGTTGTCGCCGGTTTTCTCAACCGAATCGCAGCCGGGAATGGCCGCTTTCAGCACCTCGGGATCGTTGAGCGCGGCCCAGACCACCTCGCGCGGCGCGGCGATCCTGCGGCTGTCCTGCATGTCCATGGCGAGTTCCCCCTGTTTTGCCCGATGAAGAACTGCCGGGGCGCAGCCGTCAAGACAGAGAAAAGGCGGGTCTGCCGAAACAGCCCGCCTTCGGAAATCCAGCGGTCGCGCGAGATTACTTCGGCTTGCCGTCCGCGCCGAAGGTCTTGAGATAGGCCGTGAGATCCGCGATCCGCTTGTCGTCCTTCAGGCCGGCATAGGCCATCTTGTTGCCGGGCATGAAGCCTTTGGGATCCTTGATATAGGCCGCAAAATTCGTCTCATCCCAGGTGATGCCCGAATTCTTGTTCGCTTCGGAATAGTTGTAGCCCGGAACAGTGCCGGCCTTGCGACCGAAGAGGCCGTTCAGCACCGGGCCCGCGCCGTTCCGGGCTGTTTCGCCCACCTGATGGCAGGCGCGGCATTGGCCGAAAACGGAGCGTCCCGCTTCGGCATCCTGCGCGAAAGCGGAGGCGGCAGGCAGGATCAGCAGGGCAGAGAGAGCAAAAGCGCGAAGCATCATATTCCTCGTTACGAATGTATGCCAATTGAAGGTAACGGTTTTCACCCCGCGCACAAGCGACACAAAGGACGCAACCCCCTCAGGGCGTGGGCAGGTCGAGGCCCTGATCCCAACTCGGCACGGGCCCATAGAGTTCCGCGAGGAAATCGATGAAGACGCGCGTGCGCTGCGGCAGATGTCGGCGCGAGGGGTAAATCGCGTAGATCGCGACGCGCTGCCCGCCGCGATAACGCGGCAAGACCTGCACCAACTGGCCGGATTTCAGCTCCGGGCCGATATCCCAGGTGGAGCGCAGGGCGATGCCGAGCCCCGCCAGCACCGCCTCACGGATCACTTCGGAGGAGTTCGTCACCACCACCGAAGGCACGGGGATGGTCACAGGACCATCCGGCCCGTCGAGCCGCCAATGGTCGGCATTGTGCACCAGCAGCTTGTGGCGCGCGAGATCACCCAGATTCTGCGGCTTGCCGTGGCGCGCGAGATAATCGGGCGCGGCGCAGAGAAGCCGGTGATTGGGCGCGAGTTTGCGCGCGACAAGGCTGGTATCACCAAGATCCGCAATACGCAGGGCGACATCAAACCCATCCCCCACGACATCCACGAAGGAATCGGAGAGCGAGAGATCCACCGAAATCTCGGGGTAGCGTTCCAGAAAGCGCACGAGATGTGGCGCGACATGCAGCCGGCCGAAGGTCGTCGGCGCCGAGATTCGCAACGGCCCGCGCGCCACATGCGCGCGCTGCGAGACCCACGCTTCCGCCTCATCCACCGAGCCGAGAATGGCGATAACCCGCTCATGAAAGCCACGGCCGGCATCGGTCAGCACGATCTGCCGGGTCGTGCGTTGCAGGAGGCGGGTGCCCAGACGCTCCTCCAGCCGCTTGATGCGCTTGGAAATGACCGGCGGCGACAGCCCGAGTTCGCGCGCGGCCTGCGACATCGATCCCGTGGCGGCCACGCGCGCGAAAATTTCGAGATCCCCTAGCCGGTCCATGTCGCCCCTTCAGGAACAGCGCTGCACAGGTTCCACCCGCCGTCCATGGCGACAATCTAACCCATTCATGCGCATTTGGAACAGATCCCATGCGTCACCACTGGTGCTGTCAGGCCGCTTCTCATGCTCTATGATGCAGCAAGGCCCGAAAACGGGGCCGGCATCGCGCAAGGGAGGGCCGATGACTGCGATTCTTTTCCCCGAGCCACGGGCTGATGTGCTCGCACGCCGCGATTTTCTCATCGCTGGCCTCGCGAAACTGGTGCCGCCCGCCTCCCTCGTGACCAGCGAGGATGAGCGCCGCGCCTTCGAGACAGATGCCTTCACGGCCTATCGCCGTGTGCCGCTAGCCGTCGTGCTGCCGGAAACGACCGCCGAGGTCTCGGCCGTGCTGGCCTTCTGCCACCAGCATCAGGTGCCGGTGGTGCCGCGTGGCGCGGGCACCTCGCTTTGCGGTGGTGCCATTCCGCAGGAAGATGCTGTGGTGATTGGCCTTTCGAAGATGAGCCGCATCCTCGAGGTGAACTACCCGGATCGCATCGCCAAGGTGCAGGCCGGCGTCACGAACCTGGCGATCACCAATGCGGTTTCCGCCGACGGCTTCTTCTACGCGCCGGACCCGTCCAGCCAGCTCGCCTGCACCATCGGCGGCAATATCGGCATGAACTCGGGCGGCGCCCATTGCCTGAAATATGGCGTGACCACCAACAACATCCTCGGCGTCACCCTCGTGCTGGTCGATGGCACAGTGGTGGAGATCGGCGGTGAGGCAATGGACGCGCCGGGCTATGACCTGCTCGGTCTTGTCTGCGGCTCGGAAGGCCAACTCGGCATCATGACCGAGGCGGTTGTCCGCATTCTGCCGGCGGCGGAGGGCGCGCGCCCGGTGCTCTTCGGCTTCGAGACGAGCGAGCAGGCGGGCGAAGCGGTTGCCGCGATCATCGCGGCGGGCATTGTTCCGGTCGCCATGGAATTCATGGACAAGCCGGCGATCGACATCTGCGAGGCCTTCGCCAAGGCCGGCTACCCGATGGATGTGGAGGCCCTCCTCATCATCGAGGTCGAGGGCTCCGATGCCGAGATGGATGCGACGCTCGCGAAGATCGTCGAAATCGCCAAGAAGCACGGCGTGAAGCGCGTGAAGGAATCCAAATCCGCGATGGAAACCGCTGCGATCTGGAAGGGCCGGAAATCGGCCTTCGGCGCCACGGGCCGCATCGCCGATTACATCTGCATGGATGGCACCATCCCCACCGGGCAATTGCCTTATGTGCTTCGCCGCATTGATGAAATCGTGAAGCATTATGGCCTGCGCGTGGCCAATGTGTTCCATGCGGGCGATGGCAACCTGCACCCGCTCATCCTCTACAACGTGAACGACCCGGAAGAGGCGATGAAAGCCGAGGAAGCGGGCAATGACATCCTGAAGCTTTGCGTGGAGGTCGGCGGCTGCCTCACGGGCGAGCATGGGGTGGGAATCGAAAAGCGCGATCTCATGCGCCACCAGTTCAAGCCGGTGGAACTCGACCAGCAGATGCGCGTGCGCGCAGCCTTCGATGCGGGGTGGATCCTCAATCCGGCCAAGGTTTTCCCGCTGGAGGGGCGGCTCTGATGTTCACGATGCTACGCCCCCAAAACGAGGATGAACTTGCCGAAATCGTGCGCGAGGCGGAAGCCCGGAGAGCTATGCTGCATGTGCAGGGCGGTGGCACGCGCGCGGGCCTCGGGCGCCCTGTCAATAACGGCGTGATGATCTCCACCGCAGGCCTCTCGGGCGTGACGCTCTATGAACCGGCGGAGATGGTGATTTCGGCGCTCGCGGGCACGTCGCTCCGCGTCGTGGAGGAAACGCTGGCCGAAAAGGGCCAGATGCTACCCTTCGAGCCTATGGATCATCGCGCGATCTATGGCACCTCGGGTGAGCCCACGATTGGCGGTGTGGTCGCGGCGAATGTCTCGGGCCCCCGCCGCGTGGTTGTTGGCGCCTGCCGCGATCACCTCATCGGCGTGCGTTTCGTGAACGGTCGCGGCGAGATCATCCGCTCCGGTGGCCGCGTGATGAAGAACGTGACCGGCCTCGATCTCGTGAAGCTGCAGGCCGGCGCGCATGGCACTCTGGGCATTCTGACGGAAGTGACCTTCAAGGTGCTGCCGCGCCCCGAGACCACCGCGACGATGCTGTACGAGGGGCTTTCCGAGGCTGATGCGGTGGCGGCCATGTCTGCTGCCCTTGGCTCGCCCTTCGAGGTTTCCGCGGCGGCGCATCTGCCCGCAGGCATGGGCGCTGACAGGGCCCGCACGTTGCTGCGCTTCGAGAATTTCGCGGCCTCGATCGATTACCGCTTCCCCGCCCTCGCGGAAAAGCTGAAGCGGTTCGGCACGGCGAAGCGCATCGAGAATGCCGAATCCGAAAAGCTTTGGGCGTCGATCCGCGATTGCACGCTTCTGGCAGAACCGCGCGACACAGCCCTGTGGCGCATCTCCGTGAAGCCATCGTATGCGCCGGAACTGGCGAATGCCCTGCGGAGCGCGCTGCCCGAGGCGCGGCTTTTCCTCGATTGGGGCGGCGGCCTCCTTTGGCTCGCCACACCCGCGACCGGCGATGCCGGTGCTGCCGCGATCCGCGCCGCCCTCGGCGGCAAGGGCCACGCGACTCTCGTGCGCGCGCCGGATGCCATCCGCTCCGCCGCGCCGGTTTTCCAGCCGGAGGCCGCGCCGGTCGCGGCTCTTTCCGGGCGGATCAAGGCGAGCTTCGACCCGCAAGGTCTGATTAATCCGGGGCGGATGCATGCCGGCCTCTGACGGTTTGATCCAGCCCACATTGGCCGTGCCCTTCTGGTCGGGCCGTGGCCCTGGCCTCGCGCGCGGGGTGATGATCGCGCTAGGCGTCGTGGCCGTGGCGACGATCATCCTGCTCGCGATGGGTCGCGTGCCGATCTGCAAATGCGGAACGGTCAAGCTCTGGCACGGTGTGGTGAATTCAGCTGAGAATTCGCAGCACATCGCAGATTGGTACACCTTCAGCCACATCATCCACGGCTTCATCTTCTATGGCCTTTTCCGCCTGCTGCGCACCTTCGGCCTGCCCATCAGCCTCGGCATGGCGATCATCGGCGCGATGCTGCTGGAAGCCGGCTGGGAGATCGCCGAGAACACCGATGCCGTGATCAACCGCTATCGCGAGGCGACCATTTCGCTCGATTATTACGGCGACAGCGTGCTGAATTCTGTCTCCGACATGCTGGCGATGCTTGCGGGCTTCTTCCTCGCGGGCACGCTGCCGGCGATGGTCACGATCCTCGCGGCGCTCGCCATGGAAGTGATCGTCGGCGCGCTCATTCGCGACAATCTCACCCTCAACATCATCATGCTGGTCTGGCCGATGGACTGGATCAAGGCCTGGCAGGCAGGGACCTGACAATGCAGACGAATTTCTCGCTCGCAGCACTCGCCGATCCAGCCATGCAGGCCTCGGAGAAGATCCTCCGCACCTGCGTGCATTGCGGCTTCTGCACCGCCACCTGCCCCACCTATCTTGAACTCGGCGACGAACTCGATAGCCCACGCGGGCGCATCTATCTCATCAAGAAGATGTTCGAGAGCGGTGAACCCGCCACCAAGGAAGTGGTGACCCATGTGGATCGCTGCCTCTCCTGCCTCTCCTGCATGACGACCTGCCCCTCGGGCGTGCATTACATGCACCTCGTCGACCATGCCCGCGCACATATCGAGAAGACCTACAAGCGCCCGTGGAACGAGCGGCTGATGCGCGGCATCCTCGCGAATGTGCTGCCCTACCCCAACCGCTTCCGCCTCGCCTTGCTGGCCTCAGCGATAGCGAAGCCCTTCCGGCCCATCGTCGAGAAGCTGCCTGTGGTGGGCAAGCAGATGGGTGCGATGCTCGGCCTCGCGCCGGCCTCCCTGCCCTCACGCTCCTGGACCGATGGCCCGGCCGTGTTCGAGCCGAAAGCCGCGCGCAAGGGTCGCGTGGCGATGCTCTCGGGCTGCGCGCAGCCAGTGCTCGCACCGGGCATCAATGAGGCGGCGATCCGCGTGCTCACGCGCCTCGGCATCGAGGTGGTTCTGCCCAAGGGCGAAGGCTGCTGCGGCGCGCTGGTGCACCATATGGGCCACGAGGAAGCCTCGCACCATCAGGCCGAAAAGCTGATCGACGCGTGGATGGCCGAGATCGAAGGCAAGGGGCTGGATGCGATCATCATCACGGCCTCGGGTTGCGGCACGACCATCAAGGATTATGGTTTCATGTTCCGCAACAACCCCGCCTATGCCGAAAAGGCGGCGCGGGTTTCGGCGCTCGCCAAAGACATCACGGAATATCTCGCGACCCTCGAACTGCAGCCCGCGCGGGAAACCGGCCTCACGGTCGCCTATCATTCCGCCTGCTCCATGCAGCATGGCCAGAAGATCACCGACGCCCCGAAGAACATCCTTCGCGCGCTGGGTTTCAAGGTGAAGGATGTGCCGGAAGGACATATCTGCTGCGGCTCCGCCGGCACCTACAACATGCTCCAGCCCGAGATTTCCGGTCGCCTGCGCGCGCGGAAAACCCGCAACATCGCGCGGTTGAAGCCGGATGTGATCGCCACGGGCAATCTCGGCTGCATCACGCAGATCGGTTTGGGCATGACGGAGCGCGGCGAGCCGACGCCTATCCTGCACACGATCGAACTCGTGGATTGGGCGCTGGGTGGCGAGAAACCAGCGGCGCTCGGCGGCGAGAAAGCGGCCTGAGAACAGGCAGGCCTAGCCGCCCGCCTCCTCCTCGGCATCTCCGGCTTTCGGCTCGGGCGCATCGCGCCGCAGGCTCGGGCGGCGCGCGAGGCGGGAGGGGCGCGGCGTCACGCCGCTTTTCTGCAGCACGGCACGGAATTCGTCGCGGCGCTCATGCACCGAGGCGATGACGAGGCCCATGGGTACGCCGATATCCACCAGCACGTTCTCGGCGAGTTGCAGGCTGGCTTCCACCGTTTCCGGCACCACATCCGAAGCGCCGAGGCTGTAGAGCTTCGCGGCGTGTTCCGCATCCCGCGCGCGGGCGATGATCACGAGATCCGGACGCTCGGCGCGCGCCACGCGCACAAGGCGCTCCACCGCATCGGGATCGGAGGAGGTCGCGACCAGCGCGCGGGCCTGCGCGATGCCGATGCGCTGGAGGAATTCCTTGCGGCTGGCATCGCCGAACAGGGCGTCAATCCCGGCTTTCCGCGCATTGGTGATCACCGCCGGCTCGACATCCACCGCCATGTAGGCGATGCGGTTGCGCGCGAGCATATCGGCCACCACCTGCCCCACACGACCGAAGCCGACGACGATCACCTTGCCTTGCCCCGCACCTTCCTGCGGGGTCACCGCCTCGGCGGGCAGCGAGGTCACGCGCTTGCGCTGGCTCAGGGCCAAACCCGCGCTGTGCAGGAACGGCGTCGTGAACATCGTGAGCAGCACGAGGATCGAGGCAATCGCCGCGATATCTGGTCGGATGACGCCCATCGTGCCGCCCGCCGCGATGATCACGAGGCCGAGTTCTCCTGCCGGTGCGAGCGACAACGCAACCTCAGCATGGGCCGTCGCGGGGATGCGAAACGCGCGCAGCAGGGCGACAAGCACGCCGGCCTTGATCACGATCAGCAGGGTCGCCAGCCCGAACAGCAGGCCGGGATGACGGATGAGCGCCATCAGATCGAGCTGGGCACCGGCGGTGGTGAAGAACAAGCCGAGCAGCAGGCCCTTGAAGGGGCCAATCGTGACCTCGATCTCGTGGCGATATTCGGTTTCCGCCAGCAGAAGCCCCGCCAGAAACGCGCCGAGCGCCATGGAATGCCCGGCCGCCGAGGCGATGAGCCCGGAGCCCATCGCCACGAGCAGGCAGGCCGCGAGGAACAGTTCCTGGCTGCCGGAGCGCGCGACGAGCTTCATCAGCGGGCGCAGCAGCAATCGCCCGCCGATCACCAGCACGGCGATCACCGCGATGCCTGATCCGAAGGCCTTCACGAAGCTCAGCACGGCCGAGCCGCCCGCCGGGCTGGCCATGGCGGTGATGGTGATAAGAATCGGCGCGACCGCGAGATCCTGCAGGATGAGCACGGCGAAGCCTGTGCGCCCGGCGGTGGTGGCCAGGCGCTTCTTTTCGGCCATGACCGGAAGGACAATTGCGGTCGAGGACAGCGAGAGCGCAAAGGCCACGATGATCGCCGCCACCAGCGGTAGCCCGAGAAGCCAGGCAAAGCCCGCGATGAGCGTGGCGGTGACGAGCAACTGCGCCGTGCCGAGGCCGAAGACCAGCCGGCGCATCAGCTTCAGGCGCTCGAAGGAGAGTTCCAGCCCGATGGTGAACAGCAGGAACACCACGCCCAGTTCGGCGAGCGGCATCACGGAGCCGATATCCGTGATGGTGACATAGCCGAGCCATGGGACTGGCTCGGCAAACCGGGCAAGCCCGTGCGGCCCGAGAACCAGACCGCCCAGCAGGAACCCGATCACCGGGCTCACCTTCAACCGGTGGAAGACCGGGACAATCACCCCGGCCATGGCGAGGAAGATCAGCGCGTCGCGAAAGGCGGCTCCGTGCTGAACTTCAGCCATGACGTCTCCTTATGGCTTCTTCTTTTTCCGCATTTGCTTCATGCGAACCGGAATCCACTTCGCGTGAGAATGCTCCTTAGCGGAAGAAGATGAAGGTCACCGCGATGAACAGGGGAATCAGGATGCCCACGCTCCAGATCATGTAACCGAAGAACGAGGGCATCTTCACCCCCATATCCTTGGCAATGGCATAGACCATGAAGTTCGGAGCATTGCCGATATAGCTGTTCGCCCCCATGAACACCGCGCCGCAGGAAATGGCCGCGAGCGTCAGCGCGCCTTGCGTCATCAGCACCTTCGGATCACCCCCGGCGAGTTCGAAGAAGACGAGGTAGGTCGGTGCGTTATCGAGGAACGAGGAAAGCGTGCCCGTGAGCCAGAAATAGGCCACGTTGTTCGGGCTGCCATCGGGGTTCGAGACCAAAGCCACGAGCGGCGCGAAAGCGCCATCCTTGCCAGCCTTCAGCATTGCCAGTACGGGGATCATGCAGATGAAGATGCCCGCGAAGAGCTTCGCCACCTCGAGGATTGGCCCCCAGCTGAACTCGTTGCCGGCGCGCACCTGCTTCGGCGTGATCTTGAGCGAGATGATCGCAATGATTACCAACGCGATATCCCGCACGAGGTTCTGCAACTCCACCGCACCGCCCGGGAACTTGATGCTCACACCCGGCTTCCACGAGGCGGAGATCAGGATCATCACGATGATCGCACCGAGCAGCGCGAAATTCACGGTGCCATAGAGTTTGATGCCGCGATCTGGCGTCTTGTCCGGCAGCGGGGGGAGCTTGTCGTCCTTGCCGTGCAGGATGGTGTCCCAGATGTAGAAAATCACCAGCAGCGCGATCGACAGGAACAGGAACTCGCCGAACATGTGCGAGGTCGTCCAGAAGAAATCTACCCCGCGCAGGAAGCCGAGGAACAGCGGCGGATCGCCCAGCGGCGTGAGCGAGCCGCCAATATTCGACACGAGGAAGATGAAGAAGATCACGACATGCACATTGTGGCGGCGATCATCATTCGCGCGGATAATCGGGCGGATGAGGATCATCGAGGCGCCCGTGGTGCCGACCACGCTCGCAAGCGCCGTGCCGATGGCGAGCAGGCCGGTATTCACCGCCGGCGTGCCACGCAGGTTGCCCGTGACGAGAATGCCGCCGGCCACCGTGAAGAGCGCGAAAAGCAGGATGATGAAGCTCATGTATTCGAGCAGCATCGTATGGAGCACAGCTTCCAGCGCCACGCCCGCGCCCTTGAACATCACAAGCGGGAGGATGATCAGAGCCGCCCAGAGCGCAGTGATCTTGCCGTAATGGTGCTCCCAGGTGCGATGATAGAGCACCGGGCCGGTCGCGATGCAGAGCAGCAGGCCGGCAAAGGGCAAAGCCCACCACAGGGGCAGGCCCCTGCCGTCAAAACCCTCAGCGGCGAAAGCCGGCGAGGCCATGACCATCGCCAGCAGCGTGTAGACCAGACGCATCGCGTATCTCCTCCCAAAGACCAGCGCGTTGCTCCGTTGGCACAGCTTTTGGAAGCCTCCCCTGCCGGAAACCGGAGCATTTCCATGCTCGCTCTAGGGCATGCAAACGCGGTTTTGCAACGCATTCCTGCATCTTCATCTTCCATTCACCGGAAGAGGGAGATAATTCTGCTTACGGACCTCAGGAAAGAAAATCCATGTGCCGATTCCTCGCATATCAGGGTGAACCTGTCTTTCTGGATACGGTGGTGAGCAAGCCCTGCCACTCCCTCATCCAGCAGAGCATGCGCGCAACCGAGTGCAAGACCTCGACGAACGGCGACGGCTTCGGCCTCGGCTGGTATGGCGAGCGGCCTGAACCGGGGGTTTACCGCGACCTGCGCCCCGCCTGGTCGGATGACAACCTGCTTTCCATCTGCACGCAGGTGCGCTCACCGCTGTTTTTCGCCCATGTCCGTGCTGCCACCGGCACGGCCACGGCGCGCGCCAACTGCCACCCTTTCACGCTGGGCCGCTCGCTTTTCATGCATAATGGGCAGATCGGCGGCTTCGGGAAGATCCGCCGTCAGGTCGAGGCGATGATCCCCGATGATCTCTACAACCATCGCGCGGGTACCACGGATAGCGAGGCGATCTTTCTTGCGGCCCTTGGGCGTGGGGCGAAGAATGACCCCGCAGAGGCTTTCGGCTCGGTTCTCGCGGAGATCTGCGGCATGATGCGTGCGGCGGGCATCAATGATGCCCTGCGTTTCGCGGCCTGCTTCACCGATGGCGAATATCTCCACGCTTTCCGCTGGGCCTGCGATGAGAAGGCCCCGACGCTCTATTGGCGGCGCGACGGCCATGGCGTGCAGATCGTCTCCGAGCCGCTGGACGAGACCCGCGAGCATTGGAACGCCCTTCCGCAGGGCTCCTTCATCACCGCCCATGGCGGCGTGAGCGTGGATGTGAAGCCCTTCGCCGTGACGGTGCATTGATCGGCGAAGCCTCACCTTGATTGCGCCTTTATCCTGCTTATCTCTGATACGCGGAACTTACTGTTCCTGATGGAGAAAGCCGTGATCGCCCTCGCAATTCTGCTTCCCTGGCTCGCGCTGATGCTGCGCGGGCGTATCTTTCAGGGAATCATCTGCCTTGTGCTGCAGATCACGCTGATCGGCTGGCTTCCCGCCGCGATCTGGGCCGCGATGGTTGTGAACAACGACAATCAGGAGCGCCGGCACAAGGAACTGATCAAGGCCCTGGGGCAAAAGTAACGCCGCCCCTCAATGCGCCTCATCCCAGTTCTTATCAAGGCCCTGGGGCAAAAGTAACGCCGCCCCTCAATGCGCCTCATCCCAGTTCTTCGCGGCCCGGGCATCGACCTTCAGCGGCACCTTGAGATCGAGGACCGGCAGCGGCGCTTCCTCCATCACCCGCGTGATGACGGGAATGGCTGCGGCCACCGCATCCTCCGGCGCTTCGAAAATCAGTTCGTCATGCACCTGCAGCAGCATCTCGGCGGGTGAATTCACGGCGGCCAGCGCCTTATCCATGCGCAGCATCGCGCGGCGGATGATATCCGCCGCCGAGCCCTGAATGGGCGCGTTGATCGCCGCACGTTCGAGGAAGGCGCGCTCGCTCGGGTTCTTCGTGTCGATGTTCGGGAAGAAGCATTTCCGACCGAAAATCGTCTCGACGAAACCCTCGGCTTTCACC
>JALOTF010000034.1 GCA_025458025.1 Beijerinckiaceae bacterium | reverse complement strand
GGGCAGGCGATCACCTTCGAGGACATCACCAACGCCTCCGCCATGACCTACGCCCAGTGTTACCGCACGACCATGAAGGGCGCGATGCTGAAGACCATCCTCGAGGATATCGGCGACAACATCTTCCACCCCGATCCCTATTACCAGGGCGGCGGCGACATGGTGCGCGTGGGCGGCATGGGCTTCACGGTCAACCCGTTCGGCACGATGGGCAACCGCATCTCGAACATGACGCACCTGAAGACCGGCGCGCCCATCGAGGCAAACCGCGATTATGTCGTCGCGGGTTGGGCTTCCATCAATGAAGGCACGCAGGGACCGCCGATCTGGGATGTCGTCAGCCAGTATCTCGCCAACAAGAAGACGATCACGCCGCGCGCCGAAAGCGCGGTGAAGGTCGTGGGAATTTAAGGGGGAACCGCATGACCGAGCGAAAGGATCGCCCTGCCAGCCGTCGCGGCTTCCTCGCCGCCGCTGCAGGTGCGGGGGCATTGGCTGCAACAGGCCGCGCGAATGCGCAAGCGCCGAAGCCGGACCCGGCCATCACCGAACCGCAGGACTGGAACCGCCATCTCGGCCCCGGCGTCGATCATGCGCCCTATGGCAAGCCCTCGAAATTCGAGGCGGGCGTGGTGCGCCGCCATGTGGGATGGCTTACGGCGGATACGGTGTCGTCCATCAACTTCACGCCTTTGCATCAGCTCGATGGCATCGTGACGCCCAACGGCCTCTGCTTCGAACGCCACCATGCGGGCGTTGCCGAGATCGAGCCCACAAAGCACCGCCTGATGATCCACGGCCTGGTCGAGAAGCCGCTGGTCTTCACGATGGACGACCTGAAGCGCTTTCCCGGCCGCGTGAACAAGCTCTACTTCCTCGAATGCGCGGCTAATGGCGGCATGGAATGGCGCGGCGCGCAGCTCAATGGCTGCCAGTTCACGCATGGGATGATCCACAATGTCTGGTACACGGGCATTCCGCTGAAGACCCTGCTCGATGAGGCGGGCGTGCGCACCAACGCCAAGTGGCTGCTTGCGGAAGGGGCGGATGCCTCGTCCATGACCCGCTCGATTCCCATTGAGAAGGCGATGAAGGATTGCCTCGTCGTCTGGGGCATGAATGGCGAGGCCTTGCGCGCTGAACAGGGCTATCCGCTGCGGCTCGTGGTGCCCGGCTGGGAAGGCAATATGTGGATCAAGTGGCTGCGCCGCCTTGAGGTGGGCGAGCAGCCCTGGCAGCAGCGCGAGGAAACCTCAAAATACACCGACCTGCTTGCCGATGGCCGCTCGCGCCGCTTCACCTTCGTGATGGATGCGAAGAGCGTGGTAACGAACCCTTCCCCGCAGGCGCCTCTGCGCCACAAGGGGCCGAACGTGCTCACCGGCCTTGCTTGGTCAGGGCGCGGCGCGATTGCCCGCGTGGATGTCTCCATCGATGGCGGCAAGAACTGGCAGAATGCGCGCATCGACGGGCCGGTGCTGCCGATGTCGCTCACGCGGTTCTATGTCGATTTCGACTGGCAGGGGCAGGACCTTCTGATCCAGTCCCGCGCGATGGACGAGACCGGCTATGTGCAGCCCACGAAAGACGAGCTGCGCAAGGTGCGCGGGGTCAACTCCATCTACCACAACAATGGCATCCAGACCTGGCACGTGAAGCCAAACGGGGAGACCGAGAATGTCGAGATCCTCTAAGGTCTGGCTGGGCCTCGCCCTCGCCGCGGCCCTCGCACTCCCCGCTTTCGCGCAAGGCGGAAAGACCGGTCTGGGTCGCAGCGCCTTGCCGGAAGAGATCAAAGCCTGGGACATCGATGTGCGTCCGGATGGCCTTGGCCTGCCGCCCGGCAAGGGCAGCGTGAAGGATGGCGAGACGCTGTTCCTTGAGAGATGCGCCGCCTGCCATGGCGAATTCGCGGAGGGCGTGGGCCGTTGGCCCGTGCTCGCGGGCGGACAGGGCACCATGATGGCAGACCGGCCGGAGAAAACCATCGGCTCCTTCTGGCCCGATCTCTCGACCGCCTTCGACTACATTCGGCGGGCCATGCCCTATGGCAATGCGCAATCGCTGACGGCGGATGAGACCTACGCCATCGTCGCCTTCCTGCTGAACATGAACAACATCGTGAAGGATGACTTCGTTCTGAGCAGGGAAAATTTTCTGACCGTGAAGATGCCGAATGCGGCTGCTTTCTACGATGACGACCGCGAAAAGGCAGAAAAACACTTTTGGAACCGCACCCCTTGCATGACCAACTGCAAGCCTGACACAAGGATCACCGGACGCGCTGCGGTACTGGATGTGACACCCGATGGCGGTGACAAAAGCATCAAGGTGGAATGACATGAGGGACGGGAAAAAGATCGCGACGGCCTTCGCCGCCCTTCTCGCCTTCCTGGCCCTGGGGACGGGCATTGGCGTTTCCAGTACCTTCCGGGGTGACCGCGCGCTCGGCGAATATCTCGCGGCGGAATGCGTCACCTGCCACCAGAAATCTGGCAAGGTGGTGGGCGGCGTGCCCGCGATTGTCGGCTGGCCGGAAGACCAGTTCATCGCCGTGATGCACGCCTACCAGAAGGGCGAGCGCGAGAACCCGATCATGCGGACCATGGCCGGGCAGTTCAAGGAAGACGAACTTCTGGCGCTCGCGGCCTATTTCGGGTCGCTCAAGGCTCAACGCTAATGAAAGATCAGGGGTAACCATGACGACACGTCGCGATATACTCATCGGAACGGGCGCCATTGCCGCCGCGAGCACGCTGCCGGCTCCGGCCGTACTGGGGCAGGCGAAGCCGCGTGTCGTCGTCATCGGCGGCGGTGCAGGCGGTGCCACCGCTGCGAAATACATCGCCAAGGACAGCGAGAAGAAGATCGCGGTGACCCTCATCGAGGAGAACCCGAACTACCAGACCTGCTTCCACTCGAACCTCTTCCTCGGCGGCTTCCGCGATTACAAATCCATCTTGCATGATTACGCGAAACTGCAGGGCCATGGCGTGGATGTCGCCCGCGCCCGCGCGCAGGTGATCGACCGCGACAAGAAGCAGGTGGTGCTCGCCGATGGCCGGCGCATCGCCTATGATCGCGTGGTCGTCTCGCCCGGCATCGACCTCAAATACGATTCCGTCCCCGGCTGGGGGAAGGAACACGAGGAGCGGATGCCGCATGCCTGGAAGCCGGGCGCGCAGACCCGCCTGCTGAAGCGCCGACTTGATGCCGTGCCCAATGGCGGCGTGATCGTGATGATCGCCCCGCCGAACCCCTTCCGCTGCCCGCCGGGGCCCTATGAGCGCATCTCGATGTTCGCGCATGTGTTGAAGCGCACGGGCAAGACGAAGTCGAAGATCTTCATCATCGACCCCAAGGAGACCTTCTCCAAGCAGGCGCTTTTCCAGGAAGGCTGGGACAAGCACTACAAGGGCATGATCGAATGGCTCGGCCCCAAGGTGCATGACGGCGTGAAATCCGTCGATCCGAAGACCGGCACGGTGGTCACCGGCTTCGAGACCTACAAGAACTGTGCGCTGGTGAACGTCATCCCGGCGCAGATGGCTGGCGCGATCGCGCGGGATTCCGGCCTCGCGAACCAGACCGGCTATTGCCCCATCCTGCCCGAGAGCATGAAGAGCACGCTCGATGCGAACATTTTCGTCCTCGGCGATGCCACGATTGCCGGTGACATGCCGAAATCGGCCTTCTCCGCCAACTCGCAGGCGAAGGTCGCGGCCATGACCATCCGCGGAGAACTCATCGGCGCGCGCACCTTCCCGGCGCGCTATGCCAATACCTGCTGGAGCCTGATCGAGACGGATGACACCGTGAAGGTCGGCGGCGCCTATGAAGCGAAGGACGGCAAGATCACCGCCTCCTCCACCTTCATTTCCAAGACCGGCGAGACGGCAGACCTGCGCAAGCAGACTCAGGCCGAAAACATGGGCTGGTATGCCGGCATCGTGGAAGACATGTTCGGCTGAGATCGATAATCACGGCACGGAACGACGCGCGCCCTTGTGGCGCGCGTTTTCGTTTCAGCGCCCGACGGGCAGGCGGAGCGCGATGCGCAGGCCGGAATCCGGCACATTCTCGGCCTCGAGCCCGCCGCCATGCAAGGCCATGATACCATTAGCGATCGGAAGGCCCATGCCGAGGCCCTGCTGCGGGCGGGAGAGCGACATATCCGCCTGCGCGAAGGGTTCGAGGCAGCGGGCGATATCTTCGGACTGCATGCCTTCGCCGTCATCCTCGACGATCAGCTTCAGCCCCTCGCCTTCCCGCGCGGCGGTGAGCGTGACGGTGGTGGCACCCTTGGCGTGTTCGAGCACGTTCTGCACGAGCCGCGAGAGGGCGGAAGCCAGCAGGGTCTGGTCGCCTTCGAAGCGCAGATTGCCCACATCCTCGCGCCGCTCGATGCGGATGCCCGCCTTCGCGAGCGCGGGGCCGTGGAGTTCCTGCATATCGTCGAAGAGCCAGCCCGGCGCGATGGGTTCGCGCGCAGGCACCACGCGGCCCGAGAGGATGTCCGAATAGGTCGACATATCGGCGAAGCTCTGGAGCAGCCGTTTGCCGGATTCCTGCACGGCCTCGAGATGCTCGCGCATCGCCACGAGATCCCCGCTTTCGCGCGCCTCGGCTGCGAGCCGGGTGAAGCCGATGATCGCATTGAGCGGGGTCTTCATCTCATGGCGCAGCACGCTCATGAGGTTGTCTTTCGTCTGGCCCAGCAATTCGGCCTGTTTCTGCGCCTGGCGGGCCAGTGTCTCGTTGCGCGCGGCGCGGCAGACGAAGCGCAGGTAATGGTCGAGCAGGGTCCAGTTGACCGGCTTCACAACGAAGGACGAGGCGCCCAGCTCATAGGCGCGGTCGATGGCCATGGCATCATCGCGCGATGTCACCATGATGATCGGGAGATCAGCCGTTTCGGGCCTTGCGCGCACCTTGGCGATCACTTCAAGGCCGGTCATGTCCGGCATTTCCATATCGACGATGAGAATATCGAAATGGGCTTCGCCGAGCTTGCGCAGACCAGCCGTGCCGTTTTCCGCGAGCGTCACGTCGCGGCCCTGCATCATCAGGAACATGCGCGAGGTTTCGCGGTAGATCGGATCATCATCGACCACGAGCACCCGCAGCTTCCCGTTTTCTGACGCAGCGGGCTGCGTCGGACGTGCGGAAACGGGGAGCGAAGCGGGGATCATGCGCGTGCCTTTCACACGGGTTTTACAGCCTCAAACCTTTCGCCTGCGTTACGCCATTAACCGGAGCATCAGGCTTTTCGGCTAATCCGGGCAGGCATGGGCGCAACGCAAAAGCGCGTGGCCTTCTCCGCCGAACCGAAAGATTTGGGCCCCCAAAGTGACAATTCGCGCCCGGCTCCTGCTGCTCATCGTTCTGGCTGTCACATCGGCAACGCTGATTGTTTCGTTCGCCTCCATCCAGCGCGAGGCCTTGCGCTACACGGACGCGAAACAGGCCGAACTGGAAGCCACCGCGCAGATCTTCGCCTCCGCCGCCGCCGAGGCGGTGACCAATGGCAGCCGCGCCGAAGCCTTGCGCGTCCTGCGTGCCATGGGGCGCATTCCCGGCATCAATTATTCGGGCATCGAGCGGGTAGATGGCACCCTGCTGGCGGAGCTTGGCCTCAACATCCAGCTCGTGCGGGATGCGCCGGCACCCGGCCTCTTCGCCGCGGTGCAGATGCTGCTGCGCGACACCATGACCGTGAGCGTTCCGGTGATTTCATCCGGCGAAACGGTGGGCAAGCTCGTGCTGGTGGCGGATACCTCCAGTCTCTGGAGCAATGCGGTTGCCATGCTGCGGGATGCGGCGATGGCCGGCCTTGCGGCGATCCTCATCGGCTTCGCGCTGGTCTACCTGCTGCAGCGCTCGATCATCCGCCGGATCAACGCCATCGTCTCCGGCATGGCGCTGGTGCAGAAGCGGCACGATTACAGCCTCGGCATTCCCGAGCAGGGCCGCGACGAACTCTCGCGCATCGCGACGGGCTTCAACGCGATGCTAGGGGAAATCCGCACGCGTGACGAGAAACTCGCGCGCCACCGCGCCGCCCTGGAAGTCGAGGTCGAGGAGCGCACCCGCGATTACCGCCTCGCCAAGGAAGCGGCGGATGCCGCGAATGCCGCGAAGAGCGAATTCCTCGCAACCATGAGCCACGAAATCCGCACGCCGATGAACGGCATCCTCGTGATGGCGGAACTGCTTGCGGCCTCGGATCTGCAGCCCAAGCAGAAGCGCTTCGCGGATGTGATCGCGCGGTCCGGCGGCTCGCTGCTCGCGATCATCAACGACATTCTCGATTTCTCGAAGATCGAGGCCGGCAAGATCGAACTCGAAACGCTGCCCGTCGCCGTGGAAGACATGGTGGAGACCGTGGCGCAGCTCTTCGAGGAAAAGGCGCGCTCGAAGGGGCTCGACCTCTCCACCCATATCGCGCCGACCGTGCCGGGCCGCATCGGCACAGACCCCACGCGCCTCAACCAGGTGCTCTCGAACCTCGTCAATAACGCGCTGAAATTCACCGAAGCCGGATCGGTGAACCTCACGGTGGATCGCGACCCGGACAATGCCTCGAACCTGCGCTTCTCGGTGCGCGATACCGGCATCGGCATCGCGAAGGACAAGCTTGCGAGCGTATTCGATGCCTTCTCGCAGGCCGACCAGACCACCACGCGCAAGTTCGGCGGCACGGGCCTCGGCCTCGCGATCTGCCGTCGCCTCGTGGAGGCGATGAAGGGTCGCATCGCCATCGAGAGCGAACTCGGTGTCGGCACGGTCTTCCATGTCATCGTGCCGATCATCCATGTCGACCGGCTGGAAAGCGACCGCCAGACCCGCCGCGTGGGTTCGGGCAAGGTGCTGCTCGCCGTATCCGGACAGGCGACGCAGGCGAACCTCGCGCGTTACCTCGAGGAATTCGGCTTCGAAGTGGTGGATGCCATCACCGATGCGCTGGGACGCGAAAGCGGCGAGCGCAAGCTCGTGATCGCCGATTCAACCCTGCTGATGGATCCCGCCACCGCGCGCCTGATGCGCCGCGCGCCGACCATCGCGCTGGGGCATTTCGGCGATTCCGAAACCGACCGGCTCATTGCCGAAGGCAAGGCTGTTGCGGGCCTCGTGAAGCCGATTTCGCGGCGCGACCTGTTCCAGACCGTTCAGGATATTCTCAATGGCGTGAGCCCGGCCCAGCGGGCCCGCGCCGAAGCGCAGGCCGAGACAGCCCTTCCGAAATTCCCGCGCCATCTCGTGCTCGTGGCCGATGACAATCCGGTCAACCGCGAGGTTATCATCGAGACGCTGCGCCGGTTCGATCTGCCCTGCGATACGGTGGCCGATGGCCGCGCGGCGCTCAATGCCGTTCAAGCCAAGCGCTACGATCTCGTCTTCATGGACGGCTCCATGCCGGAAATGGACGGTTTCGAAAGCGCCCGCGCCATCCGCGCCTGGGAGAAGGAAACCGGGCGCCCCACCCTTCCGATCATCGCGCTCACGGCGCATGTCGTCGGCAGCCACGCGGATGCCTGGAAGGATTCGGGCATGAACGGCGTGCTGCACAAGCCTTTCACGCTCGCGGCCATGTCACGCGCACTGGAGACGCATCTCAAGGAGCGGCTGCCGCATCCGGATCGTCGTCCCTCGGCGGAAGAGCCCACGCCTCAGCCGGCGAAGGCAGTCGCGCCCCCGCCCGTGCTGCCCCCCGTGCCCGCCCCGCTGCCGGCGCTGCCGCCGGTTGCGGCTGCACCCGCGAGCCCTACGGAAGATGAAAGCCCGGTTCTTGACCCCATCACAACAAGCCAACTGCTCGACATGGCGAAGATCGGCGGCGGCTCGGCCGTGGCGCGCATCTACCAGCTCTATATTGACAACGGACCTCCGGCCCTCGCCGAGATCGATGCTGCGATTGCCGGGGCGGATGCCGCGCATGTCGCGCGCGCCGCGCATGCGCTGAAATCCATGTCGCTGTCGCTCGGTGCGGTGCGCGTCGCGGGCTTTGCGGGCGAACTCGAAAAAGCGGGCCGGCAAGAGCAGGCGAAGATCTTCCCCGGCCTGCGCGAACTCATCGCGCAGCATCTGGATGAAGCCTATGCGGCAATTGGCAAATTGCAGGCAGAAAACGGCCTCGTGCCGGGTGATTCCGCGAGCGCAGCCTGATTGTCAGCGCAAATCGCGCGCAGCAAGCCAGAACACCTCACCGGCGCTCTCTTCCGTATCGAGCCAGGTGAAGGCGAGATCGGGGAATTCCTCGTCGAGCACTTCGCGATCGAGCCCGATCTCGCAGAGCATGCCACCGTTGGCATTGAGGTGCTTCTTCGCGTCGCGCAAAATCCGCCGCACGAGATCGAAGCCATCCGGTCCGCCATCCAGCGCCATAGAGGGCTCGTGGCGGAATTCCTCGGGCATCATCGCGATGGTCGCCTGATCGACATAAGGCGGGTTCGTGAGGATGAGATCGAAACGCATGCCCTTCACCGGCGCGAAGAGATCGCCCTTGTGGAGCGTGATGCGATCCTCCAACCCGTAATCCGCGACATTCTCCGCCGCGAGATACAGCGCCTCGGCCGAGAGATCGACCGCATGCACCTCGGCATTCGGGAAGGCATGCGCCGCGAGGATCGAAAGGCTGCCGCCGCCGGTGCAGAGATCGAGCACCGAGGTGATCGCGTTGGGATCGTCGATCAGCCCCGAGCCATCCGAACCATCAAAGAGCGGCGAGAACAGCAGATCCGCCACGAAGGAACGCGGGATGATCGCGCGCGGGTCCGTGCGAAAAGAGAACCCATGCAGATAGGTGCGGCCCGTGATGTAGGCCGCGGGCATACGCTTCTCGATGCGGGTGGCGATGCGCTCGCCCAGCAGTGTCTTCTCTCGCGCGGTGAGGCGCGCATCGGCGAAGGCGTTGAAATCATCCACCGGCAGATGGAGGCTTTCGAGAATGAGGAAAGCCGCCTCATCCAGCGCATTCGTCGCGCCGTGCCCGTGGTGCAGGTTCGCCTGACGGAAGGCGCTCACGGAATAGCGCAGGCAATCGCGCAGGGTCTTGAGTTCAGCGATCTCGGCGCGCGGATCAGGATTGGTCATGAGCTTGTGCGCTCCCACCCGGCGATGAGGGCCGGGAAAACGATCAACAGGGATTGGGCGAGAAGGTTGAGGAAGCCAATGGGCGTCAGCGCATCGGTGAGGATCGCCGAGTATGGCAGACGGAAGAGCCAGCGTCCGAGCAGCATCTCGGCCAGCAGCAGCAGGAAGAACGCGATGAGGCCGATCGTAAGAGCATCAATCCGCTCCATGGCTCCCGCGCGGCGCATAACCTGACGCGCCGCCAGAAAGCTGATGAGCACCATGAGAGGCAGCTCCAGCAGCCGGCTCGGGCCCGCGCCGAGATAGGGCTGCAGCAGCACCACACGGATGGCCCCGAGCGCGAAGCCCGCGGCGAAGACCAGCCCGAACAGGCCCGCGCCGAGCGCAAGCATCCGCGCGGTGCTGATGTCGCCGCGCCCCATGGCTCAGAAGAAGGCCTGCAGCCCCGTGATGGCACGCCCGAGGATCAGCGCATGCACATCATGCGTTCCCTCATAGGTGTTCACGGTCTCGAGGTTCTGGGCGTGGCGCATGACGTGATATTCGGCCTGGATGCCGTTGCCGCCATGCATGTCGCGCGCGGCGCGGGCGATATCGAGCGCCTTGCCACAATTGTTGCGCTTCACGATGGAGATCATCTCCGGCGCCATTTCGCCCGCATCCATCAGGCGACCCACGCGCAGCGAGCCCTGAAGGCCAAGGGAAATCTCGGTCATCATGTCCGCGAGCTTCTTCTGGAAGAGTTGCGTCTGCGCCAGCGGCTTGTTGAACTGGTGCCGGTCGAGGCCATATTGCCGCGCACGGTGGAAGCAATCTTCCGCTGCACCCATGACGCCCCAGGAGATGCCGTAGCGTGCGCGATTGAGGCACCCGAACGGACCCTTGAGGCCCTGCACATTCGGCAGCAGCGCATCCTCGCCCACTTCCACGCCATCCATGACGATCTCGCCGGTGATGGAGGCGCGCAGGCTGAGCTTGCCGCCGATCTTCGGCGCGGAAAGCCCCTTCATGCCCTTTTCGAGGATGAAGCCGCGAATCTGGTTGTCATGCGCCGCGCTCTTCGCCCAGACAACGAACACATCGGCGATCGGGCTGTTGGAGATCCACATCTTCGAGCCCGTCAGGCGATAGCCATTCGCGGTCTTCTCGGCGCGGGTCTTCATGCCGGCGGGGTCGGAACCCGCATCCGGCTCGGTGAGGCCGAAGCAGCCGATGAACTCGCCCGAGGCGAGCTTCGGCAGATATTTCAGGCGCTGCTCTTCCGAGCCATAGGCATAAATCGGATACATCACGAGCGAGGATTGCACGCTCATCATCGAGCGATAGCCCGAATCAATGCGCTCCACCTCGCGCGCAACGAGGCCATAAGCGACATAGCCAGCGCCCGCGCAGCCATATTTCTCCGGCAGGGTGACACCCAGAAGACCGAACTTGCCCATCTCACGGAAGAGGGAGGGATCAGTCGTTTCGGAGAGATAAGCATCCGTCACACGCGGCATCAGCACGCTTTGGGCGAAATCGCGCGCAGAGTCGCGAATCATTCGCTCATCTTCGGTGAGCTGTTCGTCGAGACGGAACGGATCGGCCCAATCGAAGGCCGCGAGAGTGGAATGGGACGACATGATGGACCTTAAGGCCGGTGTGATCGGCGCATCGCGTGCGCAGCTTCCTTGCTTCTAGCCAAGGCGCGCGCCGCAAGGAAGGGCCGAGTTGCCGCGCATGGATTGCAAAAGGAGCATCGAGACGGATTGCCTTTGCGCAGCAAGCCTCCATGATGGACAAAGTAAAACGGCCGGTTGCTGCATGCGTGATCTGGCCTCGACCTTGCTGGGGAGCAGGGGCACCGCCGCACCCGGGATGCGCTTCCGGATGATGGCGGGAAATAGCATGGACGGGAGAAGACCGGGGCAAGAACCCGGCCCCTCCCCGGTTGGGGTAGCGTTGGGGAGGACGTGACGGATGCCTGATATCTTCGACGAGATGCGCGGTCTGGGAGATGAGATCCGCCCGGTCTATCGGGAAATCGCAGAATGGTTCGAGCAGGCCCCGCGGGATCTGATCGCCAGTCGCCGGGCCGAGGCGGAAGCCTTCTTCCGGCGCATCGGCATCACCTTCGCCGTCTATGGCGACGAGCAGGGCGCCGAGCGCATCATCCCCTTCGATATCCTGCCGCGCGTCATCACGACCGGTGAATGGGTCAATCTGTCGAAGGGGCTGGAGCAGCGCGTCTCCGCCATTAACGCGTTCATCGCGGATTGCTACGGCCCGCGCGAGGCGGTGAAAGCCGGCATCATTCCCGAGGAGCTGGTGCTCGCAAACCCGGCTTTCCGGCCGGAAATGACGCGAATTCGCCCGGCGAAAGACATTTATTGCCACATCGCGGGCATCGATATCGTGCGCACGGGGCCAGACCAGTTCCATGTGCTGGAAGACAATGCCCGCACGCCCTCCGGCGTTTCCTACATGCTGGAGAACCGCGAGGCGATGATGCGGCTCTTTCCCGAGCTTCTGGGCCGCACGAAAATCAAGCCGGTGGACCAGTATCCCGAGGAACTGCTCGCCACCCTGCGCTCGGTCGCGCCGCATACCGCGCCGGGCGAGCCTACCGTGGTGGTGCTGACGCCAGGGCCGTTCAACTCAGCCTATTACGAGCATTCCTTCCTCGCCGACCGCATGGGCGTGGAGCTTGTGGAAGGGCGTGACCTCTTCGTGCGCGGCAATGTCGTCTACATGCGCACGACCGAAGGGCCGAAACGCGTGGACGTGATCTACCGTCGCGTGGATGACGAATTCATCGATCCTCTCGCCTTCCGGCCCGACAGCGCGCTCGGCGTGCCCGGGCTGCTCTCTGCCTATAAAGCGCGCAACGTGACCATTACGAATGCAATCGGCACGGGCGTCGCCGATGACAAGGCCGTCTATTCGTACATGCCGGATATCGTGCGCTTCTTCACCGGCAAGGACGCGATGCTCGCCAATGTCGAAACCTATCGCTGCCGCGAGCCGGCCATGCTGAGCCATGTGCTTGCGAATATCGGCGAACTTGTCGTGAAGGAAGTCAATGGCTCGGGTGGCTATGGCATGCTGGTCGGGCCACATGCCACGAAGGCCCAGCGCGAGGCTTTCGCCGAGAAGGTGAAGGCGAACCCGGATAATTACATCGCCCAGCCCACGCTGGCGCTCTCCACCGTACCTTGTTTCGTGGATGAGGGGCTGGCCCCGCGGCATGTGGACCTCAGGCCCTTCGTGCTTTCCGGCTCGGACAAGATCCGCATCGTGCCGGGCGGGCTCACGCGCGTGGCGCTGAAGAAGGGCTCGCTCGTAGTCAATTCCAGCCAGGGCGGCGGCACCAAGGATACCTGGATTGTCGATGCCGGCCCGGCCGGCAACGCCTGATCTCGACGGAACGCGAAGGACCACCCCATGCTTGCCCGCACCGCCGATAACCTGTTCTGGCTTTCGCGCTATGTCGAACGCGCCGAAAGCCTCGCGCGTATCCTTGATGTCGCGCTGCGCCTCGCCACGCTTCCCTCCGCCTATGCCGGCACCTCGAACGAGTGGGAAAGCGCGATCGACACCGCCGCCTGCCGCGAGGCCTTCTATGCAGCCTACCCGGTCGCGAACGAGAAGAACGTCACCGCCTTCATCATCGCCGGCGAGACCAACCCTACCTCCATCCGTCGCTGCATCGAGATCGCGCGGCACAATGCGCGTGCGGTGCGCACGGCCATCACCACCGAGGTGTGGGAGATCCTCAACGATGCGTGGAATCACCTTCAGAAGGTGAAGCTGAACCAGATGAGCGGGCAGGATCTCACCCGCTTCCTCGCCTTCGTGAAAGAGGTGTCACTGCGCTTTGATGGCACGGCCTATCGCACCATGCTGCGCACGGATCATTACTGGTTCCAGCGCCTTGGCATGTATATCGAGCGGGCCGACAACACTGCGCGCCTGCTCGATGTGAAATACCATGTCGTGCTGCCCGAGCCCGAACCTGTGGGCGGCGGCCTCGATTACTTCCAGTGGTCGTCGCTGCTGCGCTCGCTCTCGGCGCTGAATTCCTATCACCTGATCTACCGCGAGAGCATCCGGCCCTGGCTGGTGGCGGATTTCCTGATCCTCCGGCCCGAGCAGCCGCGCTCGCTCATCTCGACCTACAAGAACCTCAACGACGTGCTCGATCTCCTCGCCGAGCGCTATGGCCGGCAGGGTCCGAGCCAGCGCCTCGCGCGCAGCACCTTCGCGGAACTGGGGAATGTCGATACAGACGCCCTGTTCCAGCAGGGGCTGCATGAGTTCCTCGTGGGATTCCTTGCGGAGAACAACCGATTGGGGATGGCGATCTCCGAGCAATATCTGCAATAGGCTTCTGCCCCCTCGACCAGGGACCGGCCGCGAACGGAACTTTCGATGCGCCTGAGACTGAGACACGAGACGAACTATGATTACGCCGAGCCGGCGCGCGGCGCGATTCAGGTTCTGCGGCTCACGCCGCGAAACCACGCGACACAGTTCGTGCGGCGATGGCGCGTGGAGATCGACGCGGATTGCCGCCTTGAGCGCGATGAGGACGCTTACGGCAACATCACGCACATCTTCTCGATCGACGGGCCCATCGAGCGCATGCGCATTCTCGTGGATGGCGAGGTCGATACCAGCGCCAGTTCCGGCGTGGTGCGCGGCAGCCTTGAGCGCTTCCCCCTCACCTACTGGACGAGCGAAACCCCGTTGACCGCCGCCGGCGAAAACCTCCGGGAATTCGCCGCCGACCTCTCCGCGCAGGAAGGAGGCGACCCCTTCGCTTTCCTGCACCGGCTGAACACCACGATTTTCGAGAATTTCTCCTTCCTGCCCGGCGCAACCGACACCGCGACGAGCGCGGAGGACGTGTTCCAGCACAAGAAGGGCGTCTGCCAGGATTTCGCGCAGGTCTTCCTCGCGGCAGCGCGTCACCTGGGCATTCCCGCGCGCTATGTCTCCGGCTATTTCCTGCGCACGGATACCGAGCGGCAGGAGGCCGGTCACGCCTGGGCCGAGGCGCATATTGCCGGCATCGGCTGGGTGGGGTTCGACCCCGCTCACGGCCTTTGCTCCGATGAGCGCTACATTCGCCTCGCCACAGGGCGTGATTATCTGGAGGCGGCGCCCATTCGCGGCTCGCGCCTTGGCGGACAAGGCGAAAGCCTCTCCGTGCTGGTCTCGCTCCACGAAGGGCGTGAGATCAAGGAACAATAGAAATTGCGAGAGCCGCGTTTATAACGAGGCGCTCCTCGAACAGGACATGACAGTACCGCGATGACCTATTGCGTCGGCATCATCAACCGCGACGGCCTTCTCATGATGGCCGATACCCGCACCAATGCGGGGCTCGACAACATCGCGACCTTCCGCAAGCTGCATGTGTTCCGCGTGCCCGGCGAGAAGACATTCGCCCTCGCCACAGCGGGGAATCTCGGCTTCACGCAAAGCGTCATCTCCATCCTGCGCGAGGGGCTGGAACGCGAGGAGGGCCGCGTGGAGCGGCTCGTCGATCAGGACAGCATGTTCCAGGCGGCGCAATTCGTGGGCGAAGTGATCCGCCACGTCTATCGCACGGATGGCAGTGCCATCGAACAGCATGGCGCCTCGCTGGAGGTTTCGATGCTGCTCGGCGGGCAGATCAAGGGCCGCAACCTGCGCCTGTTCATGCTCTACAAGGCCGGCAATTTCATCGAGGCCACCACCGACACGCCTTACCTGCAGATCGGCGAGCATAAATACGGCAAGCCCATTCTCGACCGCGCGGTGACCTTCAATACGGATTTCTATGACGCCCTGAAGCTGGGCCTGATCTCCATGGATTCGACCATGCGATCCAACCTCGGCGTCGGCCTCCCGATCGATATTCTCGTGATGCGGCGCGACGAGATCGATCCCGAGGTGGAGCACCGCATCGAGGCGGGCGAGCCTTATTTCCATGATCTCCGCGAGCGCTGGTCTGCCGCGCTCCGCAAGGCGCATAACGATATTCCGCCGCCGCCCTACGGCCAGAAGAAGAGCTGAAACGCCATGTCCATCGAGCTGTCCCGCGCTGCCGCGCTCACGCGCGATCTCGTGCGCTGCGCTTCCGTCACGCCCGAGGAAGGCGGCGCATTGGCGCTGCTGGAAGCGGTGCTGAAACCCTACGGCTTTGACGTGCATCGCCCGGTTTTCACGGAAGCGGGCACGCCGGATGTTGAGAACCTCTATGCCCGCCTGGGCACGGAAGGCCCGGTGCTGATGTTCGCGGGGCACACGGATGTGGTGCCGCCGGGCGATGTCACCGCCTGGTCCCGCCCGCCTTTCGAGGGCGTGATCGAGGATGGCGTGCTCTGGGGGCGAGGTGCCTGCGACATGAAGGCGGGCGTGGCCGCCGCCATCGCGGCTGTGCTGGACCATCTCGATGCGGGTGAAAAAATCCCCGGCTCGGTGGTGTTCCTCATCACCGGCGATGAGGAAGGCCCGGCCCTGAACGGCACGGTGAAGCTGCTGGAATGGGCGAAAGCGCGCGGCGAGCGTTTCGATGGCTGCATTCTCGGCGAGCCCACGAACCCCAACGCCATGGGCGACATGATGAAAATCGGTCGGCGCGGCTCACTCTCCTTCGATATCGAGGTGAGCGGTGTGCAGGGCCATGTGGCCTATCAGCATCTCGCGAAGAACCCGATCGATGGTCTCATGCGGCTGATGGCGGCATTGAAGGCGACACCTTTGGACAATGGGACGCCGCATTTCCTGCCGACGAACCTCGAATTCACAACCATCGAGGTCGGCAACAAGGCGCGGAATGTCATTCCCGGTGCGGCCCGCGTCGAAGGCAATATTCGCTTCAATGATCTCTGGACGAGCATCACGCTGGGCGAGGAACTGAAGCGTCGCCTCGCGGGCGTGAATGATGCGCCGGATTATCGCCTTGTGCTCCATCCGAGCAATGCGGAAGCCTTCCTCACCGCGCCAGGGCCGTTCGTGGATCTCGTATCAGATGCCGTGCAGGCGGTGACAGGCCGCAAGCCCGAGCTTTCCACTACCGGCGGCACCTCGGATGCGCGCTTCATCCAGAACGATTGCCCGGTGATCGAATTCGGCGTGGTCGGCCAGACCATGCACAAGGTGGATGAGCGCGTGACGCTCTCGGATATCGACACGCTGACCGCGATCTACCGGAACGCGCTGGAGCGCTTTTTCAAGCTCTGAAAAGGCCTCCGGCCGGAGCATCATCCGGAATCGTCGCATCCGCGAACAAAATCGGAACGAATTGACCCCGTTCGCGGGCTTCGTTATGGCTCCCGGACAGCCCCTGTTTTTGCGCCGATACAATCCCATGAGCATTCGCAAACTCGTCATCCTGCCTGATGCGCGCCTGCGCCAGATTTCCGCGCCCATCCCGGGAGTGGACAAGGATCTGCGCCGCTTTGTCGATGACATGTTCGAGACGATGTATGACGCGCCGGGCATCGGCCTCGCGGCCATTCAGGTGGGTGAGCCGAAGCGGCTCTTCACGCTTGATGTCTCCAAGCGCGACGACACACGCGAGCCCATGGTGGTGATTAACCCGGAGATCACCTGGAAATCGGATGAGATGAGCGTGTATGAGGAGGGCTGCCTCTCCATTCCCGAATATTACGAGGAGGTGGAGCGCCCCGCGGCCATCCGGCTGAAATATCGCGATATCGACTTCAACGAGCGCGAAATCGAGGCCGACGGGATTCTCGCGACCTGCATCCAGCATGAGTTGGATCATCTCAACGGCGTGCTGTTCATCGATTACCTCTCGAAGTTGAAGCGTGATCGCGTGATCAAGAAATTCGCGAAAGCCGCCAAGCGGGAGGACGAGGCGTGAGCCTGCGCCTCATCTTCATGGGCACACCGGCTTTCGCGGTGCCCACCCTCACGGAAATCCTCGGGCAAGGACATGAGGTCGTCGCCTGCTACACGCGTGCGCCCGCTCCCGGCGGGCGGCGCGGGCTCGATCTCATGAAGTCGCCGGTTCATCAGGCGGCGGAGCGCTTCGGCATTCCCGTGCTCACGCCGAAAAGCTTGCGCAACGCGGAAGCGCAGGCGGAATTCGCGAACTTCGGCGCGGATGCGGCGATTGTCGTCGCCTATGGGCTCATCCTGCCCGTGCCGGTGCTCGAAGCGGTACCGCTCGGTTGCCTTAACCTCCACGGTTCCGCCTTGCCCCGCTGGCGGGGTGCCGCGCCGATCCAGCGCGCCATCATGGCCGGTGACAAGGAAACCGCCGTGATGGTGATGAAGATGGAGGAAGGGCTCGATACAGGCCCGGTCGGCATGGCCGAGCGCATCGCGATTTCGTCCGATATGACCGCCGGGCAATTGCATGACCGGATGATGGTGGTAGGCGCGGATCTCATGGTGCGCGCGCTGGCGGCCCTCTCGCGGGGCTCGCTCGGCTTCACGCCGCAGGCCAGCGAGGGCGTCACTTACGCCGTGAAAATCACCAAGGACGAATGCCGGATAGATTTTGCGAAAACGGCAGCGGATGTGCACAACCAAGTTCGCGGCCTCTCGCCTGCGCCGGGCGCGTTCTTCGAGATCGAGGGCCGCCGCGTGAAGGTTCTGCGCGCGAGCCTCGTCGAGGGCTCCGGTCCGGCCGGCACGGTGATTGCCGAAAGCACCATCGCCTGCGGCTCTGGCGCGATCCGCCTGATAGAAGTGCAGCCTGCGGGCAAAAGCGTGATGAGTGCTGCGGATTTTGCGCGCGGCAATGGGTTGCCGGTTGGCATACAGGTCGGCTGATGCGCCGCTTCAAGCTCGTCATCGAGTATGACGGCACGCCCTATCAGGGCTGGCAGAGCCAAGCCGAGGGCCGCGGCGTGCAGGATGCGGTGGAGCGCGCGCTGTGGAAAATCGAGCCCGACGCGCCGCGCCTGAAATGCGCGGGCCGCACCGATGCCGGGGTCCATGCCCTCGGGCAGGTGAGCCATGTCGACCTCCAAAAGCCATGGACTGACCGCACCCTCCGCGATGCCCTCAACGCGCATCTGAAAATGGCCGAGGAGGCCGTCAGCGTCCTCTCGGCGGAACCGTGCGAGGATCGCTTCGATTGCCGCCTCTGGGCGCGTCGCCGGCATTATCGCTATCGCCTCCTGAACCGCCCCGCCCCCTCCGCGCTCGACAAGAGGCGCGTGTGGCACATCATCAAGCCGCTCGATGTCGAGGCGATGCACGAGGCCGCGCAGACCATTCTCGGCCAGCATGATTTCACGACCTTCCGCGCTTCCGCCTGCCAGGCGAAAAGCCCAATCCGCACGATGGAAGAGTTCCGCGTGTTCCGCGCAGGCGAAGAGGTGCATGTGGAGGCTGCCGCGCGCTCGTTTCTGCATAATCAGGTGCGATCCATGGTGGGATCGCTGGTGCAGGTCGGGCGCGGCCTCTGGCCCGTGAGCCGCATGCGCGAGGCGCTCGACGCGAAGGATCGCGCGCAATGCGGGCCGGTCGCGCCGGCCTGCGGGCTCTATTTCACGAAGGTGGAGTATTAAAATTCACGCCGTCATGGCCGGGCTTGGCCAGGGCCATGACGTTGAACCGTTACGGCGTGATCAGCGTTCCGGCGCCATGCTCGGTGAGCAGTTCGAGCAGCACGGCATGCGGCACCTTGCCATCGAGGATCACCACGCCTTCCACGCCCTGTTCGATGGCGTAGATGCAGGTCTCGATCTTGGGGATCATGCCGCCCGAAACCGTGCCATCCGCGATGAGTTCGCGGCACTGGTCGACGGTGAGTTCCGGGATGAGGTTCTTGTTCTTGTCGAGCACACCCGGCACATCCGTGAGGAGAAGCAGGCGCTTCGCCTTCATCGCGCCGGCAATGGCACCGGCGAAGGTGTCGGCATTGACGTTGTAGGTCTGGCCATCCTCGCCGATCGCGACCGGCGCGAGCACGGGGATCAGTTCCGCCTTGAGAACGGCATCGAGGACTGAACGATCGACCTTGTGCGGATCGCCGACGAAGCCGAGATCCACCTCGCGCTCGATGTTGGAATCGGGATCGCGGACGGTGCGGGTCAGCTTACGCGCCGTCACCATGTTGCCGTCCTTGCCGCACAGCCCGATGGCCTTGCCGCCCTCCGCCGAGAGCCAGCCGACAATCTGCTTATTGATGGAGCCGGCGAGAACCATCTCGACGATCTCCACCGTCGCGGCGTCCGTTACGCGCAGGCCGCCCTGAAACTCGGACTTGATGCCGAGTTTATCCAGCATCTTGCCGATCTGCGGGCCGCCGCCATGCACCACGATGGGCTTCACGCCCTGCAATTCGAGCAGCACGACATCCTCGGCGAAATCCTCCGCCGCGGCCTTGTTGCCCATGGCGTGCCCGCCATACTTGATGACCACGACTTCCTGATCGTAGCGCTGCATGAAGGGCAGAGCCTCGGCGATCACCTCGGCGCGGGTATGAACGTCGGGAAGCTTGGTCATGGCAGGCCCTTCACGGAAAAAGCGTCCGCCGTCTTAGCGCAATCACCGGGAAGCTCAATCACCCGCCGCGGTTTTTCTCACCCGTGAAGGCGCTCGCGGCGAGTCCGATCCACGCGAGGATCAGCGTGCCGCCACCGAGGGGAGCGGCCATGCGGAAGAGCGGTTGGCCCGCCAGCGCGCGCATCGCGAGATCGCCAGAGAACAGCGAGAGACCGACGAGAAACAGCGCTAGAACAATCGCCCCGGCGCTCGGGCCAACAAGGCTTACGCGCATCAGCGCTGCGAGAGCCAGCAGCACAGGCGCATGGAACAGCAGGAATTGCGCGGCAACGGCCAGGTTTTCACCACCGCCATGGCTTGCGCGGGCCGAAGCGGCAACGCCGATAGCCCCCGCGATGCCGCCGGCGACAATGGCCAGCCGCGCGATCACTTCCACACCCAATCCGGCAAAGCGCCGCGCTCGGCCAGCAGGTAGGCGATCGCTTCGCGGAGTTCGGGAATCCCCTGCCCGGTCTTGGCAGAAGTGAGGATCACATCCGGGTGGGCCGCAGGGTGCCGCGCGATCTTCGCGGAGATCGCGGCCTTCATGGCGATGGCCTGCTTCTCGGTCAGGTCATCCGCCTTGGTCAGCACCACCTGAAAGGGCACGGCGGCGGTGCGCAGGGTTTCGAGGACAGGGTCATCCGTGGCCTTCAGCCCGTGGCGGGCATCGATCAGCAGCAGCACGCGCGCGAGTTCCACCCGACCCCGGAGGTAATCGTGGATCATGCCGGTCCAGGCTGAGACCTTCTCCTTGCCCACCGCCGCAAAGCCGTAGCCCGGCATGTCGATGAAGGAGAACGCGCCGGAGACATCGAAGAAATTGAGCTGCTGCGTGCGGCCCGGCGTGTGCGAGGTGCGCGCCAGCGAATTGCGCCCTGTTAGCGCGTTGATCAGCGAAGATTTGCCCACATTCGAACGCCCGGCAAAGGCGATCTCCAGCCCGCGCGGGGGCGGAAGATCGGTCGATTTCGCTGCCGCCCAATAGAATTCGGGCTCGCGGGCGAAGAGGCGCCGGCCGGCTTCGGTGTAATCGGGCCTTTGGTCTGTCATGTGCCCTGAACTTTCCGCGCGGCTGCCTCGAGTTGCTCTATATCGGCCCCGCGCAAGGCCGCGACATGTTCCATGATGGCCTCGACCGGCCAATCCCACCAACGTATGGCGAGAAGACGCGCGATCACATCATCATGAAACCGCTTCCGGACGACGCGGGCCGGATTGCCCGCGACAATCGCGTAAGGTGGGACGTTCGAACCCACAACTGCATGCGCTCCGATGATCGCGCCGTCACCGATCTTGACGCCCGGCATGATGACTGCTTCACGGCCAATCCAGACATCGTTGCCGATGAGGGTATCGCCACGCGGCGGATCGCCCTCCGCCCCGTAAGGCTCTCCGGGCACGAAGCCCAGCGTGCCGAAAGGAAAGGTCGAGAAGCCGCCCATCGGGTGGTTCGCGCCGTTCATGATGAACTGCGCGCCTTGCGCTATGGCTACGAACTTGCCGATGACCAGCCGGTCACCCACGAATTCGAAATGATAGCGAACGCAGCGGGCCTCGAAATGCTCGGGACCTCGCGAGTCGTCATAATAGGAGAAGTCACCGACCTCGATGCGCGGATTGGTGACAATCGCCTTGAGATAGGCTGTGCCATGCCAACCCGGCAGCGGGAAGCGCTGAAACGGATCTGGCCTGGTCATCCTGTGCTCCGTTTAGCCCTCAACCCCGCTTGAAGGTGGATTTCAGGTTGTCCCACAGCTCCACCTTGGTGCCGAGCTTCTTCATGATCGCATATTGCTGGAGCACCGAGAGGGTGTTGTTCCAGGCCCAGTAGATCACGAGGCCCGCCGGGAAGGAGGCCAGCATGAAGGTGAAGAGCAGCGGCATCCATGCGAAGACGGCCTTCTGAACCGGATCGGTCGGCTCCGGATTCATCTTCATCTGCACCCACATCGTGATGCCCATGATGATGGGCCAGATGCCGAGCATCAGGAAAGGTCCGAAGACCGGCACCGCGCCGGGGTTGAACGGCAGGAGGCCGAACAGGTTGAAGATCGAGGTCGGATCGGGTGCCGCGAGGTCCTTGATCCAGCCGAAGAACGGCGCATGGCGCATTTCGATGGTGACGAACAGCACCTTGTAGAGCGCGAAGAAGATGGGGATCTGCACCAGCACCGGCAAACAGCCGGCCAGCGGGTTGATCTTTTCCTTCTTGTACAGCTCCATCATCGCCTGCTGCTGCTTCATCTTGTCGTCCGCATAGCGGTCGCGGATGGCCAGCATTTCCGGCTGCACATGCTTCATGCGCGCCATGCTCTCGTAGGATTTGTTCGCGAGCGGGAAGAGCGCGAGCTTGATCAGCACCGTGACGATCAGGATCGTGATGCCGAAATTGCCGACGAGGTGGAATACCCATTCCATGAGATGGAAGAGCGGCTTCGTGATGAAATAGAACCAGCCCCAATCGATCATCAGATCGAAGTTCTTCGCTTTAAGCGAGGCTTCATAGGTGTTGATGACCGCGAATTCCTTCGCACCCGCGAAGAGCCGCATGGTCGTCGAGGCTTCGCCGCCCGGCGCAACAGTCGCCGCTTCGTTGATGGCGGCCGTTTCGTAGGTCGGGCTCGTTGCGGCTCCGGAGGCCCCGAACGCCGCAGAGAACGGCTTGTCCTGCGCCGGGATGAGCGCGGAGGCCCAGTACTTCTCGGTGATGCCGAGCCAGCCGCCGCTGTTCTTGGCGAAGGTCTTCGTCTTTGCCTTCACGGCATCGGCGAAGGACATTTCCTGCAGCTTCTCGTCGAGATAGCCGATCAGGCCCTCATGCAGGATGTAGAAGCCCAGAACGGTGGGCGTGCCCTGCCGGGTGATGCGCCCGTAGGACGAAAGCGCCACCGGGCTGGTGCCCGTATTCTTTACGCTATCGGTCACGGTGAAGAGGAACTTGTCGTCCATCGCGATCACGCGGGTGAAGACGAGCCCCTGCCCGTTATCATGCGTGAGCGTAACCGAGTTTCCGGGCCGCAGCGTGTCGCCGCTGGCCTGCCACAGCGTCTCCGGGCCGGGTACCGCGACATTCTGGCCGGCAGCCGCCAGCCAGCCGAAATCCGCGAAATAGCCATTCACTGCACCTGAGGGCGCGAACAGCACGATGGTGTTGCTTTTCGGGTCCACCGTCTCGCGGTAGCGGACGAGGCTGAGGTCATCGATGCGACCGCCGATGAGCGCGATGGAGCCGGACAGCGAAGGCGATTCGATCTTCACGCGCGGGGAGAGGGCGAGGGCCTGTTCGCGCGGAAGTTTCACGCCGGTCGCGACCGTCGAGCCCGGTGCCGCAGGGGCCGGTGCTGCCGTGCCACCCGCAGTCGGGGGCTGCAACACGGCGGAGCCGGGCTGGCCCGGAGCGGCGGTCTGGCTCTGCGTCTGCTGCTGGCGCTGCTGCTCCAGCTTCGGCATGCCGAAGAAGTAGTTCCAGCCGACCATGACAATCACCGACAGGGTGATTGCGAGGAGCAGGTTCCTGTTGTCGTCGGATTTCATCGATCCCGTTCCGTGTCGCCCCGCAGGGCAAAGCACCCGCTCACCTGTTCCCTCGCGGGAGGCAGGCAGGTGGCTCAGCTCGAATTGCGCAGGCCTTCTATGCCGGAAGCCCGAAAATGCAAAGAGGCCAATGGTCTTTCCCGCCGATTATGACGCGCGGTTCGGGCGCGGCGGCTGCCCGCCGCCCTGTGCGAGCCGGCGAATGGCCTCTTTCAGTGCGCTCACGAGGGTCTCGAACGGCACCGTCAGCGCCTCGCGCCGGCCGATCAGCACGAAATCCCCACCGATGCCATGCAGCTCTGCGCCCGCGCGCCGCACCGCTTCCCGCAAACGCCGGCGGATGCGGTTACGCTCCGGCGCGTTACCGGTCTTCTTCGTCACCGTGAAGCCGAAACGCAGGGGCATCTCGCCCTCCGGTTTCCGGTGCTGGCAGGTGAAGCCCGCGCCATGCGACCGTCGCCCGGTGGCGGCCGCCAGAAATTCTGAACGCTGGCGCAGGATGACCAAACGAAACGAGGGCGGTTGGCCCAAGGCCCCGCCCCCGCTTTGGGATGTCAGGTTATTCGCCACAGGAGAGAGACCGGGCAAGGCCCGGTCGCACTCAGGCCGAGAGCTTCTTGCGGCCCTGGCGGCGACGGTTCGCGATGACCTTGCGGCCACCGACGGTCGCCATGCGAGCGCGGAAGCCATGGCGGCGTTTGCGAACGATCTTGCTCGGCTGATAGGTGCGCTTCATCGGCGTCATCCTGCGAAAAAAGTTGCGTCTCTTCCGCGGGGCAACCGGCTGTTCGCAACACCTGAAGGTGTGTTCGGAACAAAAACGCGCCCCGAGAGGCGCGGCCTGCCGCCCGCTGCGGCAAATCGAAGGGGCATAAAAGGCAGGCGGCTTTAAATGTCAATCCCCAAATGCCGGCCCACACCTTGAAGGGCGAAGCGGGCATGGCCAGCTCAATGCGGCCTTGCATGCGAGCCCAAAGCCATGGCAGGGCTTGGAAATCGGAGGCCCGCGCGGTGGAAAAGCCAGACCTTCTCATCCTTGGACTGGACCGGCAGGGCCTGGAAATCGGCCTGGCGGTCGCAACTTTGGGTGGTCAGGTCATCGTGGCCTACCCGGAAGAGAGCGCTACTCGGCTGGCAATCCGCGATGGCGAAGTGCTCGCCCGACTCCCGGATTGTACTGATCTTGCCGCTTTCGAGGCTCATCGCAAGGCTATTCTGGAAGATATCCGCCGGCAGCGCAGCCAGGAGCGCCTGCGCGCCGCTCGCATCCGCGTGGAAACCGGCCCGGCCCGCTTTCTCGACAAGCGGCGGGTTGCCATCGGTGATGTCACGTTCCAGCCCCGGCGCGTGCTGCTCGCGACCGGCTGCGGTTCCGCGGCCCCGCAAGCCGAGTTGCTGGATCTGCTCGAACGCGGCGTGGTGCCGCGGCGGCTCATCCTGCGCGGGGGGGCGGCGGCCGCGCTGGATCTCGCAAGCCTGCTCGTCCGCCTAGGCAGCCAGGTGACGCTGGTGAGCGAAACCCCTGTCGCGCCCGATCTCGATGCGGATGCCACGCGCCTGTTGCTCGGCGATCTCGAACGGCGCGGCCTTGTTCGCCTCACCGGCATGCCGCCTGCCCGGCCGGCTGATCTGCCCGTCTGGGAGATCGGTGCAGCCCGTCCCGTGATCGAAGACCTCGACCTTGAGAAGGCGGGAATTCGTCTGAAGAATGGGCGTCTTGTGCTGAAAAACGGCTTCGAAACGGGCAATTCCTGCGTGTTCGCGGTGGGGCGCGTCGCGAACCCGGATTCCCTGCCCGATGCCAGCGCGGTGGCGCATCTCGTGGGCCGCCTGTTCTTCCGTCGCTCCGGCCGTTACCAGCCCATGCCCGCCCTGCGGCTCGTCGGGGGTGATCCCGGCATCGCCGCGATCGGCCTCACGGAGCGCGAGGCGCTGGCGCGTGGTGGCGCACAGATCGCGCGCGCGGCCTTCGCCGATGCCGATCCGGCAGACGTCTCCGGCGGCTTCGTGAAGCTCATGGCGGATCGTAAGGGGCGACTGCTCGGTGCCTGCCTGTTCGGCCCGCGCGCGGCGGAGAATATCGCGCCGCTGACGTTGGCACTCGCACAGGGCCTCACGCTTTCCGAGATCGCCCGTCTCAACCTGCCGCCGGGGCGCGCGAGCGAAGCCATCCGCCTTGCGGCAGCGAGCCCTGCGCGCGGTCTCCTAAGGTCCTCGAAAGTGCAGCGCGCCTTCCGTTTCTTCCGGATGTTCGGATGATTGAGAAGGAGCGCCCCGTTCCGCCCTCTTCCGGCACGCCCATCGGCCGGCTGCGTCCTGGCCTTTCCGGGCGGCTGATGCTGCTTTCCGTGCTCTTCGTGCTCATTGCGGAAGTGCTGATCTATGTGCCGTCCATCGCGAATTACCGGAACACTTGGCTGAATGATCGCCTTGCGCAGGGGCGCGCTGCCGCCCTCGTGCTGGAACGGGCCCCGCCTGATTCGCTGCCGCGCGACCTGATCGACGACCTGCTGAAGGGCATGGATGCGACGATGATCGCGCTGCGCATCGAGCAATCCCGCCGGCTGCTAGCTGTGGCGGACATGCCGCCGCCCGTGCAGCTGGAAATCGATCTGCGCCAGCGCCATCCCGTCGACGAGATCATGAGCGCCTTCGACATCCTGCTTTTCGGCTCCATGCGCACCATGCGCGTGGTGGGCCCGGCGCCGGGCGGCGGTGACTTCGTGGAGCTGATCATCAACGAGCGCCGCCTGCGCATGGCCATGCTCGCCTATTCCTGGTCGATCCTACAGGTGTCGCTTGTCATCTGCGGCGTGGTCGCGGCCTTGCTCTATCTCGTGCTCAACATGCAGATCGTGCGGCCTGTGAAGGCGCTCGCAGGCGCAATGGCCCGGTTCCGCGACCAGCCGGAAAATGCGCGCACTTTGCTGGAGCCCAGCCAGCGCGAGGATGAACTCGGCGATCTCGAAAGGTCCATCGCCGACATGCAGGAGAGCCTGCGCCAGCAATTGCGGCAGCGCGAGCACCTCGCCAATCTCGGCCTCGCGGTGGCGAAGATCAACCATGACCTCCGCAACATGCTCGCCTCGGCCCAGCTGATGGCCGACCGGCTGGCGACCACCGCAGACCCCAATGTGCAGCGCTTCGTGCCGAAAATGCTCGAAACGCTCGATCGCGCTATCGCCTTCTGCCAGGCGACGCTCGCTTACGGCAAGGCGCAGGAGCAGACGCCGAAGCTCGGCCCCGTCGCCCTGCTGATGCTGGTGAATGATGTGGGCGAGCAACTGGCGCTTTCGCCCGAAAGCGTGCCGGCCCTTGAGGTGGATATTCCGCCCGGCCTGCGCGTGAGCGCCGACCCCGATCATCTGCATCGCGTACTGACAAACCTTCTGCGCAATGCACGCGCGGCGCTGGAAAACCTGCCGGCGGAGCAAAAAAGGGTTATCCGCATTTCAGCAGAGGCTGGGGGCGGGCAGGTCCGGCTAGATATCCGCGATTCGGGTCCGGGCATCCCGCCGCGTATCCGTGAGACGCTGTTCCAGGCTTTCAGCGGCAGCGGGCAGCGTGGCAGCACGGGCCTCGGCCTCACCATCGCGCAGGAATTGCTGCGCGGCATGGGCGGCGACATGACGCTGATGGAAACGCCAGCCGGCGAAGGCGCGCATTTTCGTCTTTCGCTGCCGGAAACCGAAGCGCAGGTCGCGCAAGTGCCGCGCAATGGCGGGCGCGCCTGAGGCTCGGGCATGCCGCAAGCCCGACCGGAATGACGTTGATTTCACGCATTCCTACAGCTGCTAACACATCCCTTCAGCGCCGTAACACGAAAGGCGCGAAACACCCTTGCTGCTTCGGCATCGCCAGCGCGCCCGTAGCTCAGCTGGATAGAGCACCAGACTACGAATCTGGGGGTCAGAGGTTCGAATCCTTTCGGGCGCGCCATTTATTCCCTAAATTTTGACATTCCCCCGGTAAATCAACGATATTGGCTCAATACAGGGCTTTAGCGCCAAAAGGCGATATCCCTGCCGTTGATAACTCCGTTGATATTGGGGGATGGCGTGGGGCGTCCATCGACTTCTGGATCGCGGTTCATGATCCAGCGTTCCGACTCCAGCATCTGGAGTTATCACCGTAATCTTCCGCCCGACATCGCCAAAGGCGTCATCGG